>CAZYMD010000090.1:0-12437 GCA_964649005.1 uncultured Pirellulales bacterium
AGTGGCTTGATGCCGATTGCCTATCCCATGGGTGCCCTGCTGATATTGATGGCGTTGTGGGGGTCAATATGCAGGATTTCGCAAGATTGGCTAAGAACTGGATGGCTCAGGGCGCCTATTCTCTGGTTATCAATGAGTTTATGGCTGACAACAATGGCACAATTGAAGACCCGGATGAAAACGGCGAATTCCCCGATTGGTTCGAGATATATAACTATGGTAATGAGGATATCGATATTGGGGGCTTGTACGTCAGGGATGACGCGACTTGGTGGCGGATACCGGCTGGTTTACCAACCCAGACGACCGTCAGGGCCCATGGCTATCTGCTTCTCTGGGCCGACAGCGACCCTGTGCAGGGACCTTTGCACGTAAACTTCAACCTTGGCAAGAGCGGTGACCAGATCGGGATATATGATAAAGACAAGAATCCCATAGACGTCGTCAGCTTTACAAAACAGATTGAGGACAGGTCTCGCGGTAGGCTGCCTGATGGTAGCAACAACTGGATAACTTTTGAGTTAGGCAGCGCTACTCCCGGTGCGGCCAACAAGGGTAAACCGGTTAAGGTTGTCATCAACGAGATTATGTATCATCCCGGACACCCTGAGAACACGCCTGAAAATATCGGCGAGGAATACATCGAGCTGTACAATAACGGCGAGGAGCCCGTTGGACTGCTTGGCTGGCGATTCACAAACGGAATTAACTATACGATAGCTGACGATGTTATACTCGGCGTAGGCCAGTACTATGTAATTGCCTCGGATGTGAATGCGTTCAAGGTAAAGCATCCGAGCGTTGCGAACGTTGTTGGAGGCTGGGAAGGCAAGCTCAGCAACTCCGGCGAGACGGTCGAGCTTGTCGACAATACCGGGGTGCTGATTGATAAGCTGAGCTATGCGGACCAGGGTGACTGGGCCGTGCGCGAGTTGGGTCCTGTTGATTACAGGCATCGTGGGTGGCAATGGTCGGATGCGCATGACGGTCAGGGTAAATCTCTCGAGCTGATTAATCCGGCCTTGCCCAACGAGTATGGACAGAACTGGTCGGCTTCGAAGAGCAATGGAGGCACTCCAGGCTCATTGAATTCGGTGCATGATAATGATATCGCACCATTGGTTCTGAATGTCGGGCATTGGCCGATTATTCCGGGACCTAACGATGTTGTGACAGTGACGGCTGGGATCATGGATGAGTCGAGCGGCGGCGTTTCGGCCAGACTGCACTATAGAATTGACAGCTCCACGTATCAAACCGGCGACGAGGATATCTATCCACACTACAATGCCGGCGAATATAACAATGTGCCGATGTATGACGATGGGATGCACGGCGATGGGATCGCGGGCGACAGCGTATACGGCGCCAGGATACCTGCTTATCCGCATGGCAGTATAATTGAGTTCTTCGTTGAGTCGCGAGATGCCGCTGGGAACGCACGCACGTGGCCTGCTCCGAGTATGATGGACGGTACGCCCGAGCAGGTTACGAATGCTTTGTACCAAGTGGACAGCACATTTGATCCGGCATACTGGACTGCCGGTGACCAGCCGGTTTATTATTTGATATTGACAGGGATGGAGAAAAACAGGCTTCTGGATATCGGTGATTCCTCCGGCTCCGAATATAACAGTAACGCTCATATGAACCTGACGTTCGTAAGCGTTGACGGGGTGGATATTGATATCCGTTACAGCGCCGGAATCCGCAACCGCGGGCACGGATCGCGGAACGACCCACCCAACAATTATCGCATCAATTTTGCAAATGATCGGCCGTGGAAGAATTCCACAGCAGCTATTCTTAATACCAAGTACACTTACCTCCAGTTGGCCGGCAATGCGTTGTTCCGTCTGGCGGGCCTGGCTGAACCGCAGTCCGCCGCTGTCCAGGTACGACTCAACGGGGAAAACATGGCCGAACTCGGCAACAAGATGTACGGTTCGTATGTCCATCTTGAAGTTATCGACAGTGACTTTGCGGGGAATCATTTCCCAGGTAACAGTAACGGCAATGCTTATAAATGCATGCGCGTAGGCGGAGACCACGCAAACCTTAGATACGAAGGCCCGGTTGCAGATGCGAGTCACTATCGTGAACATTATTTCAAGGAGACAAACGTTGCAGCGGATGACTGGTCCGACCTAATCGGCTTGACATACGCTTTGAGCGACAATACCCCGGACGACAGCTACGTTGATACAGTTAAAAGTGTTGCCGATGTCGAACAGTGGCTTCGTTTAATTGCCGTCAATACGATTCTTGACAACAGCGAGACCACCCTTGCTAACGGCGATGGTGACGATTACTACCTCTATTGCGGAGTTGAAGATCCTCGATTCGAACTGATTCAGCACGATTTGGACTCAATTTTCGGCATGGGAGATAGCGTAGGACGCACCAATCACGGAATTTTTCGGTTTATTACCGATGATCCAGGCATCCCGGCTTTGGAACGTATGGTTCTGAATCCGGAGTTTATACACCGCTACTATTGGCACCTGAAAAATTTGATTGAAACGGTATTCTCTGCTGAACAGCTCAATCCGTGCCTGGACGAAATGCTCGGAGGTTTTGTTCCAGCGGGCGCTATTCAGCAGATGAAGGATTTCGCTGCCGAGCGCAATGCTTATATTCTCTCGCTGATTCCATCAGAACTGACTGTTGTTAGCGATCTTCCACAATTGGGCGGGTACCATAGGAGTACAACGAATTTTACTTCGCTGAATGGAACAGGCGATGCAGTCAAAACTCGTCTGGTTCTTGTCAACAACCAGACTGCTCAGTGGTCGGGCGTCGACGGTGAGTGGTCGATTAGTAACGTTCCCCTGAATCCAGGCATTAACCGCATAATCGTCCAGGCGTTCGACAACATAGGCGGCAGCAGCAATCCCGATGCACACGAGGTAGATCGTAAATACATCGATATCTGGTATGACGATAGCAATATTAGCCTGATTTCAGGTGCGGTTGGAACCAGAACTCTCAATGCCGCTTCCGGCCCGTGGCACGTAAATGGGGATATTACTGTTGGCAATGGTATCACTCTTACAATACAGCCAGGAACCACTCTATTCTTCGACGCAGGTACAGGTATAACCGCCACAAGCGGTGGGCGACTCGTCGCAGAAGGCACAGAGTATAACCGCATACGACTGACTTCCGTGCCAGGTGGGGCGCATTGGGACGGCGTTAAGTTCAACGCAACCCTGCAAGACAATCGACTGGCGTATCTTGATCTTGAATACGGGGACGGACAAGGCGAATCGACCGATGTCCAGGATGCGCGGCTGACTATCGATAACGTAACCTGGTCGGGAACAAACACCAGGGTCCTAAACATCGACCATCCCAGCGTGATCTGTCTAAATTCGATTTTTCCATCCGTTGGAAGCACCGAGCCAATTCACGGCGTTGGTCTTAGCGGAGATGAATATTTGATTTTCGATGGCTGCACATTTGGAACTGCGACAGGCTACAACGACATTATCGACTTTACCGGCGGCAAACGACCGGGGCCGATCTTACAGGTATACAACAGCTTTTTCCCCGGTGGCGGCGACGATGCACTCGATCTGGACGGAACGGATGCATATTTAGAAGGCAACGTCTTCATGAATTTCGCCAGCGGCGCCGACAGCAATTCCAACAGCAGCACCGCTAACGCCATCGCAACCGACGACGAGAGCGACATTACCATCGCCCGGAGCATATTCCTCGGCTGCGATCATCATGTGTTGCTCAAGAACGGTGTCTCAGTCACCGCGCAGAACAACGTCTTCATCGGAGCGACTATGTCCTCGATCAATTTCGGAGAGCCAGGCCGCGGTACGGACCCTGGACAAGGAATTGTTCTCGAAGGCAATATCTTCATGGACAATGCCGGGATATTCCTGAATATGTTCGACAATCCAAGCTATCCGGGTTATGGCCCTGCTGTTATGCCTTTGATTTATAATTCAGACCTGCCGGCTCAATGGCACAGTTTTGGAATGGATAATATTGACGCCGATCCACTGTTTGTCGATATGGATGGTGGCGATTTTCACTTGAAGAGCGATTCAGGAGCTATTGGGATAGGGGCTTGGGGTCTTGATATGGGCGCTATGGTTCCTTCAGGGGCTGCGATTTCGGGCGAGCCTCCCGCTGTGACTTACCATACTAATGCAACATTAACCGTCGGCGGACCGGGTATTGTCAGTTATAAATATTCGCTGAACAGCCCGACCGGCCGGTGGAGCGATGAGAGGACCGTAGATGTACCGGTAGTGCTTACAGATCTTAGTAACGGCCAATCCTATACGGTTTATGCAATCGGCAAGAACTCAGCGGGCGTGTGGCAGAGTGAAGCGACTCCCGCCGTATCGCAAACCTGGATTATCGACACTTTGCGTTCCGAACTGGTAATAAACGAGATACTTGCGCACACTCATGGTAACGACCCGGATATTATCGAGCTTTACTACGATGGCCCCACATCTATCAACCTGACTGGCATGTGCCTTTCCGACAATCCCGCCGAGCCTAACAAGTTCGAGTTTAGCCCAGCAACCGCCTCGAAAACGATTATGAATCCAGGCGATTACATGGTCCTCTACGGCGATCTTACAACCTTGCAGAATCACCTTGGCTTTGCCCTCTTGGCTGATGGCGAGGCGTTGTATCTATACGACAAGCCAAATCCGGATGGCAGCAGGAACCTGCTGGATTCCGTCGAGTTCGGGCCCCAGATAAATGATTACTCAATTGGACGTGTCGGCCGGGACCGTCAATGGAAGCTCAATCAGATGACCTTTGGCTCGGCCAATATCGCCCAGCCATTGGGAGATCCATATACCTTGAAGATCAACGAGTGGTTCGCCAACGGTCAGGTGCTCTTCGACGATGATTATATCGAGCTGTACAATCCGCATCCGCTGCCTGTGTCGCTTGCAGGCCTGTATCTGACGGATGATCCTGTGGCCGAACCGAATAGGCACAAAATCGTGCCGCTGAGCTTTATTCCGGGTAAAGGATACGCAATTTTCAGGCCCAACGGCGGCAACAACGCTTCGGAGCTGAATTTCAAGCTCTCTGCAGACGGCGAGATAATAGGCTTGTTCGATGAGGACTTGAGCATGATAGATCAGGTGCTGTATGGTCCTCAGATGACGGATGTATCACAAGGGCGCGCCCCGGATGGTTCGAGCAACTACGAGTTCTTTGACCTGCCGACTCCAGGGGTGGCTAATACTGCCCCAGCCATAATAACCACCACTACGACCGTCCTCGCTGCCGAGAACGCGACTAAACGCGCGATTATTCCCACTTCGTCAAGTCAAGTCGGACAGACGTGGAAATCTGATCCTGGTTTCAATGATTCGACCTGGCTGCGGGGCATTGGCAATCCGGGCGGTGTTGGTTTCGAGACTCACGCTTCCGATACAGTCAATTATGTAAGTCTTATCTCCCTTGATGTTAGAGCACCGATGGACAACATCAGTGAAACCTGCTATATCCGCATCCCATTCACAGTTGATGGGGGCAACTTGGCTGATTTCACCAGTATGACCTTGAAGATACGATATGATGATGGATTCGTGGCGTACATAAACGGAGTCGAGCTTGAGTCAGCGAGGCGTAATTTTACAGGCACGCCTCAGTGGGATTCCGGCGCCGACGGTGGTCACAGTGATTCAGCCGCGGTTCTCTTCGAATATATCGATGTCTCCGATTACCTCAGCGCATTGAAGCCAGACAACAACGTACTGGCAATCCACGGCCTTAATGACGGACTGGGCAGCAGCGATTTTCTTATCTCCGCCGAATTGGAGGCCTCGACTACGACAGTGGACTATGGCGAGTTCCCCTATCCTGATGCGTTGGACCAGATGGAAGGTCTACGTATTACCGAGATCATGTACCACGCTCCACAGGGTAGCCGCTACGACTACATCGAGCTTAAGAATATAACGGACAAACCGCTCGCCCTCGATGGTGTCCGATTTGTCGATGGTATTGAATTTGAGTTTCCAGCCATGCAGCTTGGCTCTGGCGAGTATGTCCTCGTTGTTGAGAATCAGGCCGCGTTTAAGTCTGTCTATGGGACGGGGCCGCGTGTTGCCGGCCAATATACGGGCAGTCTAAGCAATAGCGGCGAGAAGATCGTTCTTACGCTTGCATGGCCCCTTGAAGCTGCAATAATGAGATTAGAATACAGTGACGCCTGGTACTCCACCACCGATGGTGGCGGCAATTCGCTGACGATTAACGATGCCATCGCCCATCCCGCTCTATGGAACGACGCTGAGAGCTGGCACGCAGCAGCACCAAGCCCTGGAGCGCCATAGCAAAACGGCTGGTCACAGTTGTCAAAGCACTCATCAGCAATATATAGGCAGTATTCTCCATCCGTGGAAATATCCACGGCCCAGGAGCTTTTTAATCCAGCATCCTGGCGAATTGAATCTGCCAAACATTAATCGCTTTCCAACTCTTAAGATCGGTTGGCTTTAGTACAACATGGTAAATGCCTGACGCATCGAACTTGATTTGTCCCATATCGACAAACTCAGGCTTTTCCCAGCCATCGGTTTTGGGAACTTTGAAAGATACTTCTTTGCCTGCTACTGTTAGTGTAAGCTTCGTTGGTCCGTTTGCTGCCGTGAATTCGCCACGTACACTATATGTACCTGGATTACGAAGCCTTAAAAGCCAATGAATGTTCTCTTTCGGATTGTCCCAGAAGCCGATATTGGTCCGGCCATTCTTCTTTTCGCTGTTAATCTTGTCGCCATCGAGCACAGCCTTATCCGCCAAGAGACTGACTGCATCGCCAGTCATGAAGGCGACTTCAGAGCTTGCCTTAAAATCAAAACCGCTTACTTTGAGAACGTACGCATACTCGCAGGGACGCTGATCGCTTGACAAAGCAGACATCTTAATAACAGGCTGGCCTTTCTTATTAACGCTATAAGTCAGCGATGTGTTGTGACCGATCAGTTCCACCTTTGCGTTGCCCCCTGCTCTGTTTATTTTTACAGACTGCAAAGTGACATCCTCTTTGGGCCAACCCATTAAAATCGCATACAATGTCTTGCCATCCTTCGAGCGTGTGTAGCGAACGTCCCGAGCGGTATAGGTTATAGCATCAAGGAACCCCCCACCCTTGGCAAGTCGCGTAGGCCCTTCACCAAAGGTCTCCCAGGGGCGCGTAGCATAAATAGCCTCGCCATTGACTTTCAGCCAATCCCCCATCTCTCGCAACATTATTTGCTGGTCGTCATCAATCGTTCCATCCGCCTTGGGACAAACATTCAACAATAGCACACCGTTCTTGCTGACGATATCGATCAACTCATGAATCATTTCCTCCGCGGGTTTAACATCAAGATTATGCACCCAGCACCAACTGTTTCTGGCGTCGGAGTCATCTGTTTGCCAAAGTTCCTTGCCCATATCCTTCATGCGCCCTCGCTCGATATCGAGAACTCCCACTCCTTCAGGCAGGTAATTGTCCTTGCGGGTAATAACAACCTCTTTGCCCCAATCATCCGCTTTATTGTAGTAATATGCAGTCATCTTTAGTTTGTATTGGTCCGGGATCTTGCCAAGACCGAAATCGAACCATATCTGGTCCGGCTGATACCTGTCGATCACTTCCTTGAGCTTTCCAAACCAGCGGTCGTGAGCGAGCGTACGATCTTCCATACCAGGAAATCCATAGAGATCAGCGTACTTGGGATCCACCGTGTCCCATCCTTCTTTGGCAGTATAGTAGCCCTGTATATTAAAGGCATGGTGGAATGAAGTGACAATCTTGATGCCGCGTTTGCGAAGGGCCTCGATAAGCTCACCAGTAATGTCACGCTTTGGTCCCATGTCGCCGACGTTCCATCTGTTGACTTTGCTGGCCCACATGGAGAAGCCATCGTGATGCTCGGCGACGGGACCGGCGAATTTTGCGCCGGCTCGCTGGTATATTTCCGCCCACTTTTCAGCGTCGAATTTTTCGGCCTTGAACATCGGCACAAAATCCTTATAGCCGAACTTCGACTGATCGCCCCATGTCTCCTTGTGATGCTTGAATGTATTATCGCCATCGCGATACATGTTCCGCGGATACCACTCATTGCCATAGGCGGGAACAGAGTAGACACCCCAGTGGGCGTATATGCCGAATTTGGCGTCCTTGAACCATTCAGGGATTTGATGTTTGGAAAGCGAGTCCCAATTCTCTGTGTAGGGAGCCGCCAGTGCAACCGGCTGGGCAACAGACACAATTATGACAGCTATCAAAAGACTCTTAACCAATGCTTTCAATATCATAGTATACGTGCTCATGTTAATTACTCCTTTTCCATATTTGTGTGACGAATCAGTTTAGATTCTGGAAATCCACTATCAATGGCCTCGAAGATCGGTGCTTGTTCGCCTTGGAAGCCCTTTTTTGGGTATCCTGCTAAGTACAACATATTCGATCCCATGATCCTCGCAGAACTTCCGTTTTACAGGTTTGTCCCCATCTTCGTTAACTGCATATATATCCGGTTTGATGCGAAGCAGCTCAGGCTCGGCGTCCAGCCAACCGTTCCCTGTGGAAATTAGGGCCTGGTGCACATATCGTATTGACTGGACGATGTACCTGCGTTCATCCTGATTGAACATCGGGTGTCCCGCTCCCTTGAGCTGGCTGATATTCGCATCGTGGCCCAACACGACGTATAAATCGCCAAGCTCGGAAACTTCTTCGAAAAAACGTATGTGGCCTGTATGGAACCAGTCAAAACACCCGGTAACCAGGACTTTCTTAGGTTTGGAGGGGCCATCATATGTTGAAGTGTAGTTGTCTTGAAGGTTCGCCAGTTCCTTTTCACCAACAATTCTGCATTCGATAGCATTGGTCTGACAATAAGCGCGCTTCGCTTCTGTCTCGCCATTTTCACGTAGAATCCAGAGAGCAGGCTGGAGGTCTTCGATATCGGGCAACACCTCGGTATTCTGCTCATTAGCGATAATATTGACATGCTCTACGAAACGAATCGCGCGGAGATAATAGAGCCTCTCTTCTATCGGGAACTTTGGCTCTTTGCCCGTTACTGACTGCAACAGTCGATCGTCCCAGAGCAAGACGTGCAGGCTGCCAAACTTTGCCGCTTGCTCCAGAAAGCGAATGTCGCGGGACCGAATGTCATCGAATCCGCCTGATACGACTGCTGATTTTGGCATATCGCTCATGATATTTTGACTCGAAATTTGACTTCGAAGGCGCCTGGGACGGATTCTTCGGAGACAACGTAAAGATATCCTCCGCCGCAACCAGAGTACATGGCGCCGATATAGCGGGATTGATAGTACTTCAGGAGTGTAAGCAGATCGATAGTGAGTGTGGGATGCCGGACTGTACCGGGCAGAATCGCCTCCCAGCATTCCATGCACTCGTTCATGGATGCGCCGAGTTTACCAATGTCCTGAGTGACTATTGCGTCGTAGCAATCCTTGCCTGATTGCCCAAGTCTGCGAATCCACTCGGGATTCAGGTTCTTCTGCTCCAGTGGATTGTAGCGGTCAGGACGAGGCGCAACAGTGATTACATGAATGATCCGGCTAAGCCATTCGGCAACGGCGGGATCGTTGTTGGACTCAATATGTTTTGGAAAAATACCGCCATGAGACTCGAAATCGTAATCGAGGCGACTGACACCCGGGTATACAAGGCCGATCATGTCCTGAGAACCTGAAGGCTCGGCTTTGCCTTCGTTCTCAGCAGCATAAAGCTCCTGTACGAGCAGCTTCGGGTCTTTATCCGGCAATTCGCCTTTCCATAATTCCATAGCAATTTCACGAGTGCTGCCGCAGATGCCGCTTCTATTCATCCAGCGAAACTGCGGCTCCACCGCGACGACCACCATTGAACCGGGCGGGGATGGATTGTGCTTCGAGACGAATGGCTGGTCTATCCAGCCCCCAGCAAGGGCGAGCCTGTATTGGAGCTTTCCGACAATATCCTTGATTTGGAGTTGCTTATCCGAAGTCATCCGTTCACTCTGCTTTTACACACAAAAAGGAAGAATTTGTCCGATGTCACTCTCAACTTAGCTGACTGTCCGTTTGCCAGATTTACGATCCATGTACTGTTTTTCGATCCATTTGTATGTAGCTTCCATGCCCTTTTCGAGAGGCGTGTTCGGCTCCCAGCCCAGCACCTTTTTGATGAATGTGTTGTCGCTGTTGCGTCCCGCCACGCCCTTGGGAGCATTGAGATCGTAGTCTCGCTCTAACTTTACTCCTCCTATTTTCTCAGCGAGTGAGACAAGATCGTTTATTGAGATTATGTAGTTGGAACCGAGGTTGATCGGTACGGCGATCAAATCCTCGCAATGCATAATCATATCGATGCCCTGTATGCAGTCATCGATATACATGAAACTTCGCGTCTGCGTACCATCTCCCCAAATAGTGATTTTGCTCGATCCGGTATCCTTGGCCTCGATAACTTTGCGACTGATTGCCGCCGGGGCCTTCTCTCGACCGCCATCCCATGTTCCCCATGGGCCATAGACGTTATGGAACCTTGCTATTGCAGTCTTCATCCCACGTTCAGCCCAGTATTCCTGGCAGAACATTTCGGACATGAGCTTCTCCCAGCCATAGCCTCGCTCGGCCATAGCAGGGAATGCATCGGATTCCTTCAGTGCCCGACAGTTTGTGTCTTTCTGAAGCTCAACGTTGTAGGCACATGCGGAAGAGGAAAAGAAGAACCTTTGCGCGCCTGCTCGGTAGGCCGATTCAATCATGTGCGTGTTGATAAGAATACTCCTCAAGCACTCCACGCGAAATCGCTCGATGAATCCCATACCACCCATATCGGCTGCAAAATTGTAGACTTCCACGGCATCTTCACATGCTCGCTTACAGTTGTCCTCGTCGCTCAGGTCCATGCACAAAGACTCAACACCGGGCGTATGCTGATACCACTGGGGCAGAGGCTTTTTGTCTATGGCGCGTATACGGGTGAAGCCCTGATCGTGGAAATATTTGGCAAGCGCACCGGCGATGAAACCGCCTGCTCCACCGATTACAATTTGATCGTCCTTGTTCAGGACCGAAGCTGCTTTGTCATTTTCTTTTTTGCCCACGGTTGTTTCCTTCCACTTGTTTTAGTGTGTATATATGCCACTTGAACGGAAATCAAAAGCCCCTAACAAAAAATCCTGGATTCCCGCTTTCACGGGAATGACAGTAATAGCAAGAGAGGGTTTTGTTAGATTCTTCTAAACAACACAAACCTGTCTCATATTGACTTTCCATGACAACGCAAATGTAGTATAATCATTCTCTGGGTGACGAGAATAGCAATTGTTGTCCAATACATGGCTATTATTGACTTTTTCTATGGCAGTCGAAACAAAGAAAAAACGTTCAATTCCCGACTTCTTCTCGCACCAGGTGTCTGAGGCGGACTGGTTCTACCTCGACAACTACTCGCGCGCCCATCAGCAATTGACCGTCGTCTGCGGCGGTTGGGAGCGATGTGAGCCGGAATATTGCATAAACCGTCTTGACTTTCCTTTCTACTCTATCGAGTTTGTCGCCAGGGGCAAGGGGCTTCTGAAGGTTAAAGACCAGAGCCATACTTTACTGCCTGGGAACGTCTTTTCCTATGGACCAGGGGTCGGACACATCATATCAAACGATCCGGGCGCACCGTTCGTGAAGTACTTCGTAGACTTCACTGGATCCAAGGCCAAGACAATGCTTCACAGGTACGCACTATCGCCTGGAAGTATTGTGCAGGTAACGTCGCCTGAAGCAATCATGCGAATCTTCGACGATCTTATCGAGAATGGCAAGACGGCCAGCCGATTCAGCTCTCTCATTTGTGCTACGCTGGTGGAACACTTAGTTTTGAAAATCGCTGAGACCACTGTTGTCGAAGACACAGGCTCAACGGCAGCGTTCACCACTTACCAGAAATGCCGGGAATTCATTCGCGACAATCCGACGAATCTCAGGACTCTGAAGCAGGTAGCCGAGCAATGCCATGTAGATGAGGCTTATTTGTGCAGGCTCTTCAGACGTTTCGACGATCAGAGTCCATACGAATACCTGATGCGGCTTAAGATGAACATCGCGGCCCAAAAACTACAGAAGCCTGACGTCTTAGTCAAGCAGGTTGCATATGAACTCGGTTTCAACGACCCGTTTCACTTTTCGCGGGCGTTCAAGAGAGTCTTTGGTTTGTCGCCCGGGCTTTTCAGGCGTCTGCGCTGATGAGTGTGGATTGGTGCTAAATACAATCGGTCATGCTTAGGTACTCAAACAAAGCACCTTGGATTCCCGCTTTCGGGCCTGTTCCAAACACGATGGTTATGTGATTGAGATTGCCACGGCCATAAACCTAACGGTTCATAACCTCGCAATGACAGAAAGACGTCTAATTGGTCATTGCGATG
>CAZYMD010000090.1:12537-19283 GCA_964649005.1 uncultured Pirellulales bacterium
GGGACCAGGGCCGAGAGAACAGCCGCGACGAGAAGTCCCACCAACATGGCTTTGCCAATATCGCGAGGCAAGTTTACAAATCCATACTTAAACGCCCTGCTGATCTTTCCGCCTTTGGACTCGTTGCAGCAGTCATCCGTGCATTTTTCTGAGTGTTCGTGCGGTGCTGGATTTCGATCCGCAATGACGTTGACAAGTGTTCCGCCGATAAGCCCGGTTGCAAAAGCCACCAGCGGTCTGAAAATTGCGAAGACCGGGCCTAACAGACTGAGCGTTACAAAAATGCTGTCAATTCCCGTCTGAGGCGTGGATAGCAGGAATGCGATGGTGGAGCCCTTGCTTGCACCGTGCTTATGGAGCGACATGGAGACAGGGATCACTCCGCACGAGCATAAGGGCAGTGGGACACCAAATAACGACGCTTTTACGAGAGGCAAAATTCCCCTGCCGCCGAGATGCCGCTCCACAAGTTTCTGTGAAACAAGCACAGAAAGGAAACCTGCTACAAGGAATCCGAAAAGCAGGTAGGGTGACATCTCGGCCAGGGTATCCTGAAAGTCCAAGGCAACATTTTTTACAAAATCAACCATGATTGATATCTTAACATCACAAAGTTCATTGATCTATTGTCTCGGTCCTGACTACGCCACCTTTGAGGCCCACTGTAACATCTTCGAACGGTATGTTAGCTCCAGAATCGGCGATTGCCTGGCGAGCGATGTGCGTCAGGCTCGAACAGCATGGTACTTCCATATGAACTACAGTCAGGCTCTTTAACTTGTTCGTTCTGATAATCTCAGCAAGTTTTTCAATATAATACTGCCCATCATCCAACTTTGGGCACCCTACGACAACGCTATGGTCTTTGAGGAACCTGTTGTGAAAATCTCCCATAGCGAAGGGGACACAGTCAGCAACCAGCAGCAAATCGGCATCAGCAAAATATGACGCTCCAGGTGAAACAAGCTTCAACTGAACGGGCCAATGGCCCAATTGTGACTGGACCTCAACATCTGTGGTTTCGGCCGCCTCGCTCCTGGTTGCGAGTTCCTGCGCCATCATGCCGGGACATACGAATCCGCTCGCGGCCTGGGACTTCTTCTCCGATGCAAGGTACGCCTTTGTGGCCTCCTCATCGAACTCGACAGCCTCACGCTGTTCGACTGTAATAGCATCTTCAGGACAATGCCCCAGACACGCGCCAAGACCGTCGCAGTATGTCTCGCTGACGAGCTTCGCCTTGCCATTGATTATCTTGATTGCGCCTTCAGCACAGGCCGTAACGCATTGGCCACAGCCTGTGCACTTGGCTTCGTCAATCTTCACGATGTTCCGCATGACCATATTGTCTGTTCCTTTTTCAGAAGTCGGATTAGGCCAGCATCCTGGCCAGGTCTTCCTCGACAGCACCAACGGGACCGATGTTGAACTTCTCAACGAGCACGTTCAGTACATTCGGTCCTATGAAAGCAGGTAGTGACGGGCCGAGCTTGATGTTGGTAATCCCAAGATGAAGCAGCGTTAGCAGGATGCAAACGGCCTTCTGTTCGTACCAGCTTAGCACTATTGAAAGCGGCAGATCGTTCACTCCACAATCGAACGCACCAGCTAAAGCCACTGCAATCTGTATAGCAGAGTATGCATCGTTACACTGCCCGATGTCCAGCAGACGCGGTATGCCGCCTATATCACCAAAATCAAGCTTGTTGAATCGGTACTTGCCACAGGCCAGGGTCAGAATAACACAGTCATCAGGCACCGCTTTGGCAAAATCAGTGTAGTAATTCCGCCCGGGCTTGGCCCCGTCGCAGCCGCCAATTAAGAAGAAATGCCTGATACTTCCTGCCTTGACCGCTTCAATGACCTTATCCGCCACGCTCATGACCGCATTGTGTCCGAATCCGACCAAGATAGTCTTTTCTTCGGCATCTTCTGTAAATCCAGGGGCTGCCAATGCAGCCTCAATAACAGGTGAGAAATCACCGTCACTGATGTGTGCAACACCCGGCCAAGCAACTAAACCACACGTAAATATCCGCCCCTTGTAGGTGTCCTTCGGTCGCTGGATACAGTTCGTAGTCATCAGTATCGCACCAGGGAACTCATCGAACTCTTTGCGCTGGTCCTGCCAGGCGCCGCCGTAGTTGCCTGCGAGGTGTTTGTACTTCTTCAACTCCGGATACGCCAGTGCAGGCAGCATCTCACCATGAGTGTAGACGTTAATACCCATGCCTTCGGTCTGCTTCAGCAATTCCGCCAGATCCTTCAGATCGTGACCCGAAACCAGAATCGCTTTGCCTTTGATCGGTGTCACTCGGACCGTCGTCGGTTCCGGATGCCCATACGCTCCTGTATTCGCCTCATCGAGAAGCCCCATCACAGTGAGGTTAACCTCGCCGCACTTGAGAGCCATGCCCACCAGTGCATCTACATCTGTAGCCTTCTCGCCAGTAAGGAAATCCAAAGCCTCGTGGAAGAATCCGAAAACGCTATCATCCTCTTTTCCTAAAATCAGTGCGTGATCCGCGTACGCCGCCGTACCTTTAAGACTGTAAATAATCAATTCCTGCAAACCCGCCACGTCAGGCCCAAAAGCTTCAAGAGCCTTATCTATCCCAACCTGTTGCGCCTGTTCGAGCAGTGCCTCCCTACCTTCTGCTGGCCTCCACTTGGCTGCCCCATCCAGATCCTCAACGATCTCACCGGCCTTTGAACAAGCCCTCGCATATGCCCCGGCGGCTCGCTCAATAACATCACCGGCAGTCACAAGCAATCCTTCGAGCCTCTCAGGATCGAAGTTTACATTAGTAACAGTGGTAAATAACGCTTCCGTCACGAATCTATCAACCTGACTGTCGATAACACCCAGCTTTCTCGCCCGATTGGCGTACATTGAAATACCTTTTGACGCATATACGAGAAGATCCTGCAGTTCAGCCGTCTCGGCATCCTTACCGCAAACACCTACTTTCGTACATCCTGTTCCACCTGCCGTCTGCTCACATTGATAACAAAACATTATTGTTCCCTTTCATTGACCATGTTGTCAGATAGTAGCCTTTTCAAATCGCTTATTTCACTTACAGGAGCCCTGCAGACGAAATTCTCGCATACATATGCAGTCGCCCTGCCATCAATCGCCACATTCATCTTCACTGATGGGATTATTTCTTCGATTTCCTTGCCAGCCTGACCAACATCGTGCAATAGCGCCACCGAGTTGGGCAGGAACCTCTCATGCAACACACGCAGCATTTCATTGGTATCCTCGCGCTTTCCGTCTCCCGCGATGATAATCTCCTGGATTGGGCCGATCTGGAAATCCAGAGCCGCCAGCATCGCTGACAAAGAGGTTGGACTATTGTTCAAGCGGGTCGAATGTGCATCCAGCACCTTCGATCCAAGTTCAAAGAGTTCCTCATCCATCGTTATTCGCCCGAGCCTAAGCAATCCGAGCGCCGCCATCGAATTGCCGCTTGGCACGGCGCCGTCATAAGCAGGTTTTCTACGAGCAATAAGCTGCTCGCCATCCGAGCCGGACATGAAGAATCCTCCATCCTGCTCATCATGAAATAACCTGACCATCTCGTCAGTCAGGCCCTTTGCCTCAGCAAGCCATCGCGGCTCGAACGTCGTCTCGTACAACTCCAGCAGCCCAAGAACCATGAACGCATAATCATCCAGAAATGCCGGCTCCACAGCCCGCCCATTTCGGTAGTAACGCTGTAAACGTCCATCCGTCATCAGCTTGGAAAGCACGAAATCCGCGGCCTTCTGCGCAGCGTTAGTGTATCGGGGCTCGTTCAGGGCTGCGCCGCCATAAGCCAACGCCCAGATCATAAGAGCGTTCCAGCTCGTTATCACTTTATCATCACGATGCGGCCTGGGCCTTGTCGCCCTATGCTCCAGCAGCTTCAGACGCCCGTTGGACAGGATTCTCTCTATCTCCGCTGGATCCTTCTTGAACCGTTCGGCCAATTCTTTCTTCGACGCGACAATATTGAGAATGCTCTTGCCCTCTTCGAAATTGCCCGCCTTCGTCACGTCGTAATATACGTTGAATATCTCAGCTTCTTCGGCGCCTAATATTGCTCTTGGCTCTTGTGGCTCCCAGAGGTAGAAAGTCCCCTCCTTACCTTCGCTGTCCGCATCCTCGGCGCTATAGAATCCACCTTCCGAGTTGGTCATATCACGCATCACGTACTCGAGTATATCCCTGGCAACATCTGCATACCGTTTCTCGCCCGTGACCTGGTATGCCTCCACGTAAGCCCTGCCTAACAGCGCCTGGTCGTACAGCATTTTCTCGAAGTGGGGCGCCAGCCATTTTCTGTCGGTCGAATATCGGTGGAAGCCGCCGGCAAGATGTTCATGAATGCCCCCGTTTGCCATGGCATCGAGTGTCTTTTGCACCATTTCGAGCGCCTTGCCATCCGCTGTGCGGTAATGGTATCGCAACAGGAACAGCAGCGTAGCGGGCTGGGGAAACTTCGGGGCCATGCCAAATCCGCCATACGTGCTGTCAAAGACGCCTTCAAGTTGTGCCTTCGCATTTTTCATGGTCTCAAGGGTCAACCTGGATTGTATTGTCTGGCCGAGGCTGTCTGAGAGAGCCTTACTGAGCTTGTCTGCAGAGCCAAGCAGCTCATCACGCCTGCTTTTCCAGGCATCAGCAATAGCCGTCAAAATACGTGCGAATCCGGGCCTGCCAAACATATCTTCAGGTGGGAAATATGTTCCCCCATAGAAAGGTTTTCCATCAGGGGTCAGAAATACCGACAAAGGCCAGCCTCCGCTACCCGTCATCATCTGAACGGCATTCATGTAAATATCGTCTACATCAGGCCGCTGCTCTCTGTCCACCTTTATGCTTATAAAGTGCTCATTGAGTATTTTCGCTATCGCCTTGTTTTCGAAACTCTCCCGCTCCATAACGTGGCACCAGTGACACGTTGAATAGCCGATCGATAAAAATACAGGTTTGTCCTCCTTTGCAGCTCTTTTGAAAGCCTCGTCGCCCCACGGATACCAGTCAACCGGATTATGCGCGTGCTGCAACAGATACGGACTTGCCTCATTTGCAAGCCTGTTGCTGTGTTCGGCTCCAACAGCCATTGGCGGCATTTTATTTTTGCTAATGAACATTGTCACACCTATAAGCACGAGTATGGCTACAACAGCAACAAGACCAACATGATATTTGTCTGCGGCCATCTGAAGCCCCCACGGGCAGTCCAGCCTTACACGCCAATCGAAGACTGGATTGCCCGCGTACTATAGTTAAACCAACATCTCACAATTTGTTAGTTACCTGACTTCTAAAACAGCTCAAGCCACAACTTCCGGGCAAGCACCGCTATTGCGTTTTCTATTTTCACGTCTTGGGTAGCTTGCAGCAACCTGGAGAGCCCTCCACGAGACCACACTTTTCGCTCTTGCTCTGATCCGGTTTACAGCAAAGTTCGCTGCCCTTGATCTGGCCGCAGGCTGTGCAGATTGCCGCTGATTGTGCATCTTTGGGTATACTGCAGCAACCGGGAGATCCTTTTACAAGGCTACAGCCCTCGCATTTGACCTGATCCGGTTTACAACACAGCTCGCTTCCCTTAAAAGCCATACGCAATTCGACCGATTCGGCGGCTCCCGCCGTACTCGGGCCTGCCTTCTTGCAGCCGTAGCCTGCTACTATGAGTCCGGCTAAAAGTACTACCAGAACTGCTCCAACAAATTTTCGTCGCGTTGCCATTAGTTGTTCCTTTCAGGTTTTATGTTACTTATTGCGATAACTCATTAGTTGCACCGAATGGTGGTTTGCCAGGGCCAGGCGAGGACCCTAATCACGAATCATCGTCAGCAACATTTTGAACTTTTCCTCGGCGTCAACAGCGTGTGGCACATTGGCAGGCATTACTATAATCTGTCCCCCAAATACTTCCTGCTTTTGGCCACCTATAGTAAGATCAGCCTTACCATCGAGAACTTGTATAACTGCGTCATAAGGTGATGTGTGCTCGCTGAGCTTCTGGCCACGATCGAACGCAAACAAAGTGATAGTGCCCTTCGGCTTGTCGAGTATCGTCTTGCTCACGATAGAATCGCTCGAGTATTCGACCATCTCAGCAAGCGAGGCACCTTTGCCCAGGCACGTTGATAGAATGCTGGTTTTTGTCTCAGTCATTTATTTACCTTTCCCTTACTTGCCTTATTCGTTTTCTGATTATCCCGACTCATTGCCAGCTCCTCCAATTTGACGCCGGAAAGGTAGCTATTAAGATTCTCCTGTAAACCTTTGAGTCTGGCCGTAATCGGACAGTTACCCTGACGTGAACAGGAATTAACATTCAATAGACATCGATTCACACTCACCGGCCCCTGGATTGCCTCTATAACGTCCAGTATACTGATATCTGAAGGTTTTCCGGCAAGTCTGTATCCTCCTCTGGCCCCCATGCAACTTTCAACAAAACCTGTATTACTCAGCCTCTGCATCAATTTGCACGCAAGCTGGTATGGAACTTCCTCTGCATTTGCCAATGAGCGTGTGGATTCGGGGCCCTTTTGGTAGTTTCTCGCAAGATTGACCATCATACGCAGTGCATAATCCGTATTTCGCCTTAGTATGTCCACCTGTAACTCTCCAGCTATTGAAAGTACGCATCCATAGCAAACCAATACAATTGTTACTATATACGACTATTACAGTCCTACTTGTTCTAACCAAAAACGAAAAAAAATGCTTTTTTCAA
>CAZYMD010000091.1:0-19246 GCA_964649005.1 uncultured Pirellulales bacterium
TAATATTGGCGATATTGCCTGTATTTGTTTTGGCAGCGGTGTTCGTAAAGCAGGTGCTTTTATTGACTGATGGTTATCAACCAACGGAATACCCTGGCATTTTAATAAGTCCCAAAAACCTCGATCTTGGGGAGGTCGCGTCGGGTGAAAAGGTGGTTGGGGCCTTTAAGATAATGAGCCGAAGCGAGGAGCCTATCGAGGTAAGCAGGGTGTTGCCTGGCTGTGGGTGTACTACCGTTGATTTCTCGCCTAAGACATTGCATAAAAAGCAGACGATGGAGGTTCCCATCGCCTTTAGCTCTGGCTTGAATAGTAAGGGTAAGTTCAATAAACGGGTTGGAATAGAGCTTATACGCAAGAAAAGCGGGGAAAAGCACGTCATCACGGCGTTTTTCAATGGAGAAGTCTATAAGTCCAGCCTGCTGCAGTTCGTACCCGGCGCGATTGATTTCGGGAAAGTGGCAAAGGGCGTTACTTTTCAACGGAGCGTGCAATGTTACGGCGATAAAGCCCTCATTCGAAAACTGCCCAAGGTCATTACTGTCAACTCCAACGACCTGACTCATAAGCTCGCCGTGTCGGTGGAGGCGATAGCCAAAGAGGAGGAAAAAGCGAGCATGTTGATTGAGTTCAAGCCTGATGATTCGCTGTCTTTGGGAACCTATGAATCCGCATTGAATATTGAGATCGAAGGATTTAGATCTCAAAAAGTTATCATGCCCATCCGTGCAGAGATTGCTGCTCCGATAGTTTCATCGCCACGAAGGATTTATTTGGCTAATGTCAATGGAGAATTGCCCAAGATAAGCAGCTTTGTAGTCGAGTCCGTTGGTTGCAAAGAAATAGAAATAACGAATATCGAATCAAAACTGCCTCTAAAGTTTACATACGATGAGGCAAAAGGAAGTCAGATAAAAGTCCAGATAATACCCCAAGCGACAGAGACAATAGATCGTAACTTGCAGGGAACGATAGTAGTCCACATTGAAGGGCACGATCCGCTCACAATACCCGTGTTTTGGGCGAATATACAGCAATTGACCTCTGACGGGAAGATGGAGGACGGTATTGAATGAGATATATCCATGAACTGTAAATTGTTACGGATTTGTAAGAAGAATATTGGCGAGGGCATCCCTTAATATTATAATTAATTAACCAAAGAAAGGAGCAAGGAAGGCTTATGAATGTAAAAATGATAATATTGGTTTCTCTTATGTTATTTGCTGCATTGGTAGCAGGCATAGCCATGGCTTGGGAGGGTGACTGTAGGTGCTGTGACATTGGCACTCTTTGTTACACTGACGGTGGTATTCCTGGAACATGTCATGATAGTAGTCCTAATGACTACTATATACTAACCAATGATACTAGCGATTGGGTTAGAGATATTCCAGTAGCTGGTCACGCTTCATACGAAAGCAATGAAGTATGCTGTACAATTAAAGTATTCGAATCAAACCAACAAAATCCCTGTAGTGGACGATACCTAGGAAGGCACACAAAGGAAGGTTATTACTGCTATAAAACATGTTCAACGGCGTGTCTTCATGAATAGGATATTAGCGTCTGAATATCTGATATAACGTTTGTTTCTGCAACATGTTTCAAGTATTCTTTATGAGATGATTGACTTCGGATGCCCTCGTCTCATATTGGATAGGAAAGAAACAACATTACGTATAATACTAACTTCAGGGACATATCTTTAATTGAATGCCTGAAATACTATCGACCAATCATCTGTGGAATAAGAACTCAATCGTCGAGAGAAAAGAGAATCTTGATTGCTGGTCTATCGGGTCTTCTGTCCAGATGGTGGACGAAAACATTATTAGCAATTCATTGGTGCTATAATATACGGAGCGATTGTAGGCATATAAAAACGGAAGGAGTGCAAAATGAATGTATACTGTGCGGCTGGTATCTTAATGTTGGCAGGCGCAATGCAACCGGATCAAGAAGCTATACGCAATGGCCTGATTGCTCGTCTTGATGGCTTACAGCGAATCGTCGTAAAATTCGATCTCGAATGGATTCCCTCACCTCCCAAACGCTTCTTGAAGATGGACGGAAAGGATAAGGGAGATGGTTTTATAAATGTTTGCAAAGACCCTGTCATGACGCATGAGGAGTTTTGGTATTTGGATGGTCGGATGCGACATGAGAGCCGATTGAGTGTTGAATCACGAGAGTATCTTGGTCGAATAAATTCCAAGTATCAACCAGATGCTGAAACCATTAATGTATATACAAGTCAGAAGTATGAGTATCTTTACCGTAGAAAACCTACAGCTTCCTATCGTGGAGAAATAGATAACATTGCACTCCAAATGTCTATAGATCGGGAGATTGAATTAGGCTTGGGATTAAAGTCTATGAGGAGCAACAAATGGATGTCAGAATCAGATTTCGATAATGCTAAAATTGAGACTATGGAAACTGGAGATGTTGTCGTAAGCATGGATATTAGAGGCCAGTTGCATAAATGGACCTATAAGCCAAATCTTGGTTACGCCGTAGAGTCATATGAGATCTTTATAGATAATGAGCTTGGATGGAGATACACGAACAGCGACTTCAAGAATGTAGATGGTTTCATGCTGCCTATGAAGATGGAAAACCGAGCATTTAATGAAGAGGATGGGGAGACAATTGTTGTTGACACAAAACGTATCACCGTGCATGAATATGGTCTCAAACATCCGGAAAACACTCCTGAGAAATACCATATCGTATGGCCAGCCGGGGCGTCCGTTTACGATCACCGTATAGGTGTGAGATTCGAGGCTGACGAGACAGGCAAGCTGTATCCTGATGTGCCAATTGGATCTAAAGAAATATTGGATAATATAGAAAAGCTTCCGTTGGAGACGGAAGACGCCAGTGATGCAAATGGCAAGTTGCCTGCAAATGTTACAACAAAAGCAGCGCAGGACCCAAATGCGAATGTAAATCAACAAGAGCTGCCTGCGCCAATAGCCAGCGCCGAAGATGCGGATTTCGGTTCAGGCAGAACAGTGACTATAGTGGCCCTGGCACTGTTCTTAGTATGCGCCGTTTCAGTCGTGATATACAATGCGAAGCGACGAGGGAAGGCGACTGGATCAAACCCACAGATTCCCCAATAGAGCCCAAACTTGCTCAGTCAGATTCGAACCAGCAAATGGACACTATAATTTAGTGTGATGTTATAGGACTTGTATTGGCAAATGCTATATTCGGCTGGGAAGGTCATGCAATAGGGGCAGAGATTGATAATGGTGCCGGGCTTAACATCCTATTGCGATGTGCCACCTACTATAGATTGTCCCATCAATGCAGCCTGATATTCAGCAATCAAAGTCCCAACCAATTCACTAACGGGCATGATTCTGTCGATCCTGTAAGCGTTCTGTCCTGCAAAGGCGAATCCGTGAGACCAATTGCCCTCCTTCGCATTCGTCAGAGCACTGCATATGCAGTAAGGCGTCTTCTTGAAGTTGCACGTCTTGAGACACTTCCATGAACACTTGAACGGCTCTCTGTGCCCCGTAGAAACCCGATCGAGAAACTCGCCTCGTATGGCTCGCCCCGGCAGGCCGACCGGACTGTCGATGATGACAATATCCTCTTCCCTGCACTTTACGTAGGCGTCCTTGAATCCCTGCGAGGCATCGCACTCGTTGGTAGCAACGAATCTCGTCCCCATCTGAACGCCCGCCGCCCCCAGTTCCATGAACCGATGAATGTCAGCTCCCGTGTAGATCCCGCCCGCTGCGATAACCGGGATATTCTTTCCGAATCGCTCCTGGTAGGGTTCGATGGCAGAGATCACTTCAGGAAGTATCTTCTCGAGTGCATACTCAGGATCGTCGATCTGCTCTTTCTTGAATCCGAGATGCCCACCAGCCAGTGGACCTTCCACAACCACTGCATCCGGAACATGGCTGTATCGCTTCTCCCAGCTCCTGAACACCAGCTTTGCAGCCCTCCCTGAAGATACGATCGGAGCGAACTTCGTGTGCAATTCACCCAGCTTCTCCAGCGGCAGCGTATCCGGAAGCCCCAAAGGCAATCCCGCCCCGAGCAAAAGTAAATCGGCACCCTCATCCACGGCACACTGCACAAGGTCGTCAAAATTGGCGAGCGCTACCATCACATTAACCCCAATCAATCCGTCCGATTGAGCTTTCGCCTTTCTGATCTCCTTAGCCAGAGCCCGTTTGTTCGCCTGCCTCGGATTCGTATCAAAATCCGGTTCGAACTGGCCGATCCCAGGGGTGGCAATAACCCCAATACCCCCTGCATTCGCGACTGCAGAAGCCAATCCACCCAGTGAAATACCTACACCCATCCCCCCCTGGATAATCGGCGTTCTGGCCTCCAGATCACCTATTCGCAATACCGGTACAGTTCCAAATCCCATATTATTTCTCATTAATCACTTCATCCCCGCTCAAAAGCAACAAAGACCGCTCACAGGGCAAGGCGGCCTTTCGGCATCAAACTTCATGTTATTATACCTCATACTGCTCAGAATGGAACCTGTTCTGTCGAATATATTGCCCTTTTGAAGATAAGCTGTCAGTCGACCGAAAAGCTCATCTGACAAATTAGATAGTCTGATTATTACTCACTTCTTGGTATTCACATCACACCATGAGGGGCTGATGGCAAACCACCAGAGGCTTCACGTCCAGTGAAAAGAGACAGGATGCAATGGTGATGAACTATGAGTATTGTCGGCCTGTCAGCCCAGAAAACATTAGATATCGTGCAATCCTAAACGACATTTATTCCAGTGCTTTTTACCCCCGTGTAATAAGGGCTGCATTACACTACTGCTAATGGCTGCTGCGCGGTCCACCAACCCCCGGATTTGTAAGTATCTGCGAATCCTTCGGCCCGAAAGCTCTCTAAAAACATCGTGTTTTACACGCATAACATCACGATCGTGTCAAACATGGCGCACCTTGCACCATTTAAATGACAGTAAGAAATCGCACGATATGGTGGTAAGTGAACTCTTGGCTCCAACGACCGGAAGGCGCACACTACTCCCGGATTTGAGCAGCAGATTTGATTGTGTTACTGTGCCGACTTTAGTGAACTTCGAGCACCGAGTTCAAATCCCCGTACGGATTCATCTCGGTCTTCTCATTATAGGGGTCCTGCTGCCACTGCCCGTCAACAACCAGCCTGTAGCGATACCTGCCCTGCGGCAATTTGAGCTTGGTCTGCCAGACTCCGCTTTCGCCGACCTTCTCCATAGGCGTTTGCGACGGCTGCCAGTTGTTAAAGTCGCCCGCCACCTGTACGTTGGCGGCACGCGGATACAGCGTCACAAAGACCGCCGCGTCCTCCATTTGGCTCACACCGTAGTAATCCGAGAGCTTCGTACTTGTATCGGCGGGCCTTAAAGCCTCAACCTTTGGAACCTCCTCGGTTTTCTCTTTCGGCGTATCAACGATCTTGATCTGCGGTTTGGTGCTTTCCAGCAGCTCGTGAGCGCTGGCGCTTATCGATTCAAGCTGCCCCGCAAGCGAGTTAACCATCTCGCGACGCTGCTGCTTCTCCTGCGAACCTAAAACCTCCTCGGCCAGAGCACAAAAATCCCGTTGCCCCTTGCTGGCTGGGTCGTATTCACTGATCGGCTGGCCGAAGCTCGCCGCTTCCTTGATCTTCGTATTGAAGTTTACAATCGTGCTGAACATCTTGTCCGAGAAATGCGCCCGCAACTCGCCCAGAATCTCCCTGGCCATTTTCGTACGTATGTCGTACATACTGGCTAGCACCCTTACGTTCACCTTCTGACTGCATCGCTTGCACAGAATGCTCAGAGTATCGAGTTGCTTGCTGAGCCCGTGAAGCGCGAAATAACCCGTCTCGACAGGCACTAAAACGTCCGTCGCAGCCATCAACGCATTGAACGTCAACAGGCTAACCGCCGGTGGGCAATCAATAACCACGACATCATACTCGTCCTTAACCGCCTCCAGCACCTCCTTCAGGCATCCCTCGCGCTCCGGAATACCCGACATTTGCTGCTCGAAAGCCGACAAATCGATGCTGGCTGGAGCCAATTCCAGCCTGTCGTTAATCTGCCAAAGTATCTCCTGCAGTCTGATCGGTTCGTTCCTGCTTCGGCTGATAAGCACATCGTATATGCTTTGCTCGATCTGCTGCTCAGGTACTGCAAGACCCACCGCACAGTGAGACTGCGGATCCATATCCACCAGTAAAACCTTCTTGTCAAGCTCGGCAAGCGCACTGGCCAGATTGATCGACACTGTTGTCTTGCCGCAACCACCCTTCTGATTAACAACCGCTATGGTTCTCATTGCTTCGGCTCCAAGTCATCCAATGACAGTCACACCGGTTCCGTAGACCCCGGGAAACACCGATAATACGGCGCGGGAACAATAACGTACCCTCTACATTATTCGGCACACAACTAAGCTAAACTTTACCTTTTTACCGGACCAGCCGATAAAAAACGTAAAAGCTACGATAGCCACAGTTTACACATAGCCCCATAACCGTTTCCGGGGCCTGCCCGAGCACCACGCAATTCACCTGATTCAGGCGTTGCCTTCCCATAACCGCCACCCCCAAACGCAACGCAACAGAACCCTATCCGCTGGCGTTGCCTTTTTCAGCTTGGCTTTCACCGCCAGGCTGCTATATTGATAATGCCCCGGCACAGGCGACTTTGCCGTCCAGATGGGCATGTTCACAACGACAACTACTAATCGCAACTTATGGAGGACCGCAAAATGGAACGCCGCAGTTTCCTGAAGTACTCTCTTACGGCCACCCTTGGCCCAATACTGCTAAACCAATCTATACCAACTGCACGAGCGGCAGGCAAGGCCAAACTTCGAAAAGCCCTGCAATTTGGCATGTTACCCAAGGAACTATCAGACGTTGAGAAGTTCAATCTGGCCCGTAAATGTGGTTTTGCAGGTATTGAAGGCTCGCCCGTGCAGGATCTCGACGCCGCCCGTGAGCTTGGTAAAAAAGCGCGGGATGCGGGCACACCCATCCATTCAATCGTCTTCGGCTGGGGTGGACCACTTTCGGATCCCAATCCCGATAAGGTCAAACAGGGCCTCACAGGCATGCAAAACGCTCTTAAAAGCGCCAAGGCCCTCGGTGCAGAGACGGTCCTGCTCGTACCGGCCAGAGTAACGGAAACCGTCGGATACGGCGAAGCCTACAAACGCTCGCAGGAGAATATCCGAAAGCTGATTCCCGCCGCCGAAGATCTCGGCGTCATTATCGCTGTCGAGAACGTCTGGAACAAGTTCCTGCTCAGCCCGCTTGAGTTCGCCCGCTACATCGACGAGCTCGAAAGTCCGTTCGTCAAAGCATACTTCGACATAGGAAACGTCATCATCTATGGCTTCTCACAGGACTGGATCAGAACCTTAGGCAAGAGAATCGTCAAAATCCACCTCAAAGATTTCAAACGTAGCGGCTATCAGTGGAAGAACCTGCTCGATGGCGATGTAAACTGGCCACAGGTCCGCCGGGCCCTCGACGAAATCGAATACAACGGCTTCCTAACTACCGAGCTCCACGGCGGCGACGAGGTATACCTAAAAGACCTCGCCGCTCGAATAGACAAATTCTTCGCAATGTAACAATGAAGGAATAACAGTAGTAATCTGATCAAAACACAAAGAATTTCCTTGACTTGATATCGCAAATATGCGATATTATATAAAGGTTCAAGGATGCCCAAGACAAGGATCGTTATATATAGTGAAAATGATGGGGCTGCGCCGCTTATAGAGTGGCTGGATTCGCTTCCAACCAAAGTACAGGACAAGTGTATAGCCAAAATTGAATTGCTACAAGAAAAGGGACACCAGCTACGAAGGCCCCATTGCGATTACCTGGACGATGGGATATACGAATTAAGGGTTCGCCATGGCAATGTGAATTATCGGATATTGTATTGTTTTTGCAGTGGGAAGATGGTGCTGCTCTCACATGGTTGTACAAAGGGAAAAGAAGTTCCCCCTAAAGAGATTAAAATGGCACTGAAACATAAACTAAGCTTCGAAAGTGATCAGAAAGCCCACACGTATCAAGAAGAGCTTTAAAATATGACAAAGAAAAAAGCGACAACAGATACAGTCGAAATCCTGCACAAACGATACATCCGAGGAAACAAAAAGCGACAGGCATCGCTTGACCGAGAGCGACAGAACCTAAGTATCGCAGAGCAAATATACGATCTTCGTATGCAGACCGGCCTCACGCAAAAAGAACTCGCCCAATTAGTCGGAACCACCCAATCTGTCATCAGCCGCCTGGAAGACGCCGACTACAATGGCCATAGTCTGGCAATGCTAAATAAAATTGCCGCCGCTATGCACAAGAAAGTCCAGGTCCGCTTCGTCCCGGAAAATGCAAAACACGCCTACGCATAACAGTAGGGATCGCTTGACGTTTTATCGATTTTAAATTGACTCGAAAAACGCTTATGTGATGCCGCTCGTTCTATCAGCCTTGAGTTGTTTTCAGCACGCCTGTTTGTCTAAGCCATTGTTTGCACAGACTGGGCCAGTTCGTGACCGCATTCGCGCTTGGCCGCATACCGTAGCCGTGCCCACCTTTGGGGAAGATATGCAGCTCCGAGGCAACGCCCGCACTTTTCAAAGCCATATAGTAATAAACACCATTCTCTACGCGAACTCCGTCGTCCTGGGTCTGTACGATAAACGCCGATGGATTCTTCGGCTCGACCTTGATCTCTTTGCTGAGATTATTCTGCCTGTCAACCAGATACGCCGGGTAGATCAGCACGGTAAAATCAGGCCTGCAACTAAGCTTATCTTTATCGTCAACAGGCTCGTACGCCTTCTCTTCAAACGCTCCGCTCGCCCGCGCCGCAAGATGCCCACCGGCTGAAAAACCCATCACGCCGATCTTTTCCGAATCGATCCCCCAATCGGCCGCGTTATACCGAACAACCCGCATCGCCCGCTGCACGTCCTTGAACGCGTTCTCTCTCTGCCCTGGAACGCGATACTTCAAAACCACAGCCGTTATCCCGATGGAATTAAACCACTTCGCTATCTCTGTGCCTTCCAGATTCATAGCCAGAATGCTATAGGCGCCGCCGGGACAAATCACCACCGCAGGTGTTTTGCCCTCCACCTTTTCAGGCTTGTAAACTGTAATCGTAGGGTCCGTGACATTGGTCAGACGAATTATATTGTCGTCCTGCGCGGGCTGTGACGTCTCGGAGTTCAAGCTCGCCTCCGCCCCCAAAGTTCCATCGGGCCATATCTTTAAGCTGAAGCTCCCGACAGCCTTCTCCGCTTCGGTATTCATTTCGGTTGACTGGCACCCCAAAACAGCGCACACGATTACAACAACCATTACCACGAAGAAACGTTTATTCATCTCAAAGGCTCCTAAAAAAAGAAAACACAAATCAGACCACCCTATATCCTTGCTCCATAAGCTTGTTTTGTCACACAAAAAATATGTAGAACCAATCCCGCGCGCAAAGAAAGGGTCCCCGCCTGTGTGACGGGGACCCGTGTTCATTGTGACCACCTTCGGAGAAGCACAATCAATGTATACTCAGGTTAGACAGGTGGTCAGCTTTTGACTTTGATCTTCACGGCCTTGGTTTTTTCGGCTTTTGGCAGCGTGATGTTCAGCACGCCGTCCTTGCACACCGCTTCGATCTTGCCTGCGTCGATATCCGTCGGCAGTGTGACTTCACGTCGGAAGCTGCCGTAAGTGCTTTCCATGTGGTAGTAGCCCTTTTCCTTTTTCTCTTCCGAGTGCTTCTTTTCGCCGCTGATGGTAAGCGTGTTTCCATAGGCGGAAATCTCAACATCCTCGGCTTTGCAACCCGGGACCTCGGCCCGAACGGTAATCGCTTCATCTTCCTCGGCGACGTCTATCGCAGGCCACGCCTTGTAAGTCCCGAAGGGCCTGTCCAGACCGCGGAAAAAGCCGTCGAACAGATCGTCCATCTCGTTGTGCAGTTTCGACAGACCGTTTTTTTCTCTTCTGTAAGGTATAAGTGTCATGGTAAATAGCTCCTTTCATCATCACAAACTCTTCATGTTCACTTTTTCAAACCTCTGGAATATATATTATGCAAAGAGCGTGCCAGATCGCCTCATACACGAAAACAGTGAAAATGACCCACATTGAAGTGATATTCTGCCAGGTTTACCGGTAGCGGCTGCCAATTTGACATCTGTGATCCCTCGAGTTACGCTCTCAACCGGGAAGGCCGCCAAATACGGATAAAACAAATATGCTCATTGTGGCCCGCCTGTGAATCCTGTAGACTAACCATAGCAACCATATGTAACGGAAGACAAGAATAGGTGGTAACAAGGATGGATCAGCACAATCTCAATCTTACAGCTTTGCCCGCGTCGGTTTGCGGTCCCGCGGAGACCTTTGCTACGACTCTCATAGCGGAGATCGCGGATAATCTCCGGAGCATCAGTGTGGTTGGCAGCAGTCTGACCGAGGATTTCAGGCCCGGCCACAGCGATATCAATACTGTCGTCGTGCTTGGTGAGCGGACCCTCGCTGCGCTCAATTCAATCGCCGCCTTAGCCAGGCCAATGAGCAAGAAGAAGATTGCCTCACCACTGCTGATGACCCTTTCATATATCGAGCGTTCTCTCGATGTCTTCGGTGTCGAATTCCTCGACTTCCAACTGACCCATCAGACGATCCTCGGCGATGATCCGTTCGCCGCACTGGCCTTCGAGAAAATGGACGTTCGTCTGCAATGCGAACGCGAGTTGAAAGCGACGCTCATCCGTCTGCGCCAGGGCTACATAACCACATCCGCCAACAGAAGAGTCGTTCAGGATATTCTCATCTCGACAGTCAAGGGACTGGCGCCGATCTTCAGGGCCATGTTCTGGCTAAAAGGTGTAGAGCGTCCGAATACAGCGGAGCCGACGATTCGCAAGGCGACGGAGGTCTTCTCGCTGAATACCGATGCAATAGCGAGAGCCGAAACGTGGCGCCGCCAAAAGACACGCATCGATGAAGAGCAAATGCAGGAAACCTTCGAAGCAATATACACTACTGTCGAACAGCTATCTGTTATCGTGGACGAACTCCAACTCTGATATGAGACGATTTATAATACAACTCATTTTGGCCCTGCTTGCCATGCCTTTTGCCTGCGCGACCGCGTACGCACAGGCCGATCTGCCGGAGCCGCGACACTTCGTTGAGGACTACGCCAACGTCATCGATCCTTCGACCGAGCAGTCCCTCAATGGTATCCTTCAGGAATTAGAGCAGAAGACGGGCGCCCAATACATAATTCTCACCGTCCAAACCACCGGCGGTGTCCCAATCGAACAGTTCTCAATCGAGCTTGCCCAGAAATGGCAGCTCGGCCAAAAAGGCAAAGACAACGGCTTTCTTTTTACGATTGCCACCCTGGACAAAAAATATCGCTTTGAAGTCGGTTATGGTCTCGAAGGCTTCGTTACCGACCAGTACTGCGGCCGGGTTGGTCGCCAGGTTCTCGTTCCATTGATAAGGCAGGGCAACTTCAGCCAGGGAATCTACGACGCGAATTTGCAGGTCGTACAAAAAATCGCCTCTGAAGCCGGCGTGACGCTTAGCGGCATGCCCAAACTCGCACCCGTTCCAGTTCAGCAGAGAAGTCGAAGGCGATCACTGCCATGCTGTAGTGTGTTGCCAATTTTGATCTTCTTGATCCTGATTTTTGGCGGAGGCCGGGGCAGGGGGGGCGGAATGGGTATGTGGCTCATGTTGCCCTTCCTGTTTGGAGGAGGCCGGGGTTACGGTGGTGGCTTCGGCCGATCGGGTTCTTTCGGTGGCGGCTCCTTCGGCGGCGGCTTTGGCGGTTTCGGCGGTGGTGGTGGCGGGGGTTTCGGTGGCGGTGGCGCAAGCGGGGGCTGGTGACAAACATAGAATCTCAAAGATGAGATGAACTTCGAGGGTTTAAAAATGAAAAATCAGGCAAAAGCATGGATAATCCTTATCGTCGTGCTCCTCGTACTCTTGCTCCTGGCTGGCATAGTCTTTGCCTGGTATATCAGCGGGTACAACAAAGCTGTTCGCCTTAGCGAAGGTGCAAAGACGGGGTGGGGAGATGTCGATACAATGCTTCAGCGACGGCTCGATCTCATTCCTAACCTCTTAAGCACTGTCAAGGGCTACGCCGAGCACGAAAAAGAACTCTTCGAGAGCATCGCAAAATCTCGCGAGAAATACTTCCAGGCGGGCAGTACCCCGGCCGACAAGATGCAGGCATCCAACCAGCTCTCCGGTTTTCTCTCCCGCCTGCTCGTCCTTCAGGAACGCTATCCTGACCTAAAGGCCAATGAGAATTTCCGCGACCTACAGGTAGCGCTCGAAGGAACAGAGAATCGCATTGCGGTGGCCCGTTCGAGATACAACGCAGCAGTAAAAGAGCTCAACACCTATACCCGCGAATTCTTCGGCAAGTTTTTCTGCCAGCGTGCAGGTGTCGAAAAGGCCGAGTATTTCGAGGCCACCGAACAGGCGAAAACAGAAGTTCCCAAAGTTGAATTCTAAAACCCATTACGGCAGGGCGGCAGGAAATGGAAAATTCAAAATCAAGAAAGCCGAGTGACAGCGCCGTCGAAACCCGCTATCTGGTCATGCCCCAGCACGCCAATCCACAGGGCACCGCCTTTGGTGGTGTTATCGTTTCCTGGATTGACATGGTGGCTTCAATGGCCGCACAGCGTCATTGCGGTATGGAGGTCGTCACGGCAGGCATCGACTCGCTGATTTTCAAAGAGCCTGTCCGCATCGGAGATCATGTTCTGCTCAAAGCCTGCGTTAACTACGTCGGCAGAACGTCGATGGAAGTGGGCGTACAGGTGACCCGTGAAGACCCGGCAGGGGGCGACAGTGCTATCGCAACCAGAGCTCACCTCACCTTCGTCGCTCTTGACAAGGACAAACAGCCAACCGCCGTGCCCCCGGTGGTTCCACAGACCGAAGCTGAAATTAGACGTTACGAAAATGCAAAGCTCCGCGTTAAAGCCAGAAAAGATCTACTCGCTCAAATGCGTAAAGCGCGAAGCTCGAAAACACAGTAATAAGCAAAACTGTTGTTACAGGAAGACCGGTATGAATCTCAGACGAATCTTTGTGCTCTCGATCCTCGCGGCCGTACTGTTTGGAACCTCGGTCGCGCAAAGCGCCCGAAAAACTCCCAAGCCGGTCGAACCGGCCAACAAACCCGAACGCACCGAATGGTTCATGGACCAGGCCCTCGGTATGTTCGTACACTGGAGCGTCGATTCCCAGCTCGGCTCGGTAATCAGTCATTCCATGGTCGGCGCCGACAAGGACTATCTCGACCGCTTCATTAACGACCTGCCCAAATCGTTTTACCCCCAAAAGTTCGATCCTGACCAATGGGCCGCACTTGCCAGGCTCGCAGGCATTAAATACGTTGTCTTTACTACAAAACACCACAGCGGTTTTTGCATGTTCAAAACAAAGACGACTGATTTCAGCATCGCCAATACGCCATACAAACGTGATATAACAAAGCAAATCGTAGAGGCCTTCCGAAATCAGGGCCTCGCAGTCGGATTTTACTTTTCGCCAGACGACTTCTGGATGTTGCACAAGCAGGGCAAAGACATCAGCAGACGCAGGCCTGAAGCTTTGCCAACCAACAATCCCGAACTGATGGCCCACAACAAAGCCCAGCTAAAGGAGCTGCTCACCAAATATGGCCCAATCGACATGCTCTTTCTCGACGGCCAGCCCGATGAGTTGAAAGAGCTTGCATGGCAGCTTCAGCCTGATATCGTTGTCACCAGGGGCGAGATGGAAACCCCCGAACAGAAAATGCCCGACAAGCCCATGCCCGGCCCATGGGAGGCCTGCTTCACCCTTGGCACGCAATGGCAATACAAACCAACCAACGAAGATTACAAATCGGGCACGCAACTAATCGAAATGCTGATTGAAATCCGCGCAAAAGGCGGAAACTTCCTCTTGAACGTAGGCCCTACACCCGATGGCGAAATCCCGTCTGAGCAGATGCGTCGAATCCGCGAGCTGGCTCTATGGATGTTTATAAACGAAGAGTCGATATACAACGTCCGCCCCTGGAATGTAATCCGCGAGGGCGACATCTGGTTCACCAAAGCAAAAGATTCCGACACTGTCTATGTCTTTATCACCAAGCTCGACTGGTCCAAGGGACAGCGCAAGCTGATCACAGTAAAGAGCGTCCGCGCAACAAAGGATTCACAAATCGAATTGCTCGGCCAGTCGGGCCGCATCCTCGAATATCAGCCCCAAGTCAATCCGAAAGCCACATGGACCCAGGACAAGGATGGCCTTCACATCACCGCCATGCGCGCCCAGCGAATTTACAATGACAGTAAATGGCCCAACCCTGTCGTCCTCAAGATAACCCACGCAAAATCCGCAAAATAATCTTTCAATCTCGACGTCCGCACTATCTTACGTCTCTGCAGCCAGGCCCACGCGGAAGATAGCTCCTGTCGGCTTGGCGTTTAGAATCTGGACGAATCCATCGTGTGCCTCTGCGAATCGCTTTACCAGGGCCAGACCCAGGCCAGTGCCTGTCGTCTCCCTTGTCGCTTCGGCGCCGATGCGATAGAACTCTTCGAAGACCTTCTTACGCTGCCTGTGTGGAACGCCCGGCCCGTGGTCCTCGACCTCGATCAGCACGTACCCATTGTCGGTCCTCGTCCGCACGATTACCTTCTTATCCTCCGCCTCTCGTGCGTACTTGATCGCATTATCCACAAGGTTCACGACGATCTGCGTCACTGCGTCGCTGTCGAATCGGGCCGCCTGTACGTCGCCCAGCTCGCTGTCGATCTCGAATCCATGCTGGCCTGCATAAGGCTTCATCATCTCGATGACGTTACCAACGCACTCGTTAACTTCGCCAACCTTGAACGAATAGCGCTTGCGTCCTCGTTGAATTCGCGAAAAGTCCAGTACGTTCTCGATCAGCCTGCTGAGGCGTTCGCTCTCCTGTCGCATGTTCTTGTAGTACTCGCCCACCTTTTCCTTTGACTTGACCCAGTTTTTTTCCAGCATCTCCGAGTACATCCTGATCGAAGTCAGAGGCGTGCGCAATTCGTGCGAGACAGCCGAGAGAAAATCGTCCTTCTTCTGCGCCAGCCGTAATTGCGCAGCCTGGCTCTGCCACAGCGCGCCAAGCGCCAATGTCACAGCCAGCATCACTACTGAGATAATCCCGAAGTACACGTTCTTGAGCTGTCCTATTCGCTTTAACATACAATCCGGGTCCGCCTCGATCAGATTAAGAAGCAGATGCCCGAACCCAAAATCCAGCACCGCTGTATATGCGCACTGCTTTTGCACCTCCTTGCCAAGACCGAAGCTCATTCCCTCTCGCACCAGCCGCTGCGCCGATTCCTCGATCTCCTCGACAAGCTTCTTCTGATTCAGCAGGAATCCCTGTCTCAGCGTCTTGTCCTCGATATGGACCTTGCGTAGCATGAAGACCTGCCCGCCGAAGATGGAATCCTTCGCATCCTTGCTCGGCGCCAACACAGGCTCGAACGGCTCTATCCGAATCTCGACAGTGTCCGCCTGCTGCTGTCCGAAAGCATCCTGCTGAACCCGGCTGAAATCTTCAGTCTGCGCCATCTGAACATCGGGAGGAGGGGGCCACTGGGCTGGTTCTCTCCCATACATATCCGTTTGAGCTGTCGTTTGTGCCTCAGGTCGCTGCGTGCGATCCCGTTGCAGGTTCGGCTGCGCTTCCGCCATGTTCCGCCTCGTCCCCTGCATCCGATCGGTCGTACGCTGCCTGGAGGCAGGCGTCTCTGTGTCAAGGGATTCCAGCCTTTGGGTGTTTTGGGAAATCGTCGTCAACTCAGTTCGCAATTTCTCGATCTCTTTTTCAAGCTGGCCTTGTGACTTGGCTTGTCGCTCATCTTTCTTTGCCCTGGCGTATTCCGCCTGACGAGCTTCAAATCGTTCAAGCACTTCGGCCAGTTTTTTCTCAAGCTCCGCCTTTGCCTGAGCCCCGCTCGATTGAGGCGCCACAACTTGAGGCGGCGGAACATTGCTGTCAGATTGACTGTTCAAACGATACATTCCACTTCGACTGCCGCCCATCCCCTGCAACTGCTGACCAGCATCGCCCGCAGATAATTCACTATTAACCCGCTGATTCGGGTCTCGCCTAATCTGAGGCTCAGGCTGTTGCATCATCATTTCCTCATACTGGCTATCCCTAACCTCATTTACCTGAGGCTCAGCCATTTGCTGCTGCATATACATCTGTCCTTGCTGAGAAGTGTTCTGCAGCTCATTCGATGCAACCAAAGCCCGTGACTGCCTGATCACCTGCGAAGCCTGGTCCTGCTTCTGAAAACTTTCGATAGCCAGATTACTCACCCTATCCGCTCCGCCCTTGCCTCCCTTTACAAATTCCTCGCTCGCCTCAACCGGCTTCTTTCCCACAGAAACTGCTTTAGCTTTGCTCAACACCTCTTCCGCCTTGACCTGTTCCTTTATTTCATTTCCTTCCGCAGATGCAGCTTTAAAGCTGTCCGCTCTATCGGTCAGTATAGGAAGCAGATTATCCTCAACGTTCTTCGTGTTTAACCATATCTCGTTATAAAGCTTCGCATCAGCCGCAACAGTCTGCTGAGTTTCCTGCTGTTCGTTATCGATATATCCATTAGGCGTCATGATATTACCGCCGGGCTCGATCTGGAAATTGTAATACGCCAGCCCATGCTCTAACTTCCCCGCCAGTGGCGAACGCACTATTGGCGCTGCCTGCTGTTGTTGCATCGGTTGGGACGCAATTGCACTTTCCGGTACATAGTAATACTGGTAATCCGTATAGGGCCGCTTCTGTTCCTGTTCCATGAACGCATCGAATTTTCGCTCGACGTCCTGCTGGATCTGCTCGGCCACCTCCGCAAACTCGCCTATCCGTGTCCCCTCCATGCCCTGCGCCCAGATACCAATGGAATGATACCCAAGCCATGTCAGCGCCCCCAGCGCACTAACTATCAAAACCGACAATATGGCAAGTCGTTTATACATATCAGCAAAACGTTCCAATTCTTAATCTGTAGTTCCTACTGCTCATACTTATAGCCCGCCCCGCGAACCGTCGTGATAATCTTCGGCTCGGCCGGGTCGTGCTCGATTTTGCTCCGCAGTTTGGCGATGTGCATATCCGTCGTTCGCGTGCCAAGGTCGGTCATCGTCTCGCCCCAGACTTCCTTGTACAACTCCTCTCTGCTTATCACTCTGTTCGGATTGGCTGCAAAATATTGAATCAGCGCCGCCTCGCGCTTGCTGATCTCGATCTGGTCTCCGTCCCGAGTTACTTTCAGCGCCGGGATGTCTACCTGTAGACAGCCGAACGTGAACTTCTGCCCTACCGCTCGGGCCGGATCGGTCCGACGCAATATCGCATTCATTCGCGCAAGTAATTCTTCGAGCGAAAAGGGCTTTGTGATATAGTCATCCGCTCCAAGATTCAATCCGCCTACGCGCTCGGATTCCTGGCCCTTGGCGGTCAGCATGATTATCGGGGTTTGCAAATCCTCCCGTCGCCACTTCTGGCAGAGCTGCTCGCCGCTGATCTTCGGCAGCATCAGGTCCAGCAGGATTAAGTCGAACTGTTTTTCCGCTACCGTCCGCTCGGCTTCAAGCCCGTCAACCGCCTGCGAAACCTTGAATCCGTGAAACTCCAGGAAGTCAACCAAAGCCGAGCGAATAGCCTGCTCATCTTCAACTATCAAAATGGACGCCTTTTGTTCTATAGTCATATTATCACCTATTCATATTATAGGCTAAAATCACCTATGGGATCTGTAAATCCTTTGTAAAAACAACCACTCTGCATTTTACAGCCATTTTACTTCGTTCTCAACGCCCATCTACGTATATTCATAATGTGTATTTAGCGGCAATAAATGACTCTCATTAAAGTCAAAGGAGAATAATATGAAAAGAGAAATAGATCCACCAACGTGTATCGAATGTTCCAACGTAATCCTTTTATCAAGTCTCGTCATCGTCTTTTTACTTTCACCATTTACACTTGCCTATGCAGATGAAACCCAGACGATTTACACAGCGCCACAAGCCGAAGAGTTCAAAGTTTTGCAATGTCTTTTATCGCCAGACAAGAAAACATGGCAAGCCGATGAGATTCCACGTTTTAGAGCGTATCTGAATAAAAGTTCGGGGAAAATCGAGCTTGTTTCCAATCCCGACATGGGGTGTATGGTGCAAGTCGATGATAAATGGTATCGTCCTATCGAGCAGTTATGGGTTGACGGGTTCGATAGGTACTTTAGCGACTGGATCGCTGAAAATGGAGGCTTCGTGACCTTCGCTCTGGATCCTCTCAATTTGAAAAGCATTGAGACGAAACAGAACTTCAAACTCACTCCAGGCAAACACAAAGTTCGTTTCGCGTGGGCTGAATATGGAAGAAAAGAACCGCCGCGTTTGATCAGTGAGCCTGTGACCATCACAATCGAAAAACCACAGCCGCCTTCACATCCATCTTTGGAGTACAACCGTGAGAGACAAATGCGTGATCTTTTTCTAACCTTTACAGGCGGACAAGAAAAAAGCACTGAAAATATTCCAGTAAAACTCAAGTTAGATATTTTCTTGCAAAGCCAGTGGCGACCGAAATTTACGTGGGCTGATATTCCCACTCTATTTAAGCTTGCAGAGAGCAATCGCGTAATGAAAAGCAACATTCCATGTATCATGATCTCTTCTTATGCATGCAGAGAATGCACAGAAGGAATGGTTGCGCTGTGGCTTATCGAAGGTCTGCGTCGTAAACAGCTCGATCTTATCGCAAGGGAAATGCCGGTCAAAACTTATCCAGGCATGAATGCACTCTGGCACTACAACCTGCCATTTAATCCGATCTGTTGGGCCAAAGGGACACCAATGTCCGAATGTGAAAGCTCACCGGAGATACACACCAGAACCCTCCAGGCATACCAAAGCTGGTGGCAAAAAGCTAAATCAATGTCACCACGTGATGCAGCACAGGTCTATCCGCTGCTCGGAAAGGACCTGGAATGGTTCGGCATTACGCACCCGATGGAAAAACTCGTATCCTCAGACGATACAAACGAACAAGCCCAGGAAAACACATCGAATTGAAGAAGACATTTGTATTAAGGAGTACGAAAATGAAAAGAGCGATGAAATCCCTGATTGTGATTGT
>CAZYMD010000092.1:0-19042 GCA_964649005.1 uncultured Pirellulales bacterium
TATGATTCCATAAGAAACCGTTCGCCAGATATCACGCTTCTATAGGGTCTAGTTTACCTTGTGTTGCTTGTGGATATAAGCATATTAGGTCTTGTTGCCTCCTAATAACGAGGCGTATGAATTCCAATCAATAGCTGGAACTGTTCCAAGAGATTGTAATTTCTGCAGAAGTCTAAAAATAAAATATGCTAAAGCTATTTTTGATGTATCCAAATGAAGCGAACCATTGTAAGAATCAAAATAGCCCCCAGAAACGGCAAGTCCACAATCTAAACACTTTCCTTTCTTGAGTGAACGATAGCTTTTCAGAAAAGCAGGAGCCTGAAATCCATCCTGCCAATCAATGTCATTAGCAATGATTCCAGCGACTATCGTAAATAATTCTTTTGCTGGATACTCTCCACCAGCATGAACGATGGGTATCGATGTTCGGTGAAGCCTACGTACAGATTCAGCTTTACTGGCAGCGTATTCAAGATAGGACTTATTTATAGTTGGTTTAACTTCAAAAACTGCATAAACCGCTTCAGCAGGAACAAATCGGTGATTTTTTTGGTCAAGTAGAGTAGGCGTATATTGATTATCATAAATTATCACATCAATTTGGTCACTAGTTGTTCCTGTGCAATCGATAACAATGGCATTGTCCACAGCGTATCTTTTTGGTAAATATTTGCGAAGTACTTCTATAAAGTAGCTTTCATTTACATCACCTAGCTTGCTAGGGTGTGTAATGCTTTGAGAAGAAAGCTCAAGCTTGACTCTAAGAAGTTTCTGCTCTAATTCAAATGCTTCTCGTAAAAACATTTTGCCATCGATCTGAGATTTATTTTTTGCAATAGTCATTTAAGTTTAAGTACGATCTAAAGAAATCCAGAGCCAATCTTCCTAAGAGTTCTATTTCTTAATTTCATAAAGGCCCCATACTATCTTTTCCCAGCAATCACATTCATAAGACAATTTTGCTATCTGGATGATATGCATCTTTTGGTCATCAGTAATTGTATCTGAGACAATATTATTAGTGTTTGCTGGATCATATATTTTAGTACTATAAAATTGTTCAATGAGATATTTCAGTACGGTTATGAACTTCCTTTCAAGTCCCATGATAGGCCTTTTTTTCAGCGCTTCTAAAACTGTCAATTCCAATAAAAAAGATGGAAAGTCCAGTTGGTGCAGAAGACACCATATTTTTAGAAGTATTATAATATGTTTATGGGGAGACTTTTTTATTATATTAATATGTTTGTGAATATTTGTCATAGTCCATGTATCACGCTTACTAAAATATATTGAATGAGGATATGACGCGTTTGGCTGTCTCTTGGCTGGAACCAGATCTACCTTGATACCATTGAAGACAATTCCTATCGAAACATTTTGTTTTCTTGGGCAATAGAATTGACACAGAAACTCATATAAAGATTCGTAAATCTCTTTCAAAGTACCTGATGTTTGGTTTTTTAGTGAAATTAAAAGATCTATATCAACCGAACCACCTTTTATTGCTGTGCCTTTTAAAAAGGAACCAGATGGTATTATTCTTATGAGATGTTGATTAGCCCATTGACGAATCTGTCCTTTAAGAGGTTTAATCCGAGATTGGAGTTTTGAATGCTCTTCTTCGAGAAATAAATATTTCTTAATAATACAGGATAGATAGGAATTTGCATTCACGACTACATATTCTTTTTAAATATTCTATAAACGCAATAATGATTAGATGGCACAAGACGGTAGGGCGAACCACTGTAATGTAAACTTGGTATTATTTCAAAGAAGCCGCAATTCAAAGAGCAACCGCGTAATTATTCCACCTATAATGTATGGAAATGTTGCTTGGGTTTCAAGGGGGAAAAGGGGGAATCTGAAGAAATAGTGGTGGTTATGTGTATACAAGGTTTCGGCTGGGATTGACAGATCGTTTTGTCATGTATCGGGTTTTAAGATGAATACGTGCCTGTCGGTTCTTTGCGAAGGCTGTTGAGGTCCTGAGTCGGGGCTCAGGATAAATTCCGGGCTGGATGCGGGTGCGTTGGTTCTTTTCGAAGGATTATGAGATTGCTTCGCTTTGCTCACAATGACGACTAATCGAGGCTCAGGATAAATTCCGGGCTGGTATTTGTATGGGGATGATGTAGAATATAGGGCGATGCGGGGCTATTTTGTTTATATTCTGTCTAATGCGTGTAATAGCGTTATGTACGTTGGCCTGACTAAAGACTTGAATCGCAGGCTTCTGGAGCATCGGCATGGATTGGGCAATGAGTTTACGAGGCAATACAAAACGGTGAAGCTCGTATATTACGAGCGATTTGGGGATCTTCAGCAAGCGGCGAAAAGGGAGAGGCAGTTAAAAAGCTGGAAGAGGAAATGGAAGGGCGAGCTGGTTGAGGGGATTAATCCTGAGTGGCGTGATTTAAGCGTTGTCGAAGAATTATGATATGACGGATCGGGATTGGGATTGATTTTGGCAGTGTGTATTCAAGGTTCAAGAAAGATATGCGCCTGTCGGTTCTATTCGATGGATGCTGGGGTCCTGAGTCGGGGCTCAGGATAAAGTCGGGCTGGATGCGGGTGCGTTGGTTCTTTTCGAAGGGTGTTGAGATGCTGAATCGGGGTTCAGCATGACAGGAGGATTGTGAGTATACAAGGTTTCGGCTGAATGCGTGCAAGTCGGTTCTATCTTAGGTTGTTGGGGTCCTGGATCACGTCCAGGATAAACTCGGACTGGGTGCGTGTGGTCATGTGTGTTCGGAGGATGTTAGGGCCCTGAGTCGTGGCTCAGGATGACAAGTGGTTACTCTTCTTGTGGGTGTGGGGCGCCTGGTTGTTGGGTGGTTTTTTCTACGCCGGTGTCTGAGGGGGATTTTTGCGAGGGTATTTCGGTTATTGGGATGGGGGTTTGTGTGCTCTCAACCTCGGATGGGGCTGGTTTTTTTTCTTTTGCGGGGAGTTCGTGGATTGGGATTGGGGGCTTGTGGGGTTCGGGCTGTGAAAGCTCCTGCTCGGTGGATTCGGAGAAGTCGATAATTGCTTTCTGGACTGCCAACTCGGCGGGCTCATCTGTCAGGGCCTTTAGGAATATGGCGGAAGAGGATGGGTCCTGCTCGGCCCAGATGAGTTTGTCGCGAATCAATTCGAGCATTGCGAGGAAGAGGCCGACTAAAATGAGCCTGTTGTGGCCGGACTCGAATATCCGCTCGAAAGTTAACTGGCCCTCAGTCTGGAGGCGGTGCAAAATCTCAATCTGGTACAGATCGATGGGCGTATCATCCTGGATGTGCCTGATATCGGGGGCGTTGCCTGTAGCCCTGCAGATGGCGTCGAAGGCTTCGAGCAGGTCCCAGATGCTGACCTGGTCGATGTCCAGCTCGGGCTCCGACTCGCCTTTGAGCTTGTCTATTATACTGTCGGGGCGTGCAAAACGCTGCTTGTGCTCTTCAGCGGCGGCTTCGAGGAGATTGGCGGTATCTTTGAAGCGTTTGTATTCGAGCAACTGGCGAATCAGCTCGGCGCGAGGATCGTTGGAATCTTCGCCCTCAACCTCGTCAGGCTCCGCTATGGGCAAGAGCATGGCGGACTTGATCTGCATCAGGGTGGCGGCCATTACGAGAAAATCGCCTGCGAGATTAATATCGAGGCTTTTGAGCAGCTCAATGTACTGGATGTACTGGTCGGTGACCTTGGCGATGGGGATATCGTAAATATCCACCTCTTCCTTGCGAACCAGATACAGTAGCAGATCCAACGGCCCGGCGAATATATCGAGGTTTATGCGATAACCAGACAATCACTCCTCCTCTTCATCTTCTTCATTTTTTTCGTCTTCATCACCTTCTTCGGCTTCTTCGGCTTCGTTTTGAGAGTCGAGGATTTTCCTGGCCTCCTCAGCGTCGCTCTCTCGCACCTGCAATTCGGGGCCTTCGACAGCCATCTGATACATGTTCGAGGCGTTCTGGCCCGTAACGACGGATTCGATGCCTTTGTCGGCGAGTAACTGCCTGGCCATCTCGGCTTGGATATAGTCAAAATAAGTGGCAACTACGATGAGTTCATCAGCCATGGTTATCCCCTTAATCCTACGGCCTGTCGGGCCCTGGCAAGCGTCTTCGAGGCTACGGCTTTTGCCCTTTGGGCGCCGTCGGCCAAGACGCCTTCGACGTAGCCGGGATCGTTTTCGAGCTCTGCGCGCTTATCTCGATATGGCTTGAAATATTCTATCACAAGCTCGGCCAGCCTTTTTTTGGCCTCGCCATAGCCCATGCCGCCGGTACGATAGCGGTTTTCCCACTGAGTTAGCTCCTCTTCGGAGGCCACGAGCTTTAGCAGTGCGAAAACATTGCATTTTTCAGGGTCCTTCGGATCTTCGACGGGTGTCGAATCGGTAACGATCTTCATTATCTTCTTCTGGACGCTTTTTTCAGGCTCGAAGATTTCGATTGTGTTGCCGTAGCTTTTGCTCATTTTCTGGCCATCAAGGCCTGGGACGACTGCGACTGATTCTATGATACGCTCGGTGGGGATCGTAAAAACCTCGCCGTAAGCGGTGTTGAATCGCATGGCAATGTCTCGTGTTACCTCGATGTGCTGCTTTTGATCGGCCCCGACTGGGACCAGATCGCTGTCGAAGCTGAGAATGTCGGAGGCCTGCAGGACGGGGTATGCGAACAGGCCGTGGTTCGGGCTGAGGCCCTGTGCGACCTTGTCTTTGTAGCTAACGCAGCGTTGCAGAAGCCCCAATGGAGTGATACAGGAAAGCAGCCAGGCCAGCTCGACCACTTCGGGCACATCCGACTGACGCCAGAATACCGTTCTGCTTGTATCGAGGCCCAGTGCGAGGTAGTCCATCGTAACATCCAGGCTGCGTTGAGCCATATCCGCGGGGTCGGGGTTGCTGGTCAGGGCATGATAGTCTGCGATGAAGTAATAACAGTCATGCTCCGCCTGAAGCTCGAGCTGCTGGCGCATGGCTCCGAAATAGTTGCCTATGTGCAGCTTGCCCGAAGGCTGTATGCCTGAGAGGACTCTCAATTTAATCTCCTAAAAGAAGCTGGGAAAACTGAGCATAAATGTCAGGAACGACGGCAACAGCATAACTGAGCTGAGGGAAAATGTCAAGAATTTGGCCTGAACAATTGGCGATGTCTCCGCGGTGGAGGTTTGTCATGCCGCTAAGAAGGCAAGGCCTGGACAGACAATCCCTGTTTACCCCATGGCTCGGGAGATATTTTCGCTACGCACAGTGATTTTTTCCCCGGCTCGTTCCCGGTAGTGCCTGGCGATTCACCAGGCGCAGGCGATCTGCGACCAAAGGCGCACTCCAAACGCACTTGCAGTTGTCCGACGGCAATACTGCAACATGCCGCACGGGGACTAAGAACTCACAACCTATACCAACCAAGCTCTTTTTCTGCAAGGCAGCCCCCCGCCGAGCGATAAAGCTGCTCCAACTTGCTGTTGGAACCTCACGAGGAGGCATCCGGCTACGCATAGCTCCTTCTCACGGCCATTCCTGTCCCTATACGACGTCGTGCCAGACCGCACCTTCAGACTGAATGCCTTCGATGGCACCGGAGACATCTACCCCGCTCTCCGGCGCCATCGCAGAAACCAACCGGTGTCAAGCCCTGCCAAGAGTCTTGAGATACTTCTTGCTCTTGCGCAGACCCATTCTCGACGCCTTCTTCTTAACGGCATCGGTTGGCCTACCCAACTTCGCCGCAATTTCGGCAGTTGGGTTAGCCGGGAAGAGCTTTTTGAGCACAGCCAGATCGCTCTTCGGCCAAAGACCTCTGGTAAGTTTCTTCCTGGGAGTCTTTTTCGTTTTCGCCATTGCATGACTCCTTTCTTAGTACTGCAATACAAAACACGTAACTCGCAACAGACGTATCCTAACAAGTGACTTTTTCACAATCAAGTATTTTTTGTCTTTGTAGTAAAAAAGAATAACCAATACTCCGAAAGGCCCTAATTGCGGCAATTTTCAAAGGTCACGTGTGACCACAAGGCCCATGAAGGCGGGTACCTGGTTCGGCATCCACAAATCCGGTACGAATTTTTCACGGAATACCGCTTCAAGAGGCAGGTATTCTCCTGATATCAAGCCCTGTTTCCAAGCCATGAACCTCAGGCCGCGCCCCCGAGCAGGCGTCGGCTCCCGAAACCATCGGAATTCACATAAGGGAAGCGGTTAGCACAATGTCAGCGAATCAGGCATCCGGCCGGCAGCTTATCGCCGGAAGCACCTCGGGGTAAGTGGGGTATTTTCCGGCATTACGCCCCTCCGAGCGGACTTTTGGCTTGACCGTTGGCCCAGCTTATGGTAAGAATGATTCTACATTCAGTTGCTTTTCGCCAGACAGGCCATTGGTGTTGGTGGGTGTGATAATGGCCGATAGTTTGTTATTTTTCCCTTTGGTGGTGAATCTGCGCTGCGGGAACCATGATCTTACGGAATATATTATGCAAAGAGAGTCGATTATGAGCACTCAGAAAACAGTAAGCTGTACCAGAAGCGTAGCTCTTATTGCCATGCTTATAGCGCTGCTGCCCTCCAGCCGATTCGTAAATTACGCAGAGGCAGCCTTCAAAGGCAAAAAAATCGAAAGAAGTGAAGAGGGCTTGAATATAGGCGTACAGATGGACACAGGCAAATCCAGGTCCTCCGGGGATGCCGAGGATGAGCCGATTGTCGCTCTCACGATAGACACTCTCCGCGGACTTGAAGGGATCTGGGTAGTCGTAACCAAGAGGGATATCAAGGCCGAGAAATACGGGCTGATAGCACAAACTATTAAGGGCCAGGTTGAATCACGCCTTCAACAGAATAATATTCCGATTTTATCCAAAGAGCAATATAAGCAGTCAGACAAAGGCGGAATACTATGCATCGACATTCTTCCTTTGATTGCCGAGGAAATGGGGTATTCGGCTGTTGGTATTAATATTGCCCTGATGCAGAACGTGCTGCTCACAGGTGAAGGCGCCAACAGGGTATGTCAGGCTACCACATGGGAACAACGAACCGTCGCTCTGTGCGACATGGATGGTCTGAGGGAAATACCGCAGAGTGTGATTGGCTTTATAGATCGGTTCATAAAGGATTTTGGAGCGGCCAATACCGAGCATGAGCCACAGGAGCCCCCAATTGCACCTTACAGTGCGCCACCGTCCAAGTCAGACAGCCACCAGATCGCCGGGCCACCAAGATCACTGATGGTATGAATCATCCGCCCACTGCTGCATTCATCATGGGCATTTATCGAAGCGTGTTTGTGTTCGCCCGGCATATATCCCGTGTACCGGGTTTATTGATCCCGGCGTGAATGAGCCATCCCCGACAATTCAATCGGCAGCACGATAAACTGTGACGTGTCGCGAATTGAAACAGCACTGCAAGTATATCTCCAACGTAATTTGACAAAGCCAACATTGTTTGTCCTCGGAAAAAATCAGCAGCACATGAATTTTCAGGATAGAATATAGTCCGAAAATAATATCCCTATTTTACACTCTTCCAACATTCCGTGTAATACTCCTTTCTGATGTCACTGACATGCCTGAAAAACCTTGACTTGTAGTCTCCAATCTGGTAAAGTACACACCATAAGTTGTTCATGGGGCGGTAAAATGTTTTGGGGGGTGCTTGTAGGTCTCACCCATTCAATACAAGAAACAAAACACCGGGGGGTGCTTGTACTTGTAAGTCTCACCCAATAATTCCAAGTAGAAGTCAGTTTCTTTTTTGGGGGATGGTTGTATGAAAAGATCAATCACTATGTTCACTTTATTCCTGAGCTTTGTACTTTCAGGAAATGCGTCTGCGTGCCTGACACCTCCGACGCTCGACAACGTGCTCAGCGATGGCGGCGGCAGCGTGCTCGTCACGAACATGAACCTTTTGACGGATGTAGTGGAGTCGGGCCAGAACTACGTAGCTCTTACAGACTTGACAACACCACAGACCGCAGTAGCCACACTGCTTCTGGAAGCCGCGGGCTATGCAAACCAGAATCAGTTAGGTATTTACAATTATAATGGCGACGGTGTCGCGCCATCGTCATCTGAAATGCTGCTACTGTTCAACGGAAGCGCAACAGCGCCGTCTTCTGCGACAATCCAGTTCGATCTGAACACGGGAACCGCCTGGTACGATCATAACAGCAACGGTATCCAGGATGTAGATGAAACAGCATCCGTCGGAACAACTTTCGGTTTCTATCTCATCAGCCCGGATTCGGCTTTGGGCATCAGCAATCCGACTTTCTACACCGACAGTCTGCTGAATCCAGACACAACAGCAGCACCGCACGGGCTGATTTACGACATAAGAAGCATCACAGGCGCCATAGTCGGAGATCCTGATGTAGTGGTCGCTTTTGAAGATCTTCTGGCCTGTCACTCTGACTGGGATTTCACCGACATGGTCGTTGGCGTCACCGATGTTACTCCGGTTCCCGAACCTACAACTATCGCTCTGCTCGGTTTCGGTTCGTTGACTTTCTTGAGAAAACGAAGAAGCTGAGACGGTGCATCTACATTTCCAGGAGACGTTAACATGAGAACACTAATACTAACAACGATTCTTTGTGTGACATTCGTACTGGCCGCTCCGGACGTAACAGAGGCCACCATCCTCGGGACGATTGACGTTGTCTATACACATAACGACGCATCCGACGTCGCCCAGGTCTGGGCGGCGGGCAGTGATGGTATGCTAACGGAAGCCGGCGTCAACATGCTGAACAAAACCGCCGGCACTGGTCAGGGCAACATATGGGCCAACGGTCCGATGGCCGCTTTTTGCATCGAATTGAATGAGGTGGCGCCGCCGAGCACATGTCAATACGACACAGTTATGCCCCAGGACGTACAGAACAGCTACCTCGGCGGATCGATTGGAGTTGAAAAAGCCAACTACCTTCGCGAACTCTGGGGCAGATTCTACGACCCGTCATGGACCAACGGATCACCAACAATGGTAGAAAACTATGCAGCCGAATCTTTTGCCGTAGCAATATGGGAAATTATTTACGAGGATCTACCAACCTCCTCAAGCGCGTGGAACGTAGCGGCCGACGGCACTGCCGGCAATGGAGGTTTTAGCTGTCACTCTGAGGAGGGTTGGGGCTATACGTGCACTGATATATTCACCGCCAACAACTGGCTGCACCAGTTGGATGGAACAGGACCCATGGCTGATTTGAGGGCGCTTGTATATTGCGGACAGCAGGACTATCTCGTACAAGTCCCGGAACCGACCAGCATCATACTTTTGGGTCTGGGCGGCGTTTTGAGTTTAATGCGGAAAAAGAAGGCTATCTCGTGAAAGAAGTTTAGTAGCAGGAGCCGGGATGCTTGAGGTTAACAGCATCCCTGCTTCGCACCATTATGCAAGGGCAGACCTGCCAATAACAAGGTTATCCCTTACATGAATATTGTGATCAAGATAAAACTGAATAGACCAAATGTAATTGCTGTAAACAACTACAGCATGAAAACAATGTAACCTTTCAAATTGGGGGATGAAAAGATGAAGAGGAACTTTCTGATTATTGTGCTGGGCGTTGTCGCGATACTTTGCGGAAACGTCGCCCAGGCGGGCTTTGTGAATCCTGATGATGTGCCCGGCGCGGCTCCTTTCTCGTGCGGCTTCACATCGGAGCAGAATTCCCACGAATGGGATTTCGACTATTCGGGGCCGACTCTGACTTTGACGGAAATCATCTCCGCCGTAGCGCCAGATCCGGTCGCAATAGGCGGAGAGACGGATTCCGATCCGATATTCACCGTCGTCAAGACCATCGAAAACGACAGCGGCGTAACCTGGACGGGCTACACGCTGACTCTGGCGGGTAGTGGCCTGCCGACGTTTGTCGAGGGCACCGCTGGTGCAGGTGGAGGCAAATTCACAGTCGTCGATTACGTGCATCCAGCAGCGATCATCTTCTCAGGCGGCAATCCCGTCCTTGACGGTGAGATGCTGACCCTGCAATTCGACGTTCTGGTGCCGACCACCGGCTTGTTCGATTTCAGTCTGACCCAGCATCCTGTTCCCGAGCCAGCTACTATAGGTCTTCTTGGTCTCGGCGCTCTGTCGCTGCTTAGAAAACGCAGAGCAAGAGCATAAAAATTATCATACGAAGTCAACAGGGCTGCAAGGCGTCACGCTTGCAGCCCTTTTTCAAGACTATCTGTCACAATTGGAGAAGTGAGGCGCCGAAATGATAGTATTAAGATTCATGCGAAGGTTCTGGCATGCCCTTACAGGTAAAACAAACAGACACCACCACGGCATCAACTCCCACAAGTGGGAACATAAGATAGAGATTCTTGACAGCCTGTCAAGCAAACGGCACCGCTAAGCAGGCCTGCTGCACTCAGCGCCGTGTCAAACACAATACCGGAAATGAGTATACTGTCCCCGGAATTACCCGGAATTACGATTTCCCATTAACGTCACCAGGGCCTTCCAGCTCCTTGATAATTTCTTCTATATTATCAGGTATTGGTTCCGATCCCCATTTCCTTGGATGTATCCTGCCTGCATCGTCAACGTTGAATATTACTCTATTACGGTTATCATATATCCTGGCCTCGGCCGGCCATGCGATCCGATATTTCTCAGGAGTATTCTCAGGATGGTTGAGACTATATTTATGCACGGTGAAACGTTTTGTATCGACAACATTAAGCTTTCCATCCTCTTCATGAAATACTTGGTGTTCCATCTTCATGGGCAACATGAAACCATCTACATTCTTAAAGTCGCTGTTCTTCAATACCCATCTATTGTGTACACCAATCTTATATAACACTAAAGCATAGCCAAGATTCGGATCGCATGTCCAGAAATGCCAGTTGTTTCTGACTTTCATACTAACGGAAACATATCCATCCGCCCAAGCCTCTATATAAGCATTCTCCAGGTCAGAAGCTGTCAGCCATGAGTTGGCATCGGCACACTTCAATCCCAGGCCTATTTGAATTTCCCGACCTTTACGCAAACTATTTCCGAGATTATATATTTCTCCATGATAGCCAACTGCGGAATTATAGTGAGAAAGGCTCTCATGTTTTTGGTGTGTAAACACATCAATAGACGCATCTGAAGATATATACGAATGATGCTTCCGATTAAACTCAATTGTTTCAGAACTTAGACGAGACTCATGTCGCACCCGACCATCTAAATACCAGTACTGCTCATGCGTCTTGACAGGATCTTTAACAATATGATGTATTCCACCGTCTTCTGCTACTTTCCCATCCAATTCCAATAAGCTTTTCAGAGGCGTGGGAATCCATTCGAGATCATATTTAACAAAGATATTCTGTAAACCTTCCAGGCGTTCGATCAGCTTTTTGCGTATAGCTTCCTTTTCCAGTTGCGCAGCGTTTTCCATCTCTTTAATGATTTCGTCTACGTTATCAGGTATTGGTTTCGATCCCGATTTCCTTGGACGTATCTCGCCATAAACGTCAACGTTGAATTCCACTTTGTTAATCACATCGTATACTGTGGCCCCGTTTGGCCATGCGATATTGTATTTATTGGGAGTGTTCTCTGAATCGTTGATGCTGTATCCATGTACAGTGATGATCTTTGTGTTTGTAGTGATTATCTTTCCATCCTCATGCTCCAATACTCGTCTTTCCACCTTCATAGGCAGCATGAAGCCATCGATATTTCTAAAATCGCTATTTTCAAGTTTCCAGAATTCCCCATCAGTTCCGTTAATATCACGTATTTCATAGCTCTGTAAAGCGTAGCCGAGATTTGGTTTATATGTCCATTTGTGTAGCCTTCTACCATAGGCCCTGCTAACGACAACATCTCCGCTGGCCGTAGCCTCGATCTCGGCATTTTCGAAATCAGAAGCCTTAAACCATGCGCGACCATGACGCCTATATCCTAAACTCAACTCAATTTGTAGATCTATTCTTTTTGATGCACTTATAGGATTGTATATTTCTCCGTGATAGGACGATGTAGATTCATAACGAGTTAGTAATTCAAACTTTTGGTCTGTATAAACATCTATGTTTGTTTCTTCATAAGGAGACGAACATTTATTTTGACGAATGTACTCTTGCGTCTCGTCAGTCAAACGAACCTCATGACGCATCCGTCCATCCAAATACCAATACTCCTCATGTGACTTGAAAGTACCCAGAACAAGCCCGACCACCAGACCTTTTTTAATTAGTTCTTCAGTTTCTGCTAACGTACGTTTAGAAGCCCCCAATACCCATTCCTGATCGTATTTTACAACGATATTCTGCAAACCTTCGAGACGTGCAATCAGGCCATTGCGTATAGCTTCTTTGTCAGGTTGTGTAGCGCCCGCCAACATTAAGATACAAGCCGCACAGTATACGTTCATCTTGTACTCCTTCCATTTTTACGATGCACACAATCACTCCAAATATTATGCCGCCATTGACTATATCCAGAACTCCTTTAGCCATCCGTTCCAACGCACCCTTCATGGAAACTGGAGGACAGCCGCCTGTTCTCTAATCCCACAACCAGTATACATGATATTTAACTCCACTTCAAGCATCGATATTGCGTAGGCTGGCTGGCTGGAGACGCAGAATACTATCGATATCCTGCAGCAAAGCTTGAAATCCCAACAGCAGTCGTTACTATATTCGATGATGGTAGGCATGATGTGGGTTTTGTTTGGAGTTGATGATGGCTTCTATAATTGTGACCTCAGGTAACCAGAAGGGGGATTTCTATCCTCTTGGCCGCAGGACAAACGTGGTCGGTAGAGCCGAGGCTGTGCCTATCCAGATACTCGACGATCTGATCTCGCGCAAGCACCTTCAGATACGCTTCGACCAGAATGAGGGAAAATACTACGCCTTCGATATGAACAGCAGGCACGGTGTATTCATTAACGGCAGGATAATCTCCGAAGAAACAGCACTAACCGACGGTGATGAAATCGTCATAGGCCAGACGATGCTATTGTTTACGAACGAGAATTTCGATGACCGCGAAAGCGCCCTGTTGCACTACAAGAAGGTAGGCGAACGGATGCGTCCGACAAGCTATCAGCCAAAGGAACCGCCGCCAATGGGCCCCGGCGCAGAGTAGGATCATGGCTCGACTGGAGTGTTCTTACCGGTGGGTATGAGGTTCTGTAGGAAATCATCGGGATATTAGGCGGGCCGGAAGGAGTTTTCATGAACAGCCAAAAACAAAGATACCTCTTCGGTATTAGCCAGGTAATTTTATCTGCGATCTTTATCATTGTGTTTATCGCAGGTTCGGGAATGGGCGACGAAGAAACTCGGGCTACAGCAAACGTTCAACGAATCAGCATATTCGACGGCCAGCCCAAGACAATCATTGTCAATGGGTACTCCACATCGTTTCAGTGGCCGATACTATTACAACGCAGACTCGATCGGTACTTCAGTGGAAAGCGGGTGCTGACGGTTGTGCCTGCGATTATGGGGGCGACGCCGATAGCCAAATGGATAAACGTTGAGACAGGCAAGCGCTCGCAAGCGTACCTGGACATGCTCCTGCCAAAGCTAAAACGTTACGAAAAAGAGACGGTTATCGTGCTGGCGCAACAGTCCCTGCAGGGGGTTTACGGCCTGCCCGAAGAGGGCATTCGCTCGGAAACCGATGAAGAACGAATCAGGCAGGGAGCCGATGCGCTGGAAAAATACGCACGCCTGCTGAAAGAGGATGGGGCCGATCTTGTCTTCGTAGCCACGCACATATACAAGCATCTGATGGAGCCACAGATCGGCAACGAGCGCTACGCATTGGACGAATTGCTCAAGCGAAAAATGGCAGGCGTCGTTCGTGGGCCCGACCTCTGGACGCCGACCAGCAAACACCGCCAGCAGGCGTTTATCTCAGACAACATACATCCCAATGCACTCGGGGCCGAGCTGATGGCGCGCGGCTGGTTCGAGACCCTGCTGAAATATGATGGCCTGAAATCGCCAGTGCAAACCAGAGCACAGCAGCAAACGAGGGTTAATAGTCCCGCTCAATCGCTGCTTAGCAAAACGAGAGTTTTACGAGATATCGAGTATGTGCCAGGTGGACATGAGCGACAGAAATTAGATCTGTATCTGCCCATACAAATTACAGGAGGCGGAAATCCCAAGGCGTTGCCTTTGATTATCTGGGTGCATGGCGGCGCATGGCAAGCGGGTAACAAGAATAACTGCCCTGCCAGACGCATGCTGGCCAAGGGGTACGCAGTAGCCAGTATCAACTACAGGCTCAGCCAGCACACGATCTTCCCGGCTCAGATTCAGGACTGCAAGGCGGCTGTTCGCTGGCTCCGCGCCAACGCGCAAGAGCATGGCATCGATCCGAACCATTTTGGCGTCTGGGGCTCTTCTGCAGGGGGGCATCTTGTCGCGCTGCTTGGAACCGCTGGAGAAGTAAAGCAGTTCGATGTGGGCGAAAATCTGGACGTGTCCAGCCGGGTCCAGGCTGTGTGCGACTTTTTCGGGCCGACGGACTTTACCAAGATGAGCAGCTTCCGGACAACGATGGATCACGACAGCGCTGACTCTCCTGAGTCGAAGCTCGTCGGCGGCCCCATCCAGCAGAACAAGGACAAATGCAGCGCAGCGAATCCGATCACATACATCAGCAAGGACGATCCGCCCTTTCTTATTTGTCACGGTGACAAGGACCCGCTGGTTCCGCACAATCAGAGCGAGATACTATACGATGCGTTAAAGAAGGCGAACATCGAAGCCAAACTCCATACAGTCAAAGGCGGCGGTCACGGATTTAGAGACCAACAAGTCGACAGACTTGTCGAGCAGTTTTTCGATAAGCATCTTAAAGCTAACAGACCGCAAGACCAATAAAGCCCGGCTCGAATTCATAGCCGTATCTATATGAGTAAATTGTGTTACCTTATCATCGCCCGTGGCCTTCTAATCAGTGAACAGAGATAACACAACAATTTCAAGAACGATCAGGAGAGTTAGCAATGTCGAAAGTAATGCTATGGACTGTGATGGCGTGTTCTATGTTTTCCTCAATAAGCTGTGTTATGATCGTCAAGGAAGAGGAGCGTGGGCCATCCGATCCAGGGTGCATTTCCAGCGACCCTGTGATAGCAGAGATAGATGCGGTGGCGGATTTATCCTTCGATTCACATCGGCACGATGCTTACAAAAGAATAGCCGAGCGAGAGGGACTGTCTGAACCGGCGCAGGTCCACTTAGTCAACCAGGCGCTTAAGCACCTGTCTTTCGAGAATATGAAAGAGAGCGTTTTGTTAGAACTTATCGAGAACGACAGCTTTACATGTGAAGCTCAAAGGGCGATTCTGTCTCAGCTCAAGAAGCTCAATTTCGAGAACACAAAGCAAAGTATTCTAAGCGCTATAGATCAACACAACCCCTGCGCCGACTGAGCTGTGCTGTCTTGGAGGTCGGATTTATTCTTGTAACAGACAGCCAGCGTGCTGGGCACGGGGTAGGTATTTGCCGCGCTCTGCGACGCCTGTAAATGCACACTATCACCCTATTGGCCGAGGACTCTCAGGGCCTCTCTTATCCTCGTTTTATCGCCTCTTTCGAGTATCGAAGCGTTTGGTGTTAGTTTGGAGAGCCTTCTGAGAATATCCGAGAGGCCATTAGGCAGGCCGTGGCGGTCCTGTCCGAGCGTTTGCAGCAGCCATCTTCCACACTCGGCGACCTTTTCGGGAGGCAGGATAATAGCCGCACTTCTATCGTGCTCGTGGGCCAAATCGATCTTTACGCCGCGATTTGCCAGGTCTGTGGCCGAAAATGTATATCCATCCTCATACGTAAAGCCGGGGATAGATGCATACCTGCTGATGATTATTCTCTGATCGTCATCTCCGAATCTTGTGCTAACTGCCGCCATCTATAAGTCCTTTGCATTAGCCCAGATACAAAAAATACATCCCAATCAGGACGTCGATGTCAAGGCGCCTGGACGGACACCCCTGATATCTGCCTATATAAATAGACGTTCCTGCACAGTCGAAGAATATACAATCGGCCGAACAATTATAGGCCCAAGAGCAGATTACTTTACGCCGGCTACCGCTGCCGTAGTGAACTATCCAGCTCCCGGCAACCTGGAAATGGGCGAAATCAGCTCAGAAAGGGGGCCGGGCGCTCGTATTGGGATACATTCGGATGGCTGGTGTTTGGCTTTGGGGGCGGATATTTCGTATGTTTATGATAGCGAAAGTCTCCCGAGCCTGGCACGGCTTTGGCGCACAGGGTGCAGAATCTCAAAAGGGGTGCGATTATGAAAGCCATAAAGGTCTCTGATGAAGTCTATGAGAGATTGAGAGAATTTGTCGTCGATCCGTTCGACGATACCCCGCAGAGCGTTATAGCCCGCTTAGTGGAAATAGCGGATAAGGCCAAAAAGAGGTGGTCGGCGTTCGACATCACGCAAAATGACGATACGCATCCTAAATCTATGGCTGAACGGGCCCGCATGACCAACCAAAATCCAGATGAGGCGGAAGTAATACTGTAGCAGGCCACAACATATCGTTTCACACGATCTGCTGAACGCTTGACCTATCTTTTTCCAGAGCCCCGCACCCGCTGACTACTGCTCTTCCAGCCAGTGCCTCGCGAGAATAATGTAGTCCTGGAAGTCCACTACGCAATCCCCATTGATATCCCCGGCCACTATAGTCTCGCAGACAGGCTTGTCGAACCACGACTTGCTCGCTTCGGCAGTGCCTCCGTATGCACCCATGTTAATGACGCCTCCGTTAGGAAATGGCTCGTCCCCAATTGGCGAGGCCGGATCGCCCGCATCGATACAGGAACTGGTAACATCATCTTGGACCCAGCTTGCGCTGGAAGGATCCCACCTGCCCGCCTGCGATTTCAAATGATAATCCCCATCGACCCAGAAATCGTCGTTCGCATCTTCAGGCGTCCCGTTCGGGTCCCAATAGCCCGAATCGACAAAACAAGGGTCAATGCTGGTATTGCCCTCACCCGGATAAGCATCAATGGAGTTTGAGAAAAAGACATTGAGAGTGCTGCTTTCATCAGTATGAATTGAGTTCACATCCCAAACAATCGAGTTTGATACAGTTGCAGAATCTGCGATCAAGGAACTGTATTTGTAAACTCCTCGGTTACCATGGATTGTGCAGTTCAACATTTCGACATCTTTACAGTATATAGCGCAATTAGTTATCTTATAGCTTAAAATGCCAGTGGTTTGACTTCCTGCCACTAAGCATCCCGACATTGTCAGTTTTTGAGATGTGCTTTTAATTGCACCTATGTATGGAGAACGATTGGACTCAAAAACGCAGTTGATAATCGGTACTGGAGCGTTGTTGTGGATGACAATTGCACCTGCCATGAAATCAGCTGAATTTTTACTGAACCTGCAATCGGCTATAAAAACGGAAGTGTCATTATTTAATGCGGGTCCACGTCCTATGTAGATAGCACCCCCTGACTCTGCAGTATTATTACTGAAAACACAATTACGTATATTTAGCTCTAATGAATCTTCAGCGTATACTGCACCTCCGTAGTTGCCGGAGTTATTATTGAATTCACATCGTAAAAGAGTCAGTCGACCACGCTCATCATGAATTGCGCTAACTCTCTCACCTGTAGGTGAAGAGTAGTTGTCCAAGAATTTGCATTCATATGCATAAAGGTCACCTTCTTTACAATAGACAGCTCCATTTCCATTATGTTCAAAAACACATGCTTTGATCTCTGGGTGGCCCGATATGTTTACTACGGTCCCAACTACACCCTGTATCCTGACGGTGCGCGGATTTTGGAAATAGCAATTTTCGAAGAGAGGGGCGCTGTCGACCACATTGTATACATCAACAGTATTTCCATAGAAGCAACAGTTAAAAACTGAAGGGCTACCTGAAATATTACGCATACCTCCCTTGCTTCTATTCGGATCTGTATATGGCACATTCAACCTTCCGCCCGAATAGATCGATGGCATAGTACCGCCAGTAATGTCAAAACCATCAATCATAGCTGTACGGTTTGTGTAGCTGCCGTCTACTACACAAGCACTGTTGTCTTGTCTTGAGGGATCATCAGGGTTATCTGATATGTCATTTTCAAGAAGATCTCCATTTAGAATGCTTTTGTATAATACAGCATCCCTTCTGTCACAATCAGATTCTGTAAGACCTGCATAGCCTCCCTGCAATGTTACCCCACTTATCAAGTGGAAGCGCATGTCTAAGTCACTAGTTCCATCTGGATTTGAAGTATTTCTGTCGGGCATATAAACCCCCTGCGCAACCCTGATCTCAACCGGCTTTGCAGAGCTGTTTGCATCTGCTAAAGCATCCTGTAAGTAAATATAGGCGTTTTCCCAGCTTGATCCGTCATTTGCACCGACTGAGTCATCATCGACGTAGATGGTCTTCCCTGACACCGAACAAGCTACAACCATAATGAGAACTATCGATAAACTTCTCATAATATACTCCTTCACAATGCGGCAAAAAGTCTAAGTAATATTATTTGAATCAAAAATTCATCTTTTTGCATCCAGGTGCTAAGCTTAATATTATAGTACTAAAATATGATGAAAAATCTATATATTACAAGAATGCATCTGGACATACTAAAATATTAAATATAATTTCAGCCAAACACTAACCTGTTGGTTGCTCATACCTGATATAAACTCCTTTCTGAATTATTGACATACCTATCAGAGAAGAAAAGAAAAAGAGTCGATAAAGATAAATTATCATTTTGATATCGACTATTAGCCAAATTCAGATTAGTTCTTCGTTAGTCTTCCTTCAAGGAATGTGGCATGTCGAAACTCTCTTTCCTGACGAGCAAGAATAATATTCTAACTGCTCCTTCGCCTTCTGCATATCATACCTATGCCACCAAGACCCAGAAGAACTATAGTCGCAGGCTCTGGTATTATTGGCACCATACCCAACCGATCATAAAATCCTCCCTCGTCAACGTAGACATCCAACTCGATTGTAAAGACCTCTCCAGGCAACACGGGATCGCC
>CAZYMD010000093.1:0-10459 GCA_964649005.1 uncultured Pirellulales bacterium
CTTATCCGAGTGGCGATCCGCCGTCGTACATATCTTTCCCTCTGCAAGTCCATCTCTCGTTCGAGTGTCTCTTCGAAGGAATCGAGTTCCTTACAGGCCCTACTGATGAAGGCAGCGTATGTTTTCTCGTCAAAGATGTGTGCAGGATTTTCAAGCCACGTTTCATGTGCCGCGAAAATCTCAGATGCTATCTGTTCCAGAGTACACTCTGGGTGCTTTTCCAGGTATCTGTCAAATGGGCTTTTACACGATCCTGCGCTCGGTTCCACTAGATACGCAGAAAGCCTACGAAACTGTTCTGTAAATAGCCCCCTCTGCCTTCTTTCGATAAGGTCGAGCTTATTGTGAAGGCACAGTTGACCAACGAAAAAGGTCCCTATTACTTTTCCTTCAAACAACAGAGGAAATAATAATTCCCGGTAACCCAGCAGTGGGCAATCGTATGATAGGAAAACTCTGCCGTTATAATTCACGACTTTAAATTGTAGGTCCTCGTCTATCTCGTGCGCTTGGACACACGGAGATAGGTTTGTCCTTTTCTCCAGTTCTATCTGAAGGTTATCTTTGTTCAGCTCGCGGCATAGTAGTGCCTGCCTATTATCGCATCTTAAGCACCACTTATGGTAGCTGTACTCTCTGAATACTACACAGAATGGGTGCATTGCAAAATACAACAGTTTTGAGTCGGTTCGTACCGGCTCTCCTTTCGGTGAGAACTCCACTATGGTAGTTGGATTCTCCAAGCTCGCGCATATGCGAGTCTGCATTCCTTGAAGATATTCGTTCGATATGATGCCCTCACCCTTAAGATTGGATAACATCGTGTGTGCGTATTTCTCGCCGTCGTTTGTGATATGTATCGGTCTGAAAGGCCACTTTTTTGCTCTCATAGCTCTTACTTTCTCTAAATGCTGCAAGCATGTAACGGTAATATAGCCACAATATCTGACAACCGCAATCTCGCACAAACGCCGTGCCTCTATTACCTTCTCAATAAATCGATTATATCTATCACCCAGAACTCCACAAACGTATTTCCAAATAATAATCTCAGTATTTTGCCTCTAATATACATCACAACCTGTCTTGGAGCCCAATACGGGATGTTCGCGGTGTGCTCGCTGTGTTCTCAGCCTTTTTCTCCTTATCTTTGGGGGCACACAAAATCTCTGGTTTCAATGCCACAAAAGCAGTATATTACATCCTGCAAATGCAGAAATCTATCGTGGTAACTACGTGTTTTTTGCGGTTTTTTTTTCTCAGTGGTTCCCAAAAACACGCGAAAAGCGCAGATTCTGCCCTCTTGGTCTGGGTGTTTGGCTAATATGGACGGACTGATCGATTACTTGCCGCGACTATTTTTCACCCAAATCCATAAACATTCCCCGGCCAACTGTCGAAATAGATAATAGCAGCAGGCATATAACGCTCGTTTTACAGGCTATTTGCGAAATCTTCGAAAAAGTCCTTGCAAACGGGTCAAAACAGCGAATGGGAGATCCTTGTGATAGCAGATCAACGCTTCAGAAGCGCAGCATAATGCCGATATTTGCAAAAAGCGTCACGGCGTCGTAGTCAAGCGCCGAAAGGGTGCTGTCGTTGTCAGTATAGCGCGCCCCAAGTCTAATGTTGAGGCTCTTCCATTTAGGGTGGTTTATATTAAGCAAAGCGAACGCGCTGTTGCGGTGATCGTTGCGGTCTTTCGAAAAAATGTTCTGATAATAGTCGGGGTAGTCATTATAGCTAAACTGGTAGCCAAAGATGAAACGCATAAGTTTATTTGGTGCAAAATGCAGACTTGGCGAGACCAATAAGCTGCGCATATCATTGTCGGACGGATCGGAAAAATAGTTCGTGGAAACAAAATCCGTTGCGAAACCGAACTTATTATTGAATTGATGAAAGTAAGAGGCGAAGCCTGAGACTTGATTTACTTTGAGTATGCTGTGCCCCATACCTCGATTTTGGTAATCGGTGAAGCCGTATTGACCGCCGAGAGTAAATTTACCGAAGGTCCTGGAAAGCAGAAGTTTCCATCCGAGGCTGTCGAAATCCAAATCAGTAAATTCGGCGTAACGCGCAGTGTCGTTATTCACTTCCAGACTGATATTATATTTTTGAGCGATGAGAGTTTGCAACCCGAAAGACGCTTCATGCAGATAATAAACGTCGTCTCGTTCGTCAGGTTGCGAGTAAGCATTATCCGTATAATTAAAGCCGCCATCGTACCTTACATAAAAGAGCTTATGCTTATCAAGCAGAAATACATCCCGTCCCTGTCCCGTAGTTGGAGTGATGGGCATCTTGGCCGACTCTATACGTCCTGTCAGTTGGCGCAATGTATTGGTTGCTTTTTCAGTTTCCCGCTGCTGGATTGACTCGATCTGAACTGGAGGTTGGGCCAAAGCCTCGCTGCTTAGTACAATCAGCCAGATTGCGATGAAAATACGATAAGGAAATCTTTGCATTGCTCACTCCTTTTCGTTGTCACTGTGCATGGACGGAAGATCTACCGGCACGCCTTTATCTTAGTAACTCCCTCCGGGAGAGTTTACGTTTATTGTTGAACTTGTTTGGCCTGTGGCTGTAAACGTTCCAGTCAGTGTTTGTGTGCCTAAAGTGGAATCGCCAGTTGCGGTCAACTGATAGGATATAGTGGCGTTTCCGTTCGCACTGAAGACGTAAGCGTAAACCTGGTACAAACCGGCGGGAATAGCGGTCCCGGTAACTGCGATATTCTCCACTCTTAAATCTGGTGCTACGTCAATGGTGCCGCCAAGGTTGTCGTGGTCCAGTTTTGCGGTCGCCTGGCCGCCGTTGAAGTTAATTGTACTATTTCCATAATATAGGTGACCGGCTCCACCGGGCAAAATCATGTGCAGATCAAGATCGGCCGTATTGTGCCAGATCAGTTGAGCGCGAATCAATCCTGACGATCCGATGCTGGCTACTCCAGTGTTTGAGAGGAAAGCCGCATTTGTGAATCTTTGTTGCAGATCTGAGAATCCGATGTTCTCTATACGCTGCAGGTCGGATGAGACGAGGTTTTCCGCCCAGTCGCGTTGATTGGCAGCCGCCAGAGATTTATCGGGCTGGCCTGTTGCGTTTTTAATATCCGCCCCAATTTCCCTGGCCAGTTGTATTTTCAAATCGTATAGATACGACTCGCTGAGAAAAACAGCGTCTACTATAATTCGTCCAATTTCCGTTCCGGCGTATCCACCTAATAATCCGCTCGTAAACTGATCCTGTGCACTGCTGGCCGTTCCCGCTGCAAGTGGCACTATAGGCGTATCGCAATAAATAGTATCTTCTGTTCCCAAACATCCGATACCTGCATTTTCCAGGGCTTTGACTGCCTGATAGACCGATTGTTTGACTATTTTGCCAAAACCTTTTTTCTGACAGGTGGCGTTAACGTCAGGCGTTGAATGAATTGCATCCGCTATCGAACGAAAAGCATTATTATCGCCAAACTGGTCCATCGACAGATTTGGATCCATCAGGACGTTGCCAAAAGCAGGTATCGCGGTTAGTGCAATGAAAAATCCCACCAGACGTGTATACTTAGTGTGTTTAGTATATGCGTTCATTACCATGTCCCTTTATGGAGTTGAACTTTCGGTTTCGTAGTCTATAAACAAAGCTGAAAGCGCTTTAGGTGTATTGTCCTTTGAAAAATCAATGGCATAGAAGAATCTTGGACTGTGCCTGACCTGCAAATAGATTAGACAATGCGCTTCCGACGACTGAACGTATACTGGTAATAGATCGATGCGAAAACGTTCAGGCAACGATGCAATGGCCGCCGGGTGTGATATTTGGCTATAAGTGATTGCCGAACGCAAATTCTTCACATCTCCCTCAGCAAGCACCTTTCTGAAGTTGCTTAATGAATTTCTCGTTCCGGCCCAGTCGGGACCTTTAAGCAAATTAGATATAGCTATCAAGGCATGAGTCGAACGTTTTTCAATGATTTCCAACGATTTCAAACGAGAATACTTTTCAGGCAGTTTTTCAGGCTCATCCGAACAGTTCAAGGGCCAATGCTCGGAAAACCATGAAGAAAACTTCTCGTATTGCTCTTTCAAGGCGACCGGAGTCCGCCTGTCATCATCCGCCAGCCACCAGGGAACAATTTGATCTTGCTTGGCGTCGGATGTAAAAACACTTGGAATAAAAGCGGTCATGCCTGCAGGAGTATAGGGTTCATTACCGTCCGTAATGTCCCACTGGACCAAAGCAGCCGCATCGATATATGGGTTGTAATAAACCGTGATCGGGTGATTGCTGTTAATGTTGCCGACAAACAATACCGAACCGGCGTATACATAAGACCAAATCTGTGGAATTTCCTTGGCCATTTCGGATTCGATATACGCAGTGAATCCTTGCCTGTTCCCATTATGTTCTTCGACCGCCTGTTCCAGGTTTTGGGCAGCCGACTCTCGGAAACTGGATGCCGTAGATACTAATCTAAACAGTCGCTTTCGGCCGTCAACGCCAAGCAGCTCTTTTGATGAATTTTCCTGCTGTCTGAGCCATTCCTGAACAGAGCCAGGCGAAAAGGTATTGCCTGCATAAGCAGATTCCCAAACGCTCGACAACAAAAGTAAAATGACCGAAAAAAGTAAAACTACCGGTTTCATGGAGTAGTCTCCTTGGAATCAATCGAGGTTACGAATAAGGTGTCGTGATAAACAGTGAATGTCAACTTGAATGATTCCCCTTGATGTATGAATTCGAGCGCGTTGCTGTCATCAATAGCTGTCAGTTCTGGAATTTCCTCGAATTTCCAATCCATCTTGACCAGCTTCTGAGCAAAACGCCTGCGATCCACCATCCATTCGTCGTAAGACAATGGCGTTCGCTTGTCTTTAGTAAACATCAACGGATTCAACAACGCAGCAACAGTGTCAACGTCCCCCTGTGCAAGTGCATTGAGGAATGCATGTCCCGTTCTAAGCTGATATTCTCTACTATCTGTGCTCGCTATTTTTACGCGAACCAACTCGGGAATCAGCAAAAACCGCTGTCTTCCTGCTTCGTACTCTGAATTATATGGTTTACCAAGATTCACCGAAGTCGGTCGCAACAAGCCCCAAAAGCTCTTTTTCTTCTGTTTCCGAATGACTGCTTTTAAGAGATCTTTTCCATTGTCCCACGATGAGAATTCGAAATTGCTCTCGAACTTGGATGCATCGTATGTGAAAGTCGCAGCTTCGCTTTTTCCGAAGAAAGTCCAGGCTAAAAGCTGCCCGGCTTTTGCCTTATGTTTATCTTCAGAAACAACTTTACCCTGCAGAACTACTATAAACATCAGCTCACTGGTCGTCCCGGCTATGGCGACCGTTTGAGGGCAAAGAGTTATCTTGCGATCCAAAACCGTGATTGTCTCAGCCTCTTCTGCCTGATCAGTCGATTTTATAACGAGCCACTCCTGAACAGCTATCTTGTCTAAACTGTCAGGTTGAACAGGCTCATTATCACTAAAACCAGCAAACTCTATTTCAGCATGACAGACGTTAAAAGTGCAGAAGATTAAGCAGGCGAGTATACTAAAGATAGATCGAAATGAAGTGTTTTCTGCAATTCCAAACATGACTCAGCATCCCCTTATATATCATTTATTGCTTGCCTCATGCCATGAATCTAGCGGATGAGGCCTGCATGTGTATGTAAAAAAAACCACCCATATAGCTAATAATAACATGATTTTATTTATTACGACGACAACTGCAAACATTTTTTAGTCATATTCCCACAATTTCTAACCCTACATAGGAATATAATATGCCGCTAACAAATGCCGTGAAGTTATTAATACACGTGCACCATGCAGGATTTCCTTATGTCTCTCCAACCACCTATTGCTTTAATTAGGTGAGGAAATCAGATTAATATATGCTTGAAAATAGACGAAATAGATAATTGATGCAGAAATACAGCGTTGATTTAGCACGGTCTTTCTAAAATCTGCGAAAAAAGTCCTTGCAAAGCAGCCTGATCTGCGTATAATAAAAGTCTCATGAACGCAAACCACACAATTCGTTCTTCATACAGGGCCATCCTCGGCCTTAGCAGCCTGCTCCTGCGCCTTTGAGCGCAGAATACGAAACACCTCCCAACTCGAATACACACTTTTTTCCTAAATGCTTGGCTTTTCTGGCCTTCTGAGCCATAATTGGCCCTTTATTGAGCCGGAACTCTATGGAGATATAACGATGCCTGAAGACAAAGTACTGATTTTCGACACAACCTTACGCGACGGCGAGCAATCGCCCGGCGCTTCGCTGTCGATTTCCGAGAAGTTAGAGATCGCGCATCAATTGGCCGCGTTGGGCGTGGATATTATCGAAGCGGGCTTTCCCGTTTCCTCGCCCGCGCAGTTCGAAGCGACTAAATTGATCGCAGAGCAGGTGCCTGGTCCCACGATAGCTGGCCTAGCACGAGCAAGCGAAGGCGACATCGCTTCGGCTGGCAAGGCCCTCGCCCCGGCTGCGAAGAAGCGGATTCACACGTTCATAGCGACCTCGCCCGTCCACATGAAGCACAAGCTCAAGAAGAACCCCGACGAGGTCCTGAAGATGGCTGTCAAGGCGGTCGCTTACGCCAAGACACTGGTGGACGACGTTGAGTTTTCGCCTGAGGATGCGTGCCGCAGCGAGATGCCATTCCTGATCGAGGTCCTCGCGGCTGTAATCGAGGCCGGTGCGACAACGCTCAATATCCCAGATACCGTCGGTTACATAATGCCATACGAGTACGGCCGGATAATCGCGAAGCTCAAGTCCGATGTCCCAGGCATTGACAAGTGCATCATCAGCACGCACTGTCACAACGATCTGGGCATGGCGGTTGCGAATTCTTTAGCCGGCGTGCGCAACGGCGCGCGACAGGTTGAGTGCGCCGTCAACGGGCTGGGCGAACGTGCAGGCAACGCGGCCCTCGAAGAGGTTGTGATGGGTATTCACACCAGACCCGACTTCTTCGGCTCGCTCAGCGCCGGTGGCCTGACGATGAGTATAAATACGAAAGAGCTGTATCGCACGAGCCAGTTGGTCTCGCAGTTGACCGGATTTGTGATCCAGCCCAACAAGGCGATTGTCGGCGCGAACGCCTTCGCGCACGAGGCTGGGATACACGTTGACGGTATTCTCAAGGAACGTTCGACGTATGAGATTATGACGCCTGAGACGATTGGCCTTTCAGGCTCGCGAATGGTGCTCGGTCGGCATACGGGCAGGCACGGTTTCGTCGATCGCTGCAAGCAGTTGGGCTTCAAGCTCAACGAGCAGGAGACCGAGCATGCGTACCAGCGGTTCCTGGACATAGCCGACAAGAAAAAGGAAGTCTTCGACGAGGACATCGCCGCGATTATCAACGAGGAGATTCACGTTGTCGAGCATACGTACGATCTGCAATATCTACACGTAGCCAGCGGCACAGGGACACTGCCGACCGCGAGTGTGAAGATAATCTTTCAGGACAAGGTCCATCAGGCCGCGGCGTGTGGCGATGGGCCGGTCGATGCCGCATACGAGGCCGTTCGCGAAGCAACCGGCTTGTCGCCCAAGCTGGAAAACTATTCGATTCGCGCCGTAACCAGTGGCAAGGAAGCTCTCGGCGAAGCGACCGTTCGTATCAGCGAGGACGGCAGAAAGTTTATCGGCAGGGGAATCTCCACCGATATCATCGAGGCCAGTGCAAAAGCGTACGTCGACGCGATCAACCGCATGGTCGCGGCAAGGAGCACGAAAGGCGAAACGGGACCAAAGGCAACTCTTTAGCTGTGTGAACGAGTGATTTGAAAGGTTACGGTTTAACCGGGTACTATAATTGATAGAAGAGAGACAAGAATCATGGGAATGACGATAACGGAAAAGATATTGGCCAGGGCGAGCGGTAAAGCGAGCGTGCAGGCCGGGGAATTGTTGGATGCGAAAATCGACGTTGTTATGTGTCACGATGTCACGACTCCTGCAGCGATTTCAATGCTGATCGAAAAGGGTATCGACAAGGTTTTCGATCCCGAGAAGATTGTGGTGACGCCGGATCATTTTCAGCCTGCCAAGGACATCAAGAGCGCAGAGCTGCACAAGCGGCTCGATGAGTGGGCGAAGCGCCACAAAATAAAGCACTACTACAAGATCGGGCGGGCGGGCGTGTGTCACGCGATACTGCCTGAGCAGGGTCATATCAGGCCGGGCGAGGTCATCGTCGGTGGCGATTCCCACACGTGTACGTACGGCGCGCTCGCGGCTTTCAGCACAGGGATCGGTTCGACCGATCTGGCCGCGGCAATTGCAACGGGCGAGCTTTGGTTCAAAGTGCCCGCCTCGATGAAGTTCGTATTGAACGGGTCTCTGCAGAAAGGTGTGTACAGCAAAGACGTTATCCTCGCGGTCATCGCACGGATCGGCACAGACGGCGCGCTGTATCGAGCGATGGAATTCGTAGGCCCGGCACTAGCGGATATGACGGCCGAGGCGCGGATGACGATTACGAATATGGCGATTGAAGCCGGGGCGAAAAACGGAATTATCGGGTTCGACCATGTCACTAAGGAATATCTCGATGCGCATTTGAAGGACAAGCGGCAATACACGGTGTTCGATTCGGATGCAGATGCCCAATATGTATCGGTCGAGGAGTTCGACTGTTCGAGCCTTGAGCCGATGGTGGCCCTGCCGCATTTACCAAGCGGCGGGGTTGCCATTGGTCAGTGTGCAGGCATAGCGATGGACCAGGCTTATATCGGCAGTTGCACGAACGGGCGGATCGAGGATCTGCGAATTGCCGCGCAGATACTCAAAGGTAAAAGTGTTGCGATTCGCACGTTGATCGTGCCCGCAACGCCCGTAATATGGAAGCAGGCCAAAGACGAGGGCCTGTTCGACATCTTCTACGAAGCAGGCTGCGTAATTGCGGCGCCTACGTGTGGCGCGTGCCTGGGCGGCTTCATGGGAATCCTCGCCGCCGGTGAGAAGTGCGTCAGTACAACGAACCGCAACTTCGTAGGCCGAATGGGAAGCCCAAAGAGCGAAGTCTATCTGGCCAGCCCCGCGACAGCCGCAGCAAGCGCAATCACAGGCAAGCTCACGGATCCACGAGAGTACCTGTGAGAAATTAAGGGGAAAAATAACCGGTTGCTAAGGATGCAATAGCATGAGCAACTCGAAGTCGCTACTTCGGTGGTTTCGCAGAAACAGAAGTATCATTCTGTTTGTTATGGTGATCCTGTTCATCCTGCTGTTGCTGCTTGGATATATTTTGGGGCCTGACAAAACCTGGCGTACCGGGATTGGTTAGTAAGCACATATGAATTTAAGGCTTTTAAGAAAAAGCTATTTGATGGAGAAATCAAACGATGGCTAAGGCACACGTTTACAAACGAGATCACATAAATACGGATGAAATTATTCCTGCTCGGTATTTGAATACTGACGATGAGCAGGAGCTGGCGCAGCATTGCATGGAGGACCTGGATAAGGATTTCGTCGAGAAGGTCGGCGAAGGCGATGTGATAGTCTCCGGTGAGGATTTCGGCTGCGGCTCTTCGCGCGAGCACGCAGTCTGGGCTCTTCGTGGAGCTAAGGTGCAGACGGTTATCGCCAGGACGTTCGCACGGATTTTCTATCGCAATGCGATCAACTGCGGATTCTATCTGATCGAGTCGGACGAGGCGGTTGAGAAGATCAACGACGGCGACGAGGTGGAGATAGACTTCGAAGCTGGTTTGATAAAAGACCAGACAAATGGTATAAGTATCAGTTTCAATCCACTGCCCGATTTCGCGTTGGATATTATCAATGATGGTGGGTTGCTTGAGCATATAGGAAAGAAACAGAAGTAGTCTTTCCGGCTGGTTTGCTGAGATAATTCGGGGCACTGAAGTTAGTCTGAGCATAAATAAAAATGGCTATACGCAAGCTGATAATCCTGATTTTGATTTGTTGCTGCTACGTTGCAACGGCGCATGCGGGTGAGATGGTGTTGTATCCTGCGCCTGCAGGGGCCAGACTGACCGATGATTTTTCTGTGAAGGTGGGCGATGCATCGGTAGCGGTTTATGATTCGCAGGTGGCTGCATTTGCTTATTTTTCATTTGGTGGCAAGGTAACCGTTACAGTTGTTCCAAGCCGGGATTTCGAGCGGGTGGATATCAGGCCCAAGAGCCTGAAGATCGCGTACTCAATCAAGGGAAAAGCTATATGCTTTGAGCTGGACCGGCCCTGCCATCTTAGTATCGAACTCGATGGTGATATTAAGAGGCCTCTGTTCCTGTTCGCAGATCCGTTTGAAGGACAGCGGCCTGAGCCCGACGACGAGAACGTTCGCTATTTCGAGGCAGGCAAGATACACGAAGTAGGAGAGATCAAGGTTGGCAGCGGTCAGACCGTATACATTGCAGGCGGTGCGATAGTACGAGGCAGGATTCGGGCCGACGGCGCGCAAA
>CAZYMD010000093.1:10559-18940 GCA_964649005.1 uncultured Pirellulales bacterium
TACATTGCAGGCGGTGCGATAGTACGAGGCAGGATTCGGGCCGACGGCGCGCAAAACGTACGCATACTCGGTCGCGGCATACTCGATGGAAGCCATCGCGATTACCAGACACAGATGGTCAAGCTCTCGGAATGCTCCAACGTCGAGATGAACGGCCCCATCGTTCTCAACAGTTACGGCTGGACTATTGTGCCCGTCAAGTCGGACAACGTCAGAATTAAGAACGTCAAAATCATCGGCTGGCGTGACAATGACGATGGCGTGGATATCGTTGGCTGTCAAGGCCTGACGATTATCGATTCGTTTCTCAGGACCAAGGACGATTGCATTGCAGTGAAGGCCTCCCCCGGCTATTTCAAAGAGGGCGAGAGCGGAATGCGCGACGTCAGGAATATCAACGTTATCAATTCGGTTCTATGGAACGCCGAATGGGGCAACGCGATGGAGATTGGTTTCGAGCTTCAGACGCAGTCCATTAGCGACGTCTTGTTCAAGAACTGTGATATCATCCACGTCGAACGTGGTGGCACCTTCACGATTCACAACGGTGATTATGCCACAGTCGAGCGTATACGCTTCGATGATATCCGAGTAGAGGATTCGAGGGAGAAGCTGATCGAGCTTAGGGTCGGGCTTTCAATATACAGTGGTGACTGCCCGTGGGAGATTCATCGGCAGAATCCGGATCGCAAGAGCAATCCAGGAGGCCAGTGGGTGGACGTCGAACCTGAGCGGCAGCAGGAGTTCGCCCCAAAAAGGGGCAGTATACGCAACATCCACTTCAAGGACGTTGAGGTATTGAGCAAGAGGATGCCCAGGTCGTATTTCACAGGATACGATGACGAACACACGGTTGAAAAAGTGCTCGTCGAGAATCTGCGTTTCAACGGGATTCGGATGTGGGACGCCGAAATGAGCGGTTTTACTATGGACAAAGTTAAGGATGTCCTGTTCATAGGATCGGGCGGTAAGAATTGAGTGCTTGCTGCATATAAGATTTGATTAGAGTATTCGTAATTAGTTGAATTGAAGTAAGAAAGGACAAGATGGCGACTTATAAGATTGCAGTAATGCCTGGCGATGGGACCGGGCCTGAGGTTACAGTCGAAGCGGTCAAGGTGTTGAATGTGGCCGCGGAGAAGTTTGGGTTTAAGGTTGAGCTGACGGATTTTGATTTCGGCGGCGAGCGCTACATGAGGACCGGCGAGACATTGCCCGACAGCGCAATTGAGGAGCTGCGCGGATTCGATGCGATACTGTTAGGCGCCATTGGCCATCCGGATGTTGCGCCGGGAATCCTGGAAAAGGGGATTCTGCTCAAGGCTCGTTTTGAACTCGATCAATATATCAACCTGCGGCCGGTGAAGCTTTATCCGGGTGTTGAGACTCCTTTGAAGGACAAGGGGCCCGAGCATATTGACTTTGTCGTTGTGCGGGAGAACACGGGCGACCTTTACACAGGCACAGGTGGTGTCACGATGAAGGGTACGCCACACGAGGTGGCGGTGCAATCGGCGGTGTACACCCGGTTCCAGGTGGACCGCTGCCTCAAGTACGCCTTTGAATACGCCAAGAAGTTCGGCAAGAAAGCTCGCGGCAGAAGCGAGAAGAACACGCTGGCCCTGTGCGGCAAGACCAACGTGTTGACGTACATCTACAACCTGTGGGAGCGGGCCTTCCATGAGATGGGCAAGGCACAGTATCCCGATATCAATCGCGAGTATTATCATGTCGATGCAACGTGCATGTGGATGGTGAAGAATCCCGAATGGTTCGACGTGATTGTCACGGGCAACCTGTTCGGCGACATCATCACCGACCTCGGCGCCATGATCCAGGGCGGCATGGGCATCGCGGCGGGCGGCAATATCAATCCCGAAGGCGTCAGCATGTTCGAGCCGATAGGCGGCAGCGCTCCGAAGTATACCGGCAAAGGCGTCATCAACCCCCTGGCCGCGATCTGCGCCGCCCAGATGATGCTTGCGACCCTTGGCGAAGATGAAGCTGCGGACAAGATCGAGCAGTGCGTAATGGATGTTACGGCCAACAAGCTCAAAAGTCTGGCCGCCAGGCGAATGGGCTACTCAACAAGCGAAGTAGGCGACCTCGTAGCCGAAAGAGTAGCAGGGTAAGACATGACAGACGAACGGTGCGCATTGAAGGACAGAAACGCAGTTGCAGCGTCAATCCGACAGCTCGGCGAGGACGACCTGCGATTTCTCAACCGTCTGATCATCGAACGTCTGAATCTGATCGCCCAGGCGCGGAGTACAGCGCTCATGTCGCGCTTCAACACCGGCGACCGGGTGGGATTCCGCACACCCAACGGTGAATGGAGCAATGGCGTCGTCCAAAAACTTAACAAGAAGACAGTCACCGTTATGACCGACGATGGACACCGCTGGAACGTCTCACCGGGGTTTCTCTCGCCGGCGAGCCATGTTCCAGAGCGGAAAGGTAAGGGATAAAACATGCGACTGAGTGAATAAACGCTTTTTAGTGCCAATATATGTGAACTGTGATTTCACCGGACTATTGACTAGGCCGGAGGTGCATGGATGATCAATGAAAACGATCTGAGAATATTGCTAAGCGATTTAGAATCGGATAGAGTTGAACGTACCATTTCAACAACCGATACGGATAAGTTTTGCAAAGCTATTTGCGCGTTTGCCAATGACATGCCGAGACACAGACTTCCCGGCTATCTTGTCATTGGGGCACGAGATGAAGACGGCGCAATCATGGGAGTGGATATCACGGATCAATTATTGCTGAACCTATCCCATTGCGCCGACTCCGGGCAAATCGTCCCACTGCCTTCCATGACAATACAGAAGATATCGTTGCACGAAGGGGATGTAGCCGTCGCTGAGGTCCTTCCGTCCGATATACCGCCGGTTCGCTACCGCGGATGCGTGTGGATACGCCGCGGACCTCGAAAGGCAAGAGCCAATGAACAGGAAGAGCGCATCTTGACTGAGAAACGAATTCACCACGCGCGCACGTTCGACCTAAGACCATGCAATGGATGTGGCCGTGATGATCTTGTGCTTGACCTGTTTCAACTTACCTACCTAAATGTCGCCGTGGCCCCTGAAATCATCGCGGAAAACAAACGGGATATGTTCCTCCAGATGGCATCCCTCGGATTCTGGTGTTCAATGGAAGCGTGCGCAACGAATGCCGGTACTATCCTTTTTGGGCAAGATCCATTGAATTGGTTTCCTGGTGCGGCTATTCAATATGTGCGATACAGTGGTGATGCGCTGGATACGGATGTGCTGGACGAAAGACGATTCGAAGGCGACTTGATAACCGTACTCCGCGAACTTGACGGCTTCCTACGAACACTATTTCCATCGCAGCCAGAGTCAGTTTCACCTCTCAAGGAAAAAAATCGCACGCCGTATCCGATACTGGCAATCAGGGAGTTGCTAATGAACGCCGTGATGCATCGTGATTATGAATCTAATGCTCCCATACGATTCTATTGGTTTAGTGATCACATCGAGATACAGAACGCGGGAGGGCTTTATGGTGCGGTGACGCCGGAGACCTTTCCTAACCAAAACGACTATCGTAATCCCAAGATTGCCGAAGCTATGAAAACGCTTGGCTATGTAAACACGTTTGGGCGAGGTATTGCCCGGACTCAGCGGTTCCTCGATAAAAACGGGAACCCACCGGCTGAGTTCAAAATTGATGAACCGGGATATTTCTTGGCTATTGTTAGAGAAACCACACCATGAAAACGATCACTTTCTTTAATAACAAGGGCGGCGTTGGCAAGACTACTTTGGTCTATCACGTCGCGTGGATGTGTGCGGAACTCGGCCAACGTGTTCTAGCCATCGACCTCGACCCTCAAGCAAACCTCACCACGATGTTCTTCGGGGAGGATCACCTGGAGTCCTTGTGGCCCGAAGAAGGCGGAAACCAGAGTGTACTCTCCTGTATCGAGCCGATTATAGAGGGAGTAGGAGACATTGCCAAAGCGCCCTTGCAGCGCATTCACCAGGGATTCTATCTCCTGCCCGGAGATTTAGGCCTTTCCCAATTTGAAGACAAGCTCTCCGACAATTGGCCGCGTTGTCTCGTTGGCGACAAAGCCGCATTCCGCGTCACAACGGCCTTTCACCGTATTATTCACCACGCGGCCGAAGCGATCAGTGCGGATATTGTGCTCATGGACGTCGGACCGAACCTCGGTGCTATCAACCGCGCATCGCTGATTGCGTCCGACCATGTCGTCATGCCCCTTGCTCCTGGTCTGTTCTCGTTGCAAGGCCTGAGGAACCTGGGCCCCACCCTCTATACGTGGCGAGGCAATTGGCAACAACGGTTGAAGGCGAAGCCTGCTGATTTGGACATTCCAATGCCTGCAGGCATCATGAAGCCCGCTGGATATGTGATCATGCAGCATGTGGAACGCAAGAATCGACCAGTCAAAGCTTACCAACGATGGGTGTCGAGGATACCCACGACTTATGAGTCATTCGTTCTTCGGAACACGAGCTACATAGAGGACGGGGAGACAGACCGCAACCGAATCGGGCTCATCAAGAATTACCAAAGCCTGATGCCACTTGCGGAGGATGCGAGGAAGCCAATATTCAAATTGACGCCTGCTGATGGCGCGATTGGTGCCCATGCCGTAGCAGTATCAAAGTGCTACATGGACTTCAAGCATCTTACACGGGAGATTCTTCGCCGGACCAGTGACCACGAAGCAAGATAATAAGGTGAGGGGACGCAACTTGAATTGGGAAATACATATTTCGTTGTAGAACAAAATGATTCACGTGCTTACACATCAAACACCGACTCATCCGAGAAAGATGCTCCTGGAGGAGTTTCTTAAGCCACTGGGATTATCGCAGCAGCAGGTGGCCAAGGCCATTCACGTCCCGTACCAGCGTATTAACGAGATCGTCAACGGACGTCGCGGCATGACGCCGAGCACCGCCCTGCGCCTGGAGAAGTTCCTGGGGATGTCATCGAGCTTCTGGATGAACCTCCAATTACGCTGGGACTTGCACCACGCCCACGAAAAGGATGATAAGGAGTTGGAATCTATTGAGCCCCACCCCACTGCAATATCACACTAAGACGTGATCACTTCTCTTCACACTTGTTGCTTTGAGCCAGAGCTATAAGGTTAGCGCTCGCAAAATTGCCGATGATAGCTATAATTGGCTGTGCCGTGGTTGTTTATGGACAGAACCTGGGCGGCTTGATTGCCCTGCATGCGTGTTTAACTGTTACAAGGGAGGTTATCATGGTTACACAGAAAGAAAAGCAATTCATTTCCTTTTTGGTGGTTTGTCTGATTGTCGGTTTGTTCGTCGTCGGTGCAGTCCCGGGGGCTGAATCGGCCAATGTTATCAAGAACGGATCCTTCGAGCAGGCAGCTGGAGAGAAACCTGCCAACTGGTCGACTGATACCTGGGGAGGCGAGGCGAGCTTCGAATATGCTTCTATCGGAAAGACCGGTTCGCGCAGCGTGATGGTTGCTTCGGAATCGGGAGCTGATGCCGGCTGGACGCAGACGGTAAAGGTAAAGCCTAATTACAAGTACAGGCTGTCCGCGTGGATCAAGACCGAAGGCCTCGAACGCAAAGGAGGCAGAGGGGCTCTGCTTAATATTCACAATATTCAGAACGTTCGGACGAAATCCGTGACGGGAACGAGCGACTGGACGAAAGTTCAAGCAGAGTTCGAGGCGAGCACCGATTCGATCCAGATAAACTGCCTGTTCGGCGGATGGGGCAATGCGACAGGCAAGGCATGGTTCGACGATGTCACGCTCGAAGAGCTTGAGAAGATCGTGCACGTTGCCAGGACAGTCGAGGCGAAAGTAAATATCAATGTGGGCGAAGTCTCCGCCGATGCTATTTCGCCCTACATTTATGGCCAGTTCATCGAACATCTGGGCCGATGCATCTACGGCGGTATCTGGGCTGAAATGCTCGAGGATCGCAAGTTCTACTTCCCCGTCCCGGCCAAAGGTGACATCTGGCGACTTACCGGCGCGCAGGCACGGGTGCTGGCCGCCTCGCCTTGGAAGGTGATCGGGCCCGCTGAAGCAGTTACAATGGTCAAGGAGAATGTATACGTCGGCAGGCATTCACCTCAAATCAACCTGACCGGATATATGAAGGTGGGTGGTATCTACCAGGAGGAGCTTGGTCTTGTCGCAGGCAAAAAGTATACAGGCCGCATTATCCTTGCGGGCGATTCGAAGGCCGGGCCTGTCAAGGTGAGCCTTGTTTGGGGACCTGGCGATGATGACCGCGATACAGTTACAATTAAGAGACTGAGCCGAAGCGATAAGAAAACGTCGTTAAGCTTTACCAGCAAAGCAAGCACCGACAATGGCAGGCTCGAAATCGTCGGCCTTGGCAAGGGGACATTCACCATCGGAACGGTCTCGCTAATGCCCGCCGACAATGTCGAGGGATTCCGCGCCGATACGCTGGAACTGCTCAAAAAACTCAACTCGCCCGTGTATCGCTGGCCCGGCGGGAATTTCGTCAGTGGGTACGACTGGCGCGATGGTCTGGGCGAGCGCGACAAAAGACCCACGCGAACGAATCCAGCCTGGACTGGTATCGAGACCAACGACATGGGGCTCGATGAGTTTGTCAGGCTCTGCGAATTGATCGGGACCGAGCCGATGATTGCCGTTAATACGGGATTCATGGACGCTTATTCCGCCGCCGCCGAAGTCGAGTACGCCAATGGCTCGGCGAAGACGCCCATGGGCAAATGGCGAGCGCAAAATGGCCACTCCAAACCTTACGGCGTAAAGTGGTGGTGCGTGGGCAACGAAATGTTTGGTCGCTGGCAATTGGGCTATATGCAGTTGAACCATTACGTGCTAAAGCACAACTGGGTCGAAGAGAAGATGCGCCAGGTCGATCCAACCATCAAAACCATCGGCGTAGGCGAGGCGGGCAACTGGTCCGAAGGCATGCTGAAAAGCTGTGCCGAAAACATGGACCTGATCAGCGAGCATTTCTACTGCCAGGAGCGCGGTGACCTTATCGAGCACGTAAGGCAGATTCCGAACCAGGTCAAGCGGATCGCAGATGCACATCGCAAGTATCGAAGTACACTTCCTTCGCTGGAGGGCAAGGACATACGGGTTTCGCTGGATGAGTGGAATTACTGGTATGGCCCGCACCCCTATGGCGAGCTGGGCACGCGATACTTCTTGAAGGACGCTCTGGGAATCGCGGCCGGCCTGCACGAGTACTTCCGCAACAGCGACATTTACTTCATGGCAAACTACGCCCAGACGGTCAACGTGATAGGCTGTATCAAGACAACAAAGACAGCCGCAGGCTTCGCAACAACCGCCCTGCCTCTAATGCTCTATCGCGAACACTTTGGCACGCTGCCCGTCAGCGTAGGCGAAATGGAAGGCCCCCTGGACATCAGCGCCGCTTTAACCGAAGACAAAAAAGCCCTGACTGTGGCGATAGTCAATCCAACACAGGACACATACAAACTCGACCTGAACCTAACCGGCCCCGCGCCGCAAGGCAAAGCCGAAACCTGGATCATAACAGGCGATAACCCAAGAGCCTACAACAACCCAGGCGAAACCCCCAACGTGGCGATTACAGAAGCAGACGATACCGATATCAGCCAAACGGTGGCAATTAAACCGCTGAGTATCAGCTTGTACAAGGTAAGTGTTAAATAGCGAAAGCTGTTTTGTAAGTGAAGATAAGAGTATGAGCAGGGCCGAGGTGCAAACGCCGATTATTGTGTTCCTCGGCCCTTTTTCTTTATTCGGGACCATCCGTTAATATGAATGATATGGATGTGTTACATTTGGGCTTAGATGCTTTTTCAGGATTACTCGGCGAGTTTCGTGAGGGTAATATAGCCAACAGATCGACCGAGCGGCAGGCTTTGGAGGGGTATCTTAAGAGATTGTCGGAAAGGTGGAATTGCAGGTTCCCTGGATTTCCGAATCGGCGGTATACTCATGCATCTTTGATGGGAGTGCTGCGCAGGGGGGTGCGAGATAGATATTTGAAGAGAATTATCGTGCAGGTACTTGGGGACGAAGGACGGGATTTCGCGGACAGGACGATAGTGAATCTTGCCTGTGTTATAAGCAGGCACGCAAGAGACCTGGCGTCTCGTCTACCATCTTTCAAGGTCATAGCGACGGACATAGATCCGTGGCCGAGCCGGTTGTATAGGTGTGTACCCTGGACTATAAGGCCGCGTAACTACGAGTTCAAGAAAGACAATATCTTCGAGCCTAAAGTGCATATAACGCCCGCTGCTGTAGTATTCTTCGGTGCCTGTGGTTCGGTATCGGACGGCGCGATAGACTTCGCGATCAATTCTAATGCACG
>CAZYMD010000094.1:0-18931 GCA_964649005.1 uncultured Pirellulales bacterium
GAGTCGCCGTCATAGGCCGGAATCCGCACTTGCCAGGATATTTTCACACACACCTTCCCGGTGAATATGGGCTACGCTGTTTTTTTATGGAGGCTTCTCATAACAGAGATTATACTTACGTTCAGGATTGGTTTTGCTTATAAGCGGATTTTTACACGTTGTTCTGATATTGCCTGTGGTTAGGAGTGGTTTATGTACCAGGGTCGTTTCACCTTTATATTTTTGGTGGTTGTTTGTGTTTTGGTCGGTCCTCTGTTGGCGGCCAGTCCGGTGCCGGGGGATGAGGGGTATGCCGGTCGCCGGGGAGTGAGTTTGTATGTCTCCAAGGCGGGGGACAACTCCGACGGCAGGAACTGGGATACTGCATTCCATACGATTCAGGCAGCGCTGAACGCTGTACCAGATGATCGTGGAGGGCATCGCGTTATTGTGCGACCAGGGCATTATATGGAACCTAATCTGGAGACGGTGTATAAGGGGGCTTCTGGTGCATATAATCTTCTTATCGGGGATGTGGATGGAAAGCTTGGATCGGGGGCCCGGGGTTGGGTAGTTATCGATGCGGGCGATCCCAATTTGGGATTCAAAAGCTGGGACTGGTGGTCCAACATGCGGGCTTCAACGACCGAGTGGTCACGTGGAAACAACAAAACCAATTTCTCCTGCCTTGTCTGGGATCGTTGGGCGCTGCGCAACTTGTACGCTACCGGTGGCGACGCCGGGCTGTTCTGGGATCTGACGCAGAAAAGCGGCTCGGGCTTCACTGTTTTTGTCGAAGATTGTGTCGGCATCGGACGCGCATTTGGCGGCGGTCTCTGTTATCCATGTGTAAGGGCCGACGAGCCGAGTGTGTTTCGTCGCTGCTATTTGATGGCTCTGGATTGGAAGGGCGACACGGGGGCCGTGCTGATTGGCGGTTGGGATACTGTGATGCCTGACCGGCCTCACGTTATCTTCGAAGATTGCACCCTGGTTCACCCCGATAATGCTGTTCAGGTTTCCTATGCGAGCAAGTTTGTCCGCGCGAGTTTCAAGAACTGCCGTATGGTTGTGTTGAACTTCTCTCAGCCTGCGATCAGCCCCTCTACCGGTATCATCTGTTCGGAAAAGGACCCGAAGCTTTTACATGTCGATCTGGCTGATTGTATCCTGGCCGGCTATCAGGTTTTCGGGACCGGCGGTCATAAGGAAAAGATTTCATACACCACGGCGGGCAAAGTCCAGGCTTATGTGCAGTTCCAGCAGGCGGTGCCGGATGGATTCGAGCGACTGACTGCGTGGCCGACGGATCTGTTCTTCACCATCGCTCCACCTGAAGTGCGTGATGGTCGGATTCAGTGGAAGTGAGCTGCTGTAAATCGGGGCGGGATGCAGGTGTTATTCTATAGCTGGTTTTCCGCTGAGATGCATATGGCGGCAGTAACCATGGTCAAGTGACATGATGACGAAGGCCGGATTACTGTTGTTCTTCTTTGTCAGAAGTGCCAGCGATAACTATTACATATTCGCCTTTGATGTTTTCGTTCATGCCTGTAATTAGTTCGGATAGTCTGCCTCTTTTGACCGACTCAAACATTTTCGTCAGTTCCTTGACTAATGCTGCACGGCGGTCTCCGAGCACTTCGAGAGCATCTTCGAGAAACTTCTTGATCCTGAATGGGCTTTCGTAATAGATGAGCGTATAGGGTGAGTCCTTGTCGGCCTCGATAAATCGCTTGCGTTTGCCGCCGCCTTTTGGTGCAAAGCCTCGAAAAGTGAAACTGTGCAGGGGCAAACCTGAGAGGACCAGGGCCATAACAAATGCGGCGGGACCTGGGATCATGGTTACCTCGATTCCCGCTTCGATTGCTGATCGTACGAGAGTGAAGCCAGGATCGGAGATGCCAGGGGTGCCTGCGCTGGTTACCAGTGCGACATTGCTTCCCTGTTCGAGCAGGCTGACGATCCTTGGTCCGGCCCGGCGCTCGTTGTGTTCATGGAAAGATATCTGGGGGCGTTGAATATCGAAGTGCTTTAGGAGCCTGCCGGTTTTGCGTGTATCTTCACTGGCGATGTAGTCCGCCTGGCGCAAAACTTGCAAAGCCCGCTCACTGATATCTGAGAGGTTTCCGATTGGCGTGGCCACCAAGTGAAGCATAATCACATCCGATCGGCACGGCTACGGCTGATTTCGATTGTCAGGCTGCCGGGGGTGAACCGAAGTCCCGGCGTCGACCGCGCAGCTATTTACTTTGCATACAGGCCTTTGCGTCTCCTTGCCAGGCTTTTCCGCCCACCTTTGGTTCGGCTCTTCGCAAAAAAGCCGGACTTGCGTGCCTTCTTGATCTTGCTATTGCGATGGTTTTCCATCTTATGCCTCAAACTATATTGTGTGGCTTAATGATTATACGGCTGCCAACTTCCCAGAAGACGCGCCTGTCTGCTATGCTACGATGCAAAGAGATCACAGATATAAGCCCGCATTGTACTGGACTTTATGCGCTTGTCAATCATAGACTACTACATTTGGCCAAGTTCATAAAGAATCAGTGAAGCGGCTACGATGGCCGCCGTCTCCGTGCGGAGTATTCGCGGGCCCAGAGAGACTGGTACTGCGCTGTGCTCCCGGGCGAGTTCGACTTCATGTTCGGCGAAACCGCCCTCAGGGCCTATGAAAACCGCGATTTTGCCCGATGCAGTCGGTCCAGTACGAAGGGCCTCTCGCAGGGTGGCCCCTTGTTCGCATTCGTAGGCAATGAGCGTTTGGTCGCAATCTTTCGTCTCAAGCAGCGCCTCTGGCAGAGTTACCGGACGGGCAAGCTGAGGGATTATGCCCCGATGCGACTGCTCGGCGGCCTCGGTGATGATTTGCCTCCAGCGTTCGAATTTACCGGTTTTGATGCTCGTATCGCGAACAATTGTCCGTTCGGTGACAACAGGCACAAAACGGGCCACTCCTATTTCCGTGCATTTCTGCAAAACCCATTCAAATTTTTCTCGGGTGAGTAGGGCCTGAAACAGGGTTATTTGCACTTCAGGCTCCCCTTTGGCTGCTCGTTTGGCCAGTATTCTGCCTGAGGCTGTGTCCCTTTCGACGGTTGTCAGGACGACCTCGTATTCGCTGCCGGCGTTGTCGAGCACGATAACGTTACGCCCTGAACCGATGCGCAGAACGTTGCGAATCTGATGGGCCTGCTCTTTGCTGAACCGAACATCACTGTCGCCTATGTTTTCTTTTGGAACGAAAAACCTGTGCATGGCCGAAATGTTATGCGAACATGCCAGAGACTTCAATAGCGGAAATTAACCTGATATAGCACGCCAGGTATGCCTGTTAACTTATTTTAAGATTTCCAGTACGTTCGCAGTTGCAGAGCTTCACGTTCTGGGACTTCGGGTGAAAGTACTTGAATTTTGCCTCAAGCGGCGATTTGATAGTACCGGTTGAGCGATGCAGATTGTCGCCCTGAGACGCCGGTAAAGAATTTTTAGTGAGTAGATATTCATGATACGTGATGCGACACTTAACGATGCTGAGAGAATATGCGAGATCTACAACTACTACGTAGAGAACACTATCGTTACATTTGAGGAAGAATCAGTGTCGCCGGAGCAGATGCGGGAGAGGATTTCCAGGGTCGTTCCTGCATATCCGTGGCTTGTTTTCGAGCAGGACGGGCGGATTGAAGGCTATGCCTACGGCAGCAGATGGAGTCTCAGAAGCGCCTACAGGTACTCGGTTGAGAGTACGGTTTATGTTGACCAGCGGGTTGTGGGTAGAGGTATTGGCAGAAGACTGTATGAGGAGCTTCTAAGGAGGCTGAGCGAGCGGGGATATCATGCGGTTCTGGGCAGGTTAGCGCTGCCCAACGAAGAGAGTGCTGCATTGCATGAGAGACTCGGCTTTGAAAAGGTTGGCCATGTCAGAGAGTCCGGCAACAAGTTCGGCAAATGGATTGATGTTGGCTACTGGGAGTTGATCCTGCCGGGGAGCTGTCCATAAAAAGCACGAGCAGGTCGGTGAATGCGGCTGTGTTTGCTGCTTTTAGGCTGGCATTAAAGGATGAATCTGCCTTATCGGGTCATTGCGGAGGTGTTCGTCCTTACGGTTGCTGTTGTTTCGTGAGTCCTAAAAGACCTCGCCTTTGTAGGTATTTCACCCATCAGAAATGGATATTCCCTACTACAATTGATTCACAGACAACCCGATAATAGCATTTCCTCTTTCATTTTGACCTCTGCGTATTTCTCCCTAATCCTCCTTCACGCAGAGGTCTTTTTTTGTGCGTTTTTGCACTCAATTTTCCTGGGCAGTCATTTCCCGTTGATTTCAAAGGCCGAATTATCGCTCATAGGTGTGGATATTGTCCAACAAGCCTATCCTCAAACCGGTAAGGTAAGAGTTTTACATAGCCCGATGTTGCGTTGCATGTTGTGGCGGATTCGGTTGCGTATGTAGCAAGCAGTCGGTTAGAAATCATTGGTCCAGCTTTCGCTGCAAATGGTTTCACCTGCGGTCATGACCTTGGCGTTGCAGGTGGCTGTGCGGGCGAATAATTGTGCATCGGCGAGAGTACCGACACTTGTGCCCCAGTGGTAGGGAATAGCCAGTGTAGGATTTATGATACCTGCGGCTTAGGCGGCTTCGGTAGCGTTCATTGTGTAGGTTCCGCCTGCGGGCAGGAACGCTACATCGATTTTGCCGAGATTCGACATCTCAGGGATCAGGTCGGTGTCGCCTGCGCAGTAGATGCGTCTACCTGCTAATTCCACGATGAAGCCGAGCCAGTTATTGCTTTTGGGATGGTTGGGTTTGCTGATGTTGTACGCCGGTACGCCAGTAATGCGAACGTCGCCAAGAACGATCGTCTGGCCGGGCAGGATGACCTGCCCGCTCCCATAAGCCTGCACGACGTCGGCAGGGCCTATCAGTTGTGCGCCTGGGCCAGAGACATTTGCAATATTACCTGGCGAGTAATGGTCACCATGTGTGTGCGTTACGAGTACGAGCGTTGCATCGTGAGGTGAGATACTGAGATTGCGCGGATCGACATAGATTACTTGATCTTCGGCCCATATCTTCACGCTAGCATGGGCGAACCATTGTACACAGACCGTTGGCGGGATTGGAGGCTCGTTGGGTGTGCTGTGGTCTTTCAGCCAGTGACGGGCCGCTATAGTAAAGTCTTTGAAATCGACAAGGCAGTCGCCGTTGATGTCGCCTGCGACGATTATTTCGCAGACAGGTTTATCAAAGTAAGATTTACTGGCTTCGGCCGTACCGCCGTATGCGCCCATATTGATTATGCCTCTGTTGGGAAACGGCTCGTGGCCGATTGGTGAGGTGGGATCGCCTGCGTCGATGTATGGGCTTGTTACATCGTCCTGCACCCACGTCTGGCTGTTTGGATCCCATCTACCTGCCTGGGATTTGAGGTGATAATCGTTTTTGTTAGGGTCAGCGAAAAGTGGATTTTCATTTATATTACCTTGTCCGGGCCAGCCACCCTGAATGTTGCTATAGGTGGCCGCGGTTATAGCATTGAAAGAATCAGTGATCTCGTTTGGTGAATTGTTCCATAAAATACAGTTTCTCACCGTTACATTCGCAGTAGTGTTGTACATACAGCCTGAGTGATTACCGGCAATATTGCCACTGAATGTGCAATTGGTTACTATTGGACTACTTAAGAAGTCGTTTTGCATTCCGCCTCCAAAGTAACCCGCTGTATTGTTACTGAATATACAGTTAGTTAGTATTGGGCTTCCGAGGTGGTTGAGCATGCCTGCCCCTCCCCAATTGGCATAGTTTGCTATAAAGAGGCAATTGTTTACCACTGTGTTGCTATCATAGTTGTACATTCCGCCACCATCTATACCGGCTTTGTTGCCTTCGAATGTGCAATTTATCACAGTCGGGTTGCTATCGGAATTGTACATCCCACCGCCAAAACAATCGGGTGAAATCTCATTAGCATTGCCACCACTGATGGTGAATCCATCCAGAATTGCTGATTCATATGTTCCACTACCGGTTACAACATGATAGCTGTTTTCACTATTGTTAATAAAAGGCGACTCATCGTCACCTTCTAAATCGCCGCTTAGGATAGTTTCATAAGCTGTGATGTCCCGCTGGTTCGGGTCTGATGCGCCCAGCCCTGCGTATCCGCCTCGAATCGTTACGCTGTTTTTCAATTGGAACGTTTCGAGCCGACCAAAACTGGGCCGGTTGCTTAGTACAAATAGATCGGGCTTGTAGGTTCCCTGTGCAACGCGAATCTCATCTCCGCTCCTGGCCATTATGAAAGCATCCTGAAGATACGTATACGCATCAGCCCACGATGTGCCCATGTTCGTTTCTGCTGCATCGCTATCGACGTAGATAATTCTTGCCGCCCATGAAGGTTGGGTAAGTGCGAGTAAAATCAGTCCGGTCAGGAATGCTGTTCTGATTCGCATATTATCACACCTCCAAGCGAGATGAGTGGTCGTATATTATTGAGAAGCTCTCTATGGGACAATTTCAATTGGTAAGGTTATTATAGCATAGTTTATAGCCGGGTCGTAGAAGGTGCAGCCAAATCTGACGACTATCTCATAAAGTCCCGGGCCAGCCGCGGTGTCGTCGCTCGTTTCGTATGTGTCATTCTCATCGATCATATTCCAGCCCACCTTCCATTGTTTTGCCATGCCTGGTGGGAGTGAAAAATGCGTAATGGCGAAATTTGCACCTTTGGGATAGTACCATACGAGTTCTTCATCACGCATGATATCGAAAGAGGCCTGGCAGGATGTGGGAAAAGTGAAGTCCATTGGTTTGCTGCTCAAGTTCTTAACGCTAAACAGAATTTGTACAATTTCTCCTGTGTGATAGGTGTATTTGTCAGTTTGTAAGTAGCATTCCATCTGGTTTTTGATAAATGTGCCGGCATTGGTTGCCGAGGCACCTTGCAGCCAATGTGAGCATAGAATGGCGAAGTCCTTAAGATCGACAGTGCAGTCTCCATTAATGTCACCTGAGACGATTGTTTCGCATGTCGGCTTGCCGAAGTAAGATTTGCTCGCTTCGGCCGTGCCGCCGTAAGCGCCCATATTGATTATGCCACCATTGGAGAACGTTTCATAACCGATTGGAGTGGCCGGGTCGCCTGCGTCGATGCAGGGGCTGGTTATATCGTCCTGAATCCAGCTATTGCTGTTTGGGTCCCATCTGCCGGTCTGTGATTTGAGATGGTAATCGTTATTGTTAGGGTCAGAAAAAAGAGGCGAGACAGAGATTTCACCAATTCCAGGAAGTGGATCGAAAGGTTGGCTGGCATCTGATGCTGTTGCGATACCATCTCCCGATCCAGTACCGTAGCTGTTTAAATAGTCGGCTCTTTGGTTTGACCAGCAATTGTTATAGGAGATGTTGCATAATGCTATGACGGATTCTGGTTCTCCCCAAATGTGGATTCCATAAAGGTTATTGCAGATTATGTTGTTTCGAACCATCACCTTAGAATCAGCAGATGGATCGAGTTCGATGCCTTGTGATTGGTTGTCTGCAATTGTGTTGTTTACAATAGTCAGTGGAGTTGATTTTGAAGATGTGTCTATGCCCATGCCATCATTTCTTACGATGACGTTGTTGCTGATAGTTGCGCTGGAGCTTATCAGAGTTATGGCGTCATCTGCATTATTTACAACCTTGTTACAGGAGATGGCGCCTGACGAATTACTTGAGAATATGATTCCCTTGTTATTGCCTGAAACGATATTGTTTATTACGTCGACGTCAGACTGCGAAGTAAAGATGCCTCCGAGGTAGCCTGGTTTTTTGCCTCCGTTGGTTATTTTGAATCCGCGGAGCAATCCGGACGCTACGTTGAATATGACTACATGCCCCTGTTCCTGGCCATCTATGATTGTAGTTTCCGGTCCGCTGCCCAGCAGTCTGATGTTTTGCCTCTCATCGATGCGGACTTGTCCATAGTATGTTCCAGGTGCGACAACAATGACATCCTCTTCATTGGCCCAGTTAATCGCCGCCTGGATCGTGTTAAAATCGGCGGGGCCGTCGTCATCGACGTGGAGAGTCCTGGCTGCACACGGCGCTGCTGTTAGCAGGAACGCCAGAGCAATGAATACCGCTTTCATGGCCCTTCTCCTCAAAAAGAAACCATAATGAAACAACTATGCTATTTTACTGGTTTTCCCCGCTCGTTTTCAAGGGAAATCCGACCCAGGCTTCGTTGAAATGGACGTACTTGATCGTTTTATTAGCGGCGTTTTTGCGGTCGTTGTAGTGGTAGCTGTAGACGACGTGCAGATTGCCATCGGCGCCTTCAATGACTGAGGGGTAATGGCTTCGGGTGGCGATGCTTTTTTCTCGCGTATCGAGTTCCAGGCGCCTGTTGAAGGGCCATGTTTTTCCTTCGTCTGTTGATATCGATATGGCTAAGCTGTGACGGCCATTCTCTGTATCGTTGTATGCGATGAGCCAGTGGCAGTTTCGCAAAGTTACGACGTCGGCGCCTGAGCCTGGGTTGGGCAGGTCGGAATCGCGGACGTTGCTCCATGTGAGTCCTTTGTCTGTTGATGTACTCATGTGTAGCCTTTGTGGAGGCGGGCCGTTGTCGCGCATGTAAGCCACAAGCGTTCCGTCGGTTTTCTGCGCTATGCTGGGCTGAATATTGCCCGCGCCGACCAAAGGCTCGCTGAACTTCCAGGTCTTGCCCAAATCGTCGGTGATAGCCATTAGGGAGAAGCTGAATCCATCGGAATACAAGGGGACGATGATTCGTTTGTTATCTATTATGACAGCTTTGTTCTTCGTCTGCCAACCCATGCGTCGAAAGTAGGGGTAGCCAAGCTGGGCGTTTGTCCGGCTGCCAGATTCATCTACAAGAATCCCCTTGCTCAACATATCATCGCCACGTGCTTTGGAAAGCAGGTGAGTTTTCCACAACTCCGCTTTGACTTTATCTGCGACGCGACCGGTAGTAGTGTCGGCCTGTGGAAGGCTTTTGATGTACTCGTCGACCTGTCTTTTGACCGATTTTACGAACCTGTCGTTGGGCTGGATACCTCGCTCGGCGAGGTCGCCGGGCTTGACGTGCAGGACATCCTGCCACGACCAGTTGGGTGGGCCATTTCCCATCATATAATCAGAGCTGATTCTGTATTTGGGCAGAGAGGTTTCCCACTGGTTGGCGATTACGGTATACCACATCAGCCACAGGTGCTGCTGCGGGTCGAGAAAGAGAATCGGATTAATGTCAGGGAAGCCGGGGACGTCAGCCATTACGAAGGGCTTGGTCCATTTGTCGGCGTCTTTGGTTAGTCTGGCGCCCATGATCGCTACGTCGTCGGCCCATCGCTCGCCTGAGCCTTGGAACCATGCAGCGAGAAGGTCGCCATTCGGAAGCTCGACGATGGTTGAGCCGTGACAGTGCTTTTCTATCAGGGGGAATATCTCCATCGACTGATAAATTACCTGGTTATCCATTGTCTGTGGTGCGGCTGCGGCCGATTCGGGCTCGCCGGGACAGCTCGTGCACAAGAGCAACAGGATCAGAAAGGCAATTTGAAACCGTTCGATTCGGGGACTGTCGGCCATGAACATTTTTTTCTCTCCGTAAATGTTTGTGTTGCTATGTCATATCCGTGATGACGCTATCGGGGCGAATCACCCTGGAGCCGGTAATCGGCCATTATCGTCAGGTTAGCGAAATTGCCGGCAGTCTGCAAACGATTATTCGAACTGCAAGATGGTAAACGAGTTGGCGCCGAACGTGTAAGAAACTATCCTGCTGTCCTTGTCTCTTACCAGCGGACAGACCTGTTCGCTGGGAACGATGTGCCCCGGCTGCTGCGGAGTGTTGATCTCATTCAATCCACTCGTCAGAGTTACGACCTTAACGGCATCCTTTTCTGCAAAGTCGTTCGGCAGCTCAATGCAGCTCTCCACCGCAAAGCTTGATGTATTGACGACTCTTAGAACTATAGTTCGTCCATCTTCGCTGCGTGTCGCCGTCACGTCCAGACTTTGCGCCGGGCATTGAACCGTCGTCTCCAGGCACAAAGGCTGATAATGCGCCGAGATCATTTGCGTAATATAATACGGAGGTTGCGCCCAGACCTGCGAAGGATTCAGAAAGAGCAGGCCCTGATCCCAGCCGTTTTCGTTCTGCTGGTATGGCTGGAGGCAATTCGCAGAGCAGACTATCGGGACGTCATCTCCCAGCCGCGTCAACTCGTTGATCGCATGCGCATTCGACATCGCCCGGCGCATGGCATGGTTGCCTGCGTTAAGCTCGAAAACGGCTACCTTGAAACGCGCCTCCGGACTGAGGCGACGCAGCGCCTGGATAAAACTACGCGCGCCCACCAGCCCATCGGGATCGTTAGGCTGATCCGTCCAGATATGAACATCGAACCAGACCTCCCGGCTGTACTGAACTGCAAGATCGAGGATCTTCTTGTGAGTTGCGAGGCTCTTGATACGAGGGGCCCCTTCGAAATTATAAGGATCATCGATCACCTTCTCATAGCTGAAATCACCCACCACGACAGTGACATTCGGATCTTTTTGCCATATAGCTTCGGCCAGGGGCTTGAATTTCCGCCAGTAAGATTCGTCGACGGGCTCTTCATTGCCGAGTTGCAGGTACTTAAGGCGATATGGTTCGGGATGCCCGTCTTTGGCGCGACGCCGCCCCCACTCGCTGTCGATCGGCCCATTGACATACTCCACAAAATCCGACATGTCTTGGGGTGTCTCGCCCATATTGAAATCGGGGATGCACAAAAAGCCCGCAGCACGACAAAAGTCGATAAAATCGATTATACCCCAGCCGTTGCTGGAGTGGCGAAACCAGAATCCTCGATACGCGGGCCGCAGATCGCGCGGTCCTATCATGTTCTTCCAGCGATACGTATCGATATTGACCATGCACCCGCCATAGCGCAGTACGGTAAGGCCCTGCTCCACTAATGCCTCGGCGACATCCTTTCGCACAGGCAGGTCCTTAAATCGCCCCCACGATCCCGGCTGCAAAAAGGCATATCCCAGAACCACCGAACCAGCACGTGTGAGCTTCACCGCAAAACGCCCTTTGCGATCCGTCTTATTAGGCGTCAAGGTAAAGGATAAACGTTGCCACGCTCCCGAATTCGCAGTAACGACCTTCTCTGCATAAATCTGACTGCCATCGGCGCTTTCCATCGCAACTGTTAACGATGTTGGTTTTTTACAGCGAGCCCACAGGAGTCCTTCGTAGCTTTTACCCTCTTCGAAATATAGTCCCCAGCGATTCAGTCCCTGGTTTTCGATGCCTATCTCGCCCTGGCCGCGAATAAATGTCACTTGTTGGCTATGTTCTCCTTTGAACGGGTCATCAGCACATAATTCATACGTCCCTTCCGCCGAACCTCGCTTCAACGCGCGCCACATACCGCTGAGGCCCGCCGAGTCACTCTCGTGTTGTAAATTCAAACGCACTTGCCGCCCCGCCTGGCGAACGGTCAGATTGCGAAACTGTGCATCGGTGTTCCACGTTCGCAGGCCCACACTGCCCGGCGCCAGGGCGTGCTCGCTATCCTCAAATTGGACGATACGTTTGCCTTCCAGTAGAACCTCCAAAGAGGGGCCTTTGCAGCGAACTTCAAGCTTCAACCATTTATCGAGCGGCACCACGCAGGGCGTGTCACTTATAAGCTCCCAGTTGTGCCTGTGACGTCCCAGGCGGAGGACCTGTCCGGCTGGATTGAGGGTGACTTCGTAGCCGATAAACGCATCTGCTGCATCGGAGGCTTCGTTGACTTTAACGATAAGCCCGACGTAGCCATCCTGCTTGTTCGTAAGCCTGATATCGACCCCTACATCACAGTCACCGAGCTTCACATCCCTTGCAACAATTTTGCTACCTTGATCTGCCTTTATGCACAGCGATTGATTTACCCAGGTCCACTGCCCGCCGTAACAATCGAACTGTTCGAAGGAAAAGCGCTCAGGATGCTGGAAGCTTTCGCCGTAAAGCATCTGGCTGTAGATGCCGCCGTAGACTTCGTGGTTTACATCTTCGAGACACGCCCCGGTCATAAAGCGGCTGATACGATTGCTGATCTTGCCGCTGACTTTAATGTTCGCTGTTTCACTGCCGCAGGCAACTAAAGACAGCAGGCAAATAAACAGCAATATCGTTTTCCACGTTCGATTCGAATGACTCATACCTGTCTCTCCTGGCGAATCACCGGCTGGATGGTCACGGGTTGTTATCTTCGAGCCAGTGCGAAGCCATTATAGCAAAGTCCTTCGAATCTACAACGCAATCGCCGTTGAGGTCGCCGATTACGATGGTCTCGCAAGCAGAGTCACCTGAATATGATTTGCTTGCTTCCGCGGTCCCGCCGTAGGCGCCTATGTTGATTCGCCCGCCGTTTGGTGCAGGCTCGTAACCCACAGATAGAGCGGGGTCGCCTGCGTTGATACACGGACTTGTCGCGTTGTCTTTTAGCCAGCTCTTGCTCGCGGGCTCCCAGCGGCCGCCCTGGGATTTGAGGTGGTAGTCGCCGTAGTTTGGGTCGGCAAAGAGCGGGTCGGCATCAATGTTGTCGTCGCCCTGGAAGCCGCCCTGTATGTCACTGTAGCTGATAGTGAGCTGCGAAAGATCGTTCTTTATCACTTCGTCGCCACCATCCCAGAGAATGCTGTTGCCGATCTGGACCTGATTTGTGTACTCATGCCTGACCGAATCGATTGATACTGCGCGGGCGGACTGCGCCGTGTTGCCTGCGAAGGTGCAGTTCATCACGGTCATGGCGTTCTGCTGCCAGATGTCCAGGGAGATGGCTCCGCCGTTCTGGGAGGCGTGATTGCCTGTGAACAGACAATTGGAAACGGTCAGGCTGCTCGTTGCCGCGGCGTGCCAGTAACGATTCCAGACTGCAATAGCACCGCCATCATGGGCGACGTTGTTCTCAAATACACAGTTTCTAAATATCGGATTGCTAAGCTCGCAGGCCACGGCGCCGCCGTACCACGTCGCTTCGTTATCGCGGAAAATGCAATTGTCTGCGACGACATCGCTGCCATCGGAGCAGAAGAGCGCTCCGCCTCGCTGGCCGACGAAGTTGTTTTCGAACAGGCATCCTGCCAGGATTGCGTTGCTATTGCCACCGCAGCTAATTGCTGCACCGAAATCGTATGGGCTGTAGTGGCCTCGGAAAGTGCACAGCTTTACGATGGGAGAAGCCCCGTTGGAGTTGGACATTCCGCTGGGGCCGTTTTCCTCGAAGGTGCAGCCGATGAAGGTTGGGCTTGCTCCCATATAGTTTGTCACGGCGGCCCGGTCGTTGTGACGAAACACGCAATACTCGAATTTGCCCTGGCAGTCGCCCTGATTGTATGCGGCGGCTCCGCTATGGGCGGAATTCTCCAGGAAGGTGCATCGCCTGATTGTGGGGCTTCCGTTCTCGCAGTACAGCCCTGCCCCATGCTGCTCGACTACCCATTCGCCGTCTTCATCGGGCTTGTTGGCCAAACCTGCGGTGATAGTGAAACCGTCGAGTACTGCTGTTGTGTCCATTCCGCTGCCAGTGACAACCTGGTAGCAATTGTCCTGGCGGGTGGGATCTTTCGATAGCTGTTCTCTGGCCCAAGCGTCGGGACCGACGGGATCGTCGTTTCCATAAAGGTCTCCGCTGAGGATTGTCCGGTAAGCTTCTATGTCACGTTCGTTGGGATCGGGTTGGCCGAAGCCTGCATATCCTCCCTGTATAGTCACGCCGGTTTCCAACTGGAATGTCTCGGAGCGTCCGCGACTGGGCCGCTTGCCAAGTATGGATATGTTGGGCCTGTAAGTGCCCTGCGCCACACGGACCTCGCTTCCTTCGGTCGCAAACATCAGGGCATCCTGCAGAGCCATGCATGCGTCGGTCCATGAGTGACCGCTGCTGGTGCCTTTTGCGTCAGCATCAACATAGATGATATTGCACGCTGCCGAAATGTTACACGTCACCACTACAAGGGCTAACGCCGCCCCCCATCTCACACGATCAGATCCAACGTTCATCGTTCTGCTCCTTCAGCAACAGTTCCCTTATTCTGTTTCTGCACGGCAACTACGGATTATCGCTCTTCGAGCCAGTGCAAGGCCATTATTGCAAAGTCTTTGAAATCAACGGTGCAATCCCCGTTGATATCGCCTGCTACGATAGTATCGCAGACCGGTTTGCCAAACCATGATTTGCTTGCTTCGACTGTGCCGCCATAGGCGCCGATGTTGATCACGCCTCCGTTGGGGAATGGTTCGAGGCCGATTGGGCTTGTCGTATCTCCCGCGTCGATGCATGGACTTGTTATATCATCCTGTATCCAGATTTGGTTGTTCGGATCCCAGTGGCCCGCCTGGGATTTGAGGTGGTAGTCGCGGTTGTTCGGGTCGACAAAGAGCGGATCGGTCTCGATGTTTCCAGTGCCGTAGCTGTGCCACTCGGCGGGCAAATCGCAATTATTGATGGTCAGGTCCGTCGTCTCGACAACGCCTGCGAATATCTGCGGTGCGTTGTAGAAGATGGTGTTCTGTACATACGCCCCTCGGCCGGGTTGTCTGCCGGGCAGGTCGAGGTCGAAGTAGATCGCCGCATGTGAGGCGTCTACGACGGTATTATTGATAAAGGTCAGGAACGCATCGTTCTTGACCTGCGCGACGTGCTGGACGTTGTAGAACAGATTGTTGACCATGACGTAGTGGCGGCCTGAGCCTGCGCTGATACAGTTCGCCTCGCCCGATGCCTTGTTGTACTCGTCCTTAATTATGTTCATGAAGATGTTGCCTTCGATGTGTGCGTCAGATTCCAGATCGAGCGCATCGTCACCGCTGCCTAAGAAGATATTGTTCAGGATGTGCGGGATTGGTTTGGGACGGGCCGGGCCGTCGAAGTCGATGGCGTCGTTGTGGCCCTTGGGTTTGCCGAAGATGTTGTGTTCGATGATAAACCAGCCATCGTCTGGGATGCCGCCGCCCCAGATTTGCTCGCTTCTGTTGTCGGTGCTGGGCGGCTCGTTCGGGCCGAAGATGTCTGTGAAGGTGCAGTAGCGAACGATGAGCGACGAGTCAATTGAGTGGATGCGTCGCAGGTCGCAATTATCGAGCGTGCAATGATCGAGGGTCAGTCGAGAATTCTGCACGCCGACCATCCCGTTGGACGAAGAGCGGCCGTACTCGATTAGTGCGTAGCTTATGCGATTGTCGGCCATGCTGTGGTCGAAGCTCAGGCCGTCCCAGTGGCCTGTCGCACCGGGAGCCTGGGTGAAGTGAATCATCGCATCAGGAGTGCCTTCGGCGACGAGCCTGCCGTTAACTGCGATCTTGGCGTCAACTTCAAACAGGACTGTTACGCCCGGCTCAATCGTTAGTGTTATGTCGTTCGGCACCGTGAGCATGTGGTCCACCGTATATGGACTGTACAGGGCTATCCAGGTTGTGTCGTGAAGCAGGTTGCCGCTCCAGGGCCCGTCGGCGAAGGTGCACGCTGTGCAGAACAAAATGCAACAGAGAACGACCAGAGGACCACCGAAGGAAGTTCTTGAATTTACCATCTTCTTTTTTACCTTCCTCAATTCCGATCACCCATATCACAAAGCTGTCGGCCGCATCTTCGCAAACCAATTCCAGCCCGTGAACCCAATATTATTCTACAATATCTGTGCCAACAAGTCCAGTTTTTACCGGCCTATAGCCCAATTGCAGGATTTCAATCGTCAATTTGCGGAATCCCCGCCTCCTCAGCGAGTACGGCCAGGAGCTTTGCGGCGGTGGCGGCCGATAGTTGGGGCATATTTGAGGGGTTCTCAGGCTCCTGTTTGTTGGCTGGGATTGGGCGGGCGCCGGCGGAATTATTCAATGAGATTATGTCGAGGCAGGCTTTGCGTGAGGTTTCCCCTTCGCCTTTCTTGGCTAATTCCATTAACCTTTTTGCGGCCTTTTGTGCATTATTGGCAATCGTTATCGCATAGCGACGGTGGGCAATAGCGATTAACGAGTCGATACACTCAATGAAAGCAGGCTCGTTCTGCCATTTTTCGAAGGTGCTGCGGGAGACTTTATAATTGTCCAAAACTTTCTGCTCATCGTTTTCTTTTACGAACAGTTCGTCAATCACGCTTCGTTGTCTTTTACTCAGTTTGGTTGTCTTTGCCATTTGAAATACCTCCAAAAATGGTGTTGAAGAAATGGTAGGATGATTTAGTTTTTTTGCTTCTCTGATTGGTATCGCCTGTACTATAATCAGTCCAGGCGGCAGCAAAGGTAAGTTAAGAGATAGAAATGGACGGTACGCGGAGACAATTTGAGGTAAAGATAGCTTCATTTCCGAAGGACACTGCTGTTGTTGCTGCCAGGACGATGCAGCAATCCGAGCAAATAAAGAGAAGGTGGCTTATGGCGAAGAAGAGTGTGTATTTTGCACCACAACGGATTTCAAGTAGTCCGGAGAGCTGGCTGTAATGCGAGGTGTCTTATACATTGTAATAAAAGCAGTGCTTTTGCTGCTGGCGGTGTCGCTGGTTTATGTGGTGCCCCGCATTCTTGCTTGGCGCGTCGTTGCCGACAGCATAGACAAGGCGAAGACGGGTAGGAGGATCGCGCTGGGCGGTGCTATTACATGTCTGATTGCGGTCATACTCTGGCCTGTGTTATTCTGCATACACCTTTTGATCGAGGCCCCAAGGTGTGCATCTTGGGCCGGGAAACTGGGATTGCTGTTGAATGTTATTTGGATGTGGTACTACCTGGCCAACACACTATTGCTTATTGGGCTGGTTCTGTTTGTACTCACGCTAACGAGTGGCTCGATACGAGGGATTAGGTGTGCCCATGGTATTGTGGTAATCGGCATGGTTATCGGTTGGGTATGTATAGGCTTAAGAGGTTTGTTTATGCTGGCGTCTCTGGTGCTTCCTATAGAGGTGGTGAAAGTTGCCATGCTGGCGCTGATGTGGAGCGGATTCAGAGCTGTGTATGACCAGCGAGGTGATGAGTCGTAACGGGCTTGTGTTGTTACTGTCGCTCCAGCTTCAGTGCAAAACCAATAATCTATGAAGAATGTGAAGCGTCCATTTCGTACTAATAAGAATTGCAGACAATGGCAGATCAAAGTGACATAGCTGTTGTTCGTAAGCCGAAGCTATCGAAGCTGTCGGTTTTGGCGTTGTTTTCGAGCTTGTTGTGCATTGAAGCGGGTACTGTAGCGTTTGGTGAATTGCCCATTTGGGCCCATAGGTCTTTGGTGAGCTGGGTGCTGCGGTATTATTTCGAATTCGTGCAGTCCATAGTCGAAATATTCCTTGGCTTACAGCGGCATTATGTCAGAGATCTGTCCATCCAGATTGCAATCCCTGGTTTTGTTGTAGTATCAGTCTCGATAGCGATGGCGCTCGGATTCGTCAGTACGATACGCATCGATAGAAGCGAAGGCAGGCTTAAGGGAGTTACTCTGGGCATGACGGCGATAGGCATCGGTTTAGTGACACTGCTTTTTACATCTCAGATGATGATCCGGAACTTCAGGGAGGCAAGGGCTCTTCTCAAGCTGGCGCTGATGGAGAAGAGCAGCAAGCAATGCCAGCAGGAAATTTTCGTGATCGGCCAGGCGTTGACCCGCTATGCAGACGCTCATGACGGCCCTTTTCCTAACTCTGAAAACTGGTCCGATCTTTTAATAGGCGGGCGTTATCTTCGTGGCGAGAAGCGCTTGTTGTGGCTGGCTAACAAGCGAACGTGGCACTGTGCTCTGAATCCGGACTGCGACCAAGATTCGCCTGGCGAGAAAGTATTGCTGTTCGAATCTAATCCGGGCTGGAACCGTTGCGGCAGGAGCGAAGGATTCGTAATGAAACATAGGACTGTCAAAGGAGTAGGCGGCTACGTCTTCTTGAAGAACGGCGAGCTGAAGTTTGTAACCGCCGATACCGTGGCGCAGTTGGTTTGGGAATAAGCGTATCACAGTATATTTACGCTAAGTTTGCCGGACAAAAAGGAAGGGTGTTCGGTAGACTTAGCGTAAATGCGAGAGATGGATGGCTTTCATATTAAGAAGACGCCATCGTGCATCTGCCACACACTATGATCTTGGCCCTTGTTCGCTAACTTTTATACAGATTTCGTTACTTTGCTTTGACGTTGTAGCAGAACAGCACATCCTGGTCTCGGATGTACAGTTTGGCGTTGGCGATGACCGGGTGCGCCCAGGCCGGCAGCCTGGTACGGTCGGGCTGTTCGAAGCGCCCACGCTCAACGTATTGCTTCGGGTCCGGCTCAATCAGGAGCACGGTTCCGTTCTCCATGCGATAGTAGAGTCGGCCATCCGCCATGGCAAGTGAGCCTTTCGCACGACGACCAGCAGTGGCCCGCTGATCCCACAATACTTTGCCTGTCTTGAAGTCGAGACAGACGAGGGCGCCGCCCTCATTACCGCCGCTCGCGCCGTACAGACACCCATCTAAGAGGATCATGCCGCCGTGGTGGTTCTGCATATCGGTTGTGGAATATACTTCTTCGGCCTTGACAATCCCGTCTGCATCTTTGCTCAGCTTCACTAACCCACCGCCCGCACCATAGGCCGAGGAGGCGAACACCATGCCATCGTGGAAAAGCGGTGTGGAACAGTTAATACTCATGCGGTTGGCGGGTTTGTCATACCGCCAGAGGAACTTACCGTCGGACGCGGCAAATCCTGCGAGTGTATTAGAGAGCAGTTGCACGTACTGGCGTTGCCCTTCGAAGTCGATCGCTATGACCGAGGCGTAGGCCGCTCCACCACCGCCACCGAAACCTCCGCGACCACCTCGACGACCACCACCGCGTCCACCTGGTGCTTCAGATTCACCGGCCGGGCTGTCGGGCAGCTTGCTCTTCCAGATCGTCTCACCTGTGAGTTTATTCAGGGCCACCAGCATCGCATC
>CAZYMD010000095.1:0-18873 GCA_964649005.1 uncultured Pirellulales bacterium
GAGAAAATCTGTCTTCAAATAGTGATTTGTGCCCATCTGAAAGAGTAACTACATGATTGGATAACTCTGTCATGACTGCTTCAGGAATAGGCCGCTCTGCCATTGCCTTCTTAGATTTTCGGCTGTGAGTAGTGATAGCATTTCGATCAAAGAGGATATCACCAACTCGTATGGCATCGATATCACCTCGTCTGAGGCCCGTCGTTACAGCCAACAAGATCCTCAATCGCATGGTGAGATATTTAGAGGCAGTTGAGAGCAGGTTCTTCACTTGAGTGGGCGACAGTGAAACTACGGGCTTCTGCGTAACCTTGATCATCTTGATCTTAAGACCTTCGGCTACATAGCGCTTCGTCTGCGCCCAATTCAGAAACGCACACATGTTCTTAATGTCCTTATTCAACGTGCTACCTTTTACTTCTTTGCTGCGCTCCAGGACAAACGTGTCCAGAGCCTGTTGTGTGACCTGCCCCGATGAAGCTGGCTTGACCAGTCGTGCAAAATGGCGCAAAGTCAGCAGAACCTCGTAGATTGAATCCTCCACAAGTCCCGTCACTTGCTTGGAGTAATGATACTCATTGACAATCTGTGTCCACTCGAAATCCACAACTCCTGTGAAAACATCTGAATTGAGCTGTGTGTATTTCATGTAGCAGAAATGTTCAGCCAATGCTTTAGTGGGAAGCGCTTTTGCTTTTCGCTTGCCGTTTTCATACCATCCTACCCACCAGCCATTGACCTTTTTTCTTTTGTATATCCATGCCTTTTTCATGATCTAATTGTATCGTCACTTTGGCACGTCACGGTCATAAGCGTTGTGGGAAACTCCACCGAATAGTAACATTATGGAGACACATATCCAGCGAGGCATGTCGGCGATTGGTGTATGTGCTTATCTTATAACAACTTATATACATACACCGGACAGGGTACATCGTTCAACAAGACCGGGGCGCCTTTTTGGGGCAGTCTACAGAACCCAAGGCGTCAATAGAAACAGAAACTTCATCACTGTGTTTCCGTGTACAACTCATGCGAGCCCAAGCCGGCGGTTTGGTTGGCAGATGCCCGATTTGTGATCATGTGCTAAGGACAAGGGGCGGATAATGCGAGACGTGCGGAAATAAGGCTGCTTGACAAAATCCGTGCCACTCGGTGCAATACCGGTCAGAACAGAGGCAATGCGGTGAAGGATTGCCTCTTGGTGTGACTATTCTATGCATACTCAGGAAACGTTCTGTGGTCGACAAGACATCTGGTTCCAAGTTTAGCGAACTGAACGCCGTGATATTGCCGAGCGGGCGTATAGAGCTCGAGTGGAGTCCAGTCGAAGATCCGATTGGCAGGGATCAGAGACTGCTTCAGGACGAGCTATGGAAGCGGATGGGAGAGAACTACGAGTCGTTCCTGTTGTTTTTGGGTTTTTCCGATCCGTCGGTGGCGCTATCGGTTTCACTGGATTACTGGCGGAAGGTCACCGGGCGGTTCGCCGAGGAGTTGGCCAGAACGGCCGATCTGGAGGCGCTGCGGCATAAAGCGACTGTAGATCTCACCGATAGCCAGGCTGTCGAGATGCTCGACAGTGCGCCCTTCATGCCCGGATCCGAGTATCTGAAGCGGGACCTGCTGGACATTCTATGGTCTCTGCTGAATGCCACGTACCAACGGCAAATCAAATCATACAAGGGATCGGTCGCCGATTTTGTCCGTACCCTGAGCCCGAAGGTGCACCTTGTCGGTCGGATCTTTTTCCATCTCGTCGAGAGTAAGAAGGATGCGTATCCGTTTGCCTTTCTCGCCACCTATTCAACCGGCCTGGACCATAAGAGCGGCTGCAAGCATGTGCCGCTCAAGCACGCCCTGGCCGAATACGGCGCCGACAGCAGGAAACTGCTCGACCTGCTTGTCACCGTTCACCAGGCGGCCGCCGAGAGCCAGTTCCTCTCAGGCGTCCTGGATAGTGGTGAGATATTCCATCCGCTGGCACTCTCAGCAAACGAGGCGTACACAGTCCTGAAGGAGATCCCAGTCTATGAGCGGGCCGGCATCCTGTGCAGAATCCCGAATTGGTGGAAGAATCGAGCTGCAGGGTTTCGCGTGAACATCCAGATTGGCGATGCCCATCCCAGCTCACTCGGGATGGACGCTCTTCTTGATTTTAATGCCAGGCTGCTGCTGGGTGATTCGCCCATCTCCCCAGAGGAGGCCAGAAGGTTGTTGGACGAATCCGAGGGCCTGGCCTTCATCAAGGGCAAGTGGGTGGAGGTGGACCGTGACAAGCTTGAACAGACCCTGTGGGCCTATGAGAAGGCGCAGAAGTTAATGGCCCAGGAGGACCTGACCCTGCGGGAGGCCATGCGTCTGCAACTGGATGCCGGCAATGCTCTGGGATTATCTGAGAATAACATTGAGGTCGAGATCTCACACGGACAATGGCTTGAATCCGTGGTCTCGCGGCTGCGTGAGCCAAAACGTATTGATTCCGTTCGACTGCCCAGCCTATTCAAGGCTACGCTCAGGCCCTATCAGCAACAGGGCTTGGACTGGCTGTGTTTTCTGAACAGCCTGCAATTCGGGGCTCTGCTCGCCGACGACATGGGCCTGGGAAAGACGGTTGAACTACTGGCCATGCTCAGCGTTCAGGCCGCCGTCAGGTCCAGGAAAGGGCCCAAGACGAGCCTGCTGATTCTGCCGGCCTCACTGATCGGCAACTGGACCAGTGAGATCGAGCGTTTTCTGCCGTCCCTGAGATACTTCATAGCCCATCCATCAGGCGGAGCGGACAGGGACACGTTGAGCTGTGGCCCTGCGCTGGATGAAGTCGATTTGGTGATTACGACTTACGGCCTGTGCCAGAAGTATACCTGGCTCCAGGGTGTCCGGTGGAATTGTATCGTGCTGGACGAGGCACAAGCGATCAAAAATCCCGGGACGAAGCAGACCCGGGCGGTGAAAAAGCTTCACGCCAGGAACCGGATTATCATGACAGGTACGCCAATCGAGAATCGTCTCTCTGATCTGTGGTCCCTGTTTGATTTCCTCAACCCTGGCTTAATGGGCACTGCCCAAGAGTTCAGCGGCTTCAGCAGGAGGCTCAACCGGGATCCAAGCGGTTATGCCCGGCTGAAGAAGATCGTGGGCCCGTACATCCTGCGAAGGCTCAAGACGGACAAGACCGTGATCTCGGACCTGCCCGAAAAGATCGAGATGAAGACCTATGCGGAACTCAGCCGCAAGCAGGTCGTCTTGTATGAGGACCTGGTGAAGCAACTTCGGCTAACATTGAAGGAACAGGCGGACGGTATCCGGAGAAAGGGCCTGATTCTGGCATCGCTCATGAAGTTCAAGCAGTTGTGTAATCATCCGGACCAGTACTTGGGACAGAGTGAGTTCGCGGAAACCGACAGCGGCAAGTTCCAGCGGCTCCGTCCGATCTGTGAGACGATATTTGAAAAGAGAGAAAGGGCGCTCATCTTCACCCAGTTCAAGGAGATGACAGAACCCTTGAAGAAATACCTGGAGATGATTTTTGGGCATGAGGGCCTTGTGTTACACGGCGGTACACCTGTAAGCAAACGCAGGCAGATGATCGAGCGATTCCAGAGTGACCAGTACACTCCCTTTATGGTCCTATCGCTTAAGGCCGGCGGTGTTGGACTGAATCTAACTGCGGCCAATCACGTGGTGCATTTTGACCGCTGGTGGAACCCCGCCGTAGAGGATCAGGCGACGGACCGGGCCTTTCGCATCGGTCAGCAGAAAAATGTTGTGGTCCACAAGTTTGTCACCAAGGGCACGGTGGAGGAGAAGATTGACAAGATGCTGGCGGATAAGGCTGAGCTCTCCCGTCAGATCATACCGGCTTCTGGTGACGCGTGGATTACTGAAATGGATGACAAAGAGCTTATGAGACTGTTTACGTTATCTCTATAGAGGATATGCAATGGCATACTACTACGACTACGGCTACCCCCGATATGTATCCGTTGGCGAAAAGAGAGCCAGAGCACGGCGCAAGCTCGAACAACTGAGAAAAAAACATCCGGGTATTCGACCGGTTGTCATTGAAGGCAATACTCTGGTCCACACGTGGTGGGGTAAGGCATGGAACAGTAATCTGGGCAAGTATGCCGACTACGAGAACCGAGTCGGACGCGGACGCAGCTACCTGCGGCATGGGGCAGTTCTGGACCTGCAGATCAGCCCCGGTCGAGTCAGCTCGCTGGTGCAAGGCAGCCGGGGAAATCCGTACAAAATCACTATAGAGATCAAGCCCATTAGCAGGTCCATTTGGAAGAAGATTAAAGTAGCTTGCGAGGGTCAGGTTGCGTCCTTGCAGGAATTGCTGGATGGCCGGTTTCCTAAAGACCTGATGGAGTTGTTTACAGCCAAGGGCAGTGGCCTGTTTCCCTCACCGAAGGAGATTGAATTCAAGTGCAGTTGCCCCGACTGGGCCTACATGTGCAAACATGTTGCGGCTACGCTCTATGGTATAGGGACGCGGCTGGATGAAGACCCAAGTCTGTTCTTCATCCTTCGCAAGCTGAAGATGGAGGACCTTATCACCCAGGCCGTCCGCGATAAATCAGCAAAGCTCTTAAAACAGGCCGAGAAGAAAACCTCCCGCGTGATCGACGACGCCGATATAGGGGATGTGTTTGGAATCGAATTGGGGGCGGCGGCGGTGGTTGAGAATGAGGGCCACGAGACCACGACCGTCGAGCCCGGAGTCGCGGTGAAAGCTCGACGCAGGGCTCACGCAAAGAAGGCGAAGAAGAAGCAAACAACGAAGAGAGCCAAAAAGATCGTCAAGAAAACGAAGCGTGGTAATAGCGCCAAGATGAAGAAATAGGAATCAGTTAGCTTAAACTTGTTTTGCATGCTAGCTCACCATCGATAAGGGCCAAGGAAACTGCACGAAATGCGAATGCAGACCGAAGGACGGGACCTTCGTTTTTGAGCTGAAAATGGGGATTATGGGGCTGTTTACCTATTTGATAAGGTGTAGCCGCAGTAGAGACACTGGCTTGGGCCACCAATAATTTAGGAGAATGGGGCGGTGACGTGATTAACTGGTATGCCGCAGCTAATGTCTGCACCCTTTGTTGGTATCTGGCGCTCTCTGTAAGTCCGGGAGAATATTGAGCAGGGATTGCCCGTGAGCATCTCCAAGCGAACAAGGATAACACTTCTCAATGATTTTCTATGGATTGGCGGCACCAGGGCTTGGGGTCCAGGCTCGCCAGTTTGCAACGTCATTACCATAGTCGGCTGGTTCAATCCTTGACAGCGACGCTCCGCCGCCATTGGCCTGGGTTGGCCAGGGGTCGCCACCTGCGGGATGAGAGCCATCGCTATAGTTTACTCGGTCGATGCGGATATAGTAACGAACGTCGGCCAGGTCGACGTCACCTGACATGGACAGTTCGAGCTTTTCGCCCTCGTTGGCCAGAGAGCCTGAATCGTAAGCAATCATCAGAACACCGGCCGGGGGCATTCCGTATTTCGTGATATAAGCCGCAAGGTCCTTTACGACAAGGAGATAACCGTTGGCTGGGATCGTGATTGGCAAGCTGGATGGGAAAGTCAGTTTGATGCCGTCGGTAAACTTCCAGGGTTCGGACATTGTGTAGTCGTACAGCATCACAGGAGCAGCCGTTATGTTGTGCAGCTCGATGTACTCCTCATCCTGGTTGCCGCTGATCGGATTGTACATTATCTCGTTGATAACAATAGGCCCGACAAGCGGGTAGGTGTTGGGGACGCCGGGGGTGTTGGCGCTCATCAGGACGAAGTTGAACTCACCGTCGCTCTTCTGGTATCGCCCGAAGGCAATGCCTCTGGGCGAGGCGCCGAAGTCCTCATAGTCACGGTAGCCTGTCAGCACATCTCCCTGCCCGGAGGTGAGCACAACCTGCTCGCCGTTCTCGCTCAGGGCAAACGGAATGATCGTCCCCAGGTCGGCTGGATTTTCGAACTGGAGGTCACTGTAAAAGACGATGTAGCCGTTGGCTGGAATGCTCGTGCCATCGGCGATACGATACTTCATGCGACTGATGTCGTCGGCGTCGCTGTCGGACAGATACCAACCGCCTATGTCGATGGGCTGGCCCGTGGTGTTGTGCAACTCAATCCAGTCGGGCGCCTCGGCGTGTGCGTGGGCGAGAACCTCGTTGATGACGACCGCGCCTGGGTCGGGAATCAGGCCGTTGTCGTCCCACCCGGGGCTGCCGCCAAGCACAGCGCTGGACCGCCAGGAGTCCTTCGAATCCCAACTGTTGGGATCGGGATTGCCGGCGTCGATAATCGTCAGTGAGAAGCCACCTCCATCGGTGATGGGCCGCCAGGAATCTTTATAGCGGAAATTAAGGATGGAGGAGCCAAGGGCGTCCACCAAGGCAATTCGCTCGCCGGCGTTATTGAGGCTGCCGGTATACTGGCCGGCGATGTTGATCCCAGTTCCGTATTCGGCCTCGAAGGCGTCGATGTTGCGGACCACAACGGTGGACTGACCAGGGGCCAAATCCATCCGCGGGAACGTTAAGTCCACACCGTTGGTGAATCGGACCATGTATAGATCGATGGTCGAGGCCCCGACGTTGGTTAGCTCGATAAACTCCTTGTTAGGATCTTCGGGATCGCCCGTATCGGTGGGGTGGTACATGATCTCGCTGATTCTCAGCTTGTCGGTCAGATCCTGGGTGGCCAGGACCATCTCGGTCAAGGCGCTCCAGATACCAGTAAAGCAGCGGGCCTTTACTTTCATGGTTTGGTTAATAGTAATCGGTGTCGTGAACTGCTGCGCCGACGGGTGGATATCACCTTGACTGATCTCGACGCCAATCAGTTCGGCGTCTATAAGGAAGTCGCTGTTGTCGGCTGAAACGTTCAGGCCCTGGATGGCGAGGATGTTTGAGCCGGAGCGCAGGGCGTAGATGTACTGCGAGATATCGAATTCCTCGAACTGCACTGCAAGCGAGTTGGCATGTCCTGGTGAAGTAGCCGTTGAATTCCATGTGGCGGTGCTTGTCGGATTGAAATTTACACGCTTGACTTCTCTGCCGTTAAGATAAGCGATGAAACCGTCGTCATAACGAACACGAAGCTTGAGGCTGGTCAACTCGGTGTTGGTGACATTGAACGGAATGCGGATATAACAGGTGCTGTTCTTGTTGTACATTAGCGTCTTTACATCGAGGCCGATATAAGGCGCGTAATCTGTGCCGGTTGTTTCGTAGCCGACGCCGCCGGAACCGAGCAGCCAGAGGCTGTCATTAAAGCTGCTTCCCGTCCAGTCGGCACTGGTCGGCGAGAGATACTGGCCAGGGATTATCCGCCGAGAGATGCCGGGACCCTGCCAGGCGACGGAAAGGTTGTCGCCTCCGCCTCCCTCTTTCATAAAGGCCTCGATGTAGTACTTGTGACCAGCGAGGAGAGAGATTCCGCTGGACTTCTGGGTTGAGTATAGGTCCCAGGATCGTGATGGCGTCCAACCGTCCACGCGGCAGATGCGGGTCCGGTGGGCCGGGTTGTCGTCGGAGCTAAGCCACAGTTCGCTATTGTCATCACTGGCGATCCAGAATGTGTATGTACCACTGATTGATGGGTGGAGATAGCCTCGAACTCGTGCGCCGTAATTCTCGGCCACATCCGTCGGTATCTCGAAGGTGGTCAGATTGGTGCGCTGGTCGGGATTATCTGGGTAGTCCGGATTGGAGGTCAGGTCGTTGATTGCTGTGCCACTGATCCCATACCAGTACTCGGCAAGAATTGAACCGGTGTTTGCGATAAGCTCGCCGGTAGGCACAAAGACGCGTGTCTGGACGTCACCCTGGATAAGCGAGACCTGTTTGCCTCCAGTGGATTGTGCAGCGGGGACGCGGGGGTCCGTACCGTTAGTGGTATAATAGGTTGTGCCTGTCGTGCCTGTGAAATACAGAATTGCGCCAGGTGTTACAAGACCACTTTGTATGTTGGGTGTGGGAGCGTTAATCGCTGGGAACCAGTTCTTTCCGCGGAATTGACCCAGAAGCGTGGGAATCCGGCCAGAAATCCATGAGCGGACGCCATTGACCGCCGTTTCCCAGGTGGCCTTAGTGTAAGGTGAGCCGGTTTTGGAATCACCCCAGCGGGCGGATTCGGCGATAATGGCCATGTTGATCTGGTTGGCCCGATTGTTGATACGTGCCACACTATTCTCGGCTGTCAGCAAACCTCCGTTGAAGAGGTATTTTTGAACGCTGTCGGCGAAAAACATACGATAATCCAGGTCCTCAACCATTTGCCTGTGCAACCAGTCACACTGGAATTTCTGCAATGTGCCCTGTGCATAGGTCTGGTTCACCATGTCGTTTTCACCGGTACCGAGGGAGTGCTCGGAGTCATGTTGCACCCAGAACCAACCGTTGAGTTCGTTTCGATTGGCGACGACAATGGTGTTGTTGCAACCACCGGTATAGAGTGAACCCGGACCATCGCGATCACCGGTGTAGTATTCAATAATCATTTCATCAATGAGATTATCGAGATCGAGATGCTTTTCATAAGCGGGATTGGGAGTGCCATCGGTGTTGAGGCACTGGAGTTTCCAGAAGTTGCCGGTCCCGTTGAAGCCGGTGGAGGCAATATCCCAGAAGCGGGCAAACATGTCTATGTTGCCGTCGGTCGGCTGCATACCGATTTCGCCCGTCTTGCTCTTGATGACGTCATACTCATCGCTGTTACCGCCAAGATAGGTCTCGGCCCAATCTGCACCAGTTCGTTCCTGAGTCTGATAAAGGCCCCAGTACTGGCCGTTTAGGTAGAGGTGATAATAGCGGCTGCGTGTTGTGGGCTGATCCATTTCGCGTTCGGTGTCGCGCGACCAGACCTCGCGTACGAAGGTGTTCTGGTTGCTCCCGTCGAAGGCCCATGAGTAGTTCTGGCTTGTGCGCAAGTCCATTTTCTTGAAACTATCAGTGCCTTCGTTGCCGAAAAGTGGATAGTCCAGCGTGGCCTTGCCATACTCGGAGCGGAAGAAGAGCCTGAAGGCGTGCTTGGGATTGCCGTTGCTGCGGCTGTAGCCGCCTCGGATGCGAAGCCCGGCGTCGATCTGGAAACCTTCTGATCCGTCAGGATTGAGCAACTCGATGGAGGCTGGTCGCTCCCAGCTCCGGCCGTCCTGGTTGGCGTTGACATAGATGCCAGTGGAAGAATTAAAGAGATTTGCCAGGTCGGTTACGATGGAGATCGACGGTATTTGCAGCAGGGCGGTGGTAATCTGGCCTGAGTATTGGGAATTATTGACTATGTCGGGGTCCATGCCGTAGTTGATGGCCTGGTTGTTGACGCTACCGTTCGGCCAGCCCGGTCCGGGGGCCTGGCCGGATGGCGACTGGGTCTTGACATCATTGACGAAAATATACGTGCGGGTCTCGACGGCTGAGTCGAAGTAGCCTGGCTTTACAGCCACGGTGCGCAGCGTAGTAGTTTCGGTTATCCAAAGCGGCGAAGTGTAGACAGTGCCGTTGGTAATGGTGGGGGTTGAGCCGTCGGTGGTGTATCTGATTTCGGCGCCGAGTGTTTCTGTAGACAGTGTGACCTGGAAATCGCTGTTGTAGAAACCATGCTCGTGGCTGATCCAGACATTGCTAACGATATCCGTAACGCCACTGGAATTGAAACTACCTGGTGTTGGGAGGGCGAAATACTGCGGCAATATCTGGTTGCTGGCGATGATTAGTTCGGGCTGGAGGATAAACTCGTCGTCAGCGGCGCTGTCGTTGAGCGCGTGAATGGCCAAGACGTTGGTCTGAGGAGCCGGCTTAAGCAGGCTCAGGAAGGCCAGCAGATTGGTGTCATCAAAGGCGGCGGCGTCTGTAAAAGGCCTGTTGGAAAGCGCTGTGGCATTCCAGGCGGGCGAGGCAGACGCATTGCGTGAAGCAACCTTCGTGCCGTTGAGGTAAGCGACAAAGCCATCCTCGTATTTCATACGCAGAGTGAGGCTGTCATAGAAACCAGGGTCGTCGACAGTGAATTCGATGCGGGTCCAGAGCGAGGCGTTGACACCCAGCATCTTGTCCTTAAGATCACCTCCGACAGAACCACCGGTGGAGACGTTGTCGAACTGGGCGGTGCATAGAACGCCGCCGGAATGAGACGTCAGGCACAAACCGATGTAAACATTCTGCGGCATGGCGATATCCACTGTACTCTGCTGGGTCCAATTGGAGCCGTTCAAGGAATAATAGCCCGCTATGGTATTGCCCGTTCGGATGATACGCACCCAGTAAGGTGCGGCGCCTGCAACGCCTTGATTGTTGAATGTTGAGCCGTTGGTATTTGTTCGCCCCTGGAAGCATATACCGTTGGAGATTGTAACAACCTCCATCGCGTGTCTGGCGCCGGCATCTAAGGATTCGCGGATCATCACACCGGCCTTTGCCCATTCGTTCGTGTATGTCATGTTGACGATGCGGGCGGTCATCTGGCCGTCACCTTTAAGAGGCATGTAGACGTAGTGGAACTCGTCGGATGTATCCCAGATGTCCACACCATCGCCCTGAACAGTGTAGACGCCGTTGGACAGACTGAATGATCCGGCTGCGGCTGGGCCTCCAATATCCATGGATTCGGTCGGGGTCCCTGCAAAACCGAGTGCGGTTGTGGCCTTGTCCCAGGCCGATGCAGTGAAGCTCGTCGATGTCCAATTGAGGCTGGCGTCCTGGGCCGTTGGGACGTGGTAAGATATATTGGCGCCGGTCGGCACCAAAGTGGTTGCATACTGGGCCAAGCCATACGAGATATCTGTCAATTGAGTCGGATATGTTGGTGTGTATTCATGGGCAATGGTGATACCGTCGGGACCGATCAGGCCCAGGTACTCGCCGACTGTGGCGTTAAGCTCAAAATTGGTGTGCAGCTCGGTGCCGGCGACGGCTCGATTCTTGCCAGAGGCAAAAACCACAAGAAAATCTCCAGGGTTGATGGTCACCGATGGAAACTGCCATTTGGTCAGGTCGCTGATATCATCGGTAAGGAAGCATCCCTCAAGGTTGAAGGTTTGGTCGGACTGATTGTACAGTTCGATCCAGTCAGAGGACCGGCCGTCTTCGTCCAGCAATTCGCCTTTTACTGGGTCAGCAGGTGTACCAGTGTTGTTGCTGGCGAGGAACTCGTTAATCACAATAGGAGCACCCTGGCGATGCCAGTTGTAAGCCAGGCGGGCCATATCGGTGAAGTCGATATTCTGGTCTCCCGCGATATCGGCGCACGGCTGTTCCATGCAGTAGTCATCAAGCCATTGCCCGGCCAGTAACTGTAGATCAAGGAAATCGACCGAGCAGTCCCCATCGATATCCCCCACAGGACATGAGCCGGCGGCCAGAAGTGTGAGTGTCAATAGGATAATCCCAGCCAGACATACCCTTACAGAATCAAGCATAATATTTCCTTCCTCAAGGAGAAAAAAGGCCCCCAAGCAGGTGCTGTGTTGTTATGGGCCTCTTATTTGATTTTAACGGTATTATAACATATTGTGGTGCTCTGCGTCAATACTGTCCTACTCACGACAATCCAGTTTTGAGCAGATCTTTGACGTAAATAGAAGCGTTAAGTGAATTTGGCATGTAATTGAGGATTTCTACTGACGAGTTTGCTGACATTTACCTGTAGGGTGATGTAATCGTGCCACACGACCAGGATAAAAAGAAGTAGAACGGCTAACTGCTAATTCATTGTCACTGAGTAAAAATGGGTATGAAGATAGCTCGAGCCCACTTTTCACCATTGGTTACACGGCAGGACATCCGGTCGATCTCACCAGCCCACAAGCCCTCGTGCGCGCATCCGAATAGCCCTCAATTCAAGATGATTACATTCAGTCCATGAGATGAGCTTATATTGCCTGGCAGACCGAGTGTCAGTTGCAGAACTTCTCCTTCGTGCGTGGATTTGCCTTGCCACCTTGGACAGGGATCGAATGCACCTGTTTAAGCAGCACTTTCATCCTGGCGACCACGTCAGCATATTTTGCATCTGCGGCCAAATTGTGCAGCTCCTGCTGATCGTGGTCGTGATCGTACAGTTCCGCGTCCAGCTTGCCGAAAGCCCATTTGGTGTACCGCCACCTTTCAGTCCTGACGCTGTGGCCCGCGTTGGCCCCACGCTGGACCTGAGTGTAGGCGGCGTGTTCCCACTCTGCCTGTGGATTGTCAATCAGCGGGCAAAGGCTGACGCCCTCCAGATGACTCGGCGGCGTCAGGCCAGCCAGGTTGGCCAGCGCCTGCTGATCAACTTCGGGGTCGATGCGGACTGGCCGGGACCGTGCGACGCGACGCCACCGCTGCCAATTTATTATGAGTGCGACTGGATCAAGGTGTACCAGAGAAACTGATTTCAGTCAGTCCTTGCGCAGAGCCAACATCAAGAAGTCTGGACATCCCTGCCCTTTAACTGGATCGATCTTACCAACCGCCAAGCCCTCGTGCGCGTGTCCCAATGGCCATGAAATCGGCCTGATTTCGCGTTATTCTGGCTTTTGGCCAGCTGGTTGTAAGTGGTTGTCAATGCTCGGTTAGGCCCGATTAGGCTGCTTGGTCAAAAACACATTATCGGGCCGCAGTTTAACTATTTGATAGAGAGTCGTAAACGGGACAGTAATACCCATCGAAAGCAAGATGGAAACCTTCTCAATCAAGAACGGCGTGATCAAGATTCCCCATGGTTTGGGTTTAGGAATACACATTGATCCTTGTTATATCAAGACACACAAGATCTTATACTGATAAGCCAATACAACAGCTTATCGAGCACATTCGTATCGGTAAGGCGACTACCGGCGCATCACGGGCACTACCGGTGTGATCGTCATCACATAATCATATTGCTGTGGCATTACGCGATATGGATTGAACACGGAACGAGCCGTACAGCCCACACCGCTGGTGGCATAGTCGAAGTTGAAGGTGATCCCGTCATACATCTGAAGTTGATACGTGTAATAGGCTTTGGTTAAGTTATCCGTGGTAAAGGGATATGCATTGAAATTAAAAAGGCGATTCCCGAAAAACCGCAATCCAATACCTTGTTCATCGGTCAGCACTACCTGTCGGTTATCCGTACGCAGGCCGTAATCCTGAGGCAGCAGATAAGGCTCGATCATGTCATCCACAGTCGAGCAGTAGTACCCCAGTTTGTAACCGGTCTTACGATCCGGGTAATTCTCCTGAGGCCCACGACCGATCCACTGCACATGGCGAAGACTCGGATCTAAGATCCATTCCACTCCGGCCCGCGGTAGCCAGGTGGGCAACTCGCCATACGGAACCATGCTGTGGGACAAGGTTATTTCACCGGTTCCGTCAATGGCGTACACATAATAGTTTTCATAGCCGCCGTTGATCCGACCCAGGGCCACAATGGTGTTGACTTTGACGGTGACCTTACGGTTGCCCTGTGCAACATCAAAAGCCGCCAGGGTAAATTGCAGTTGATCCAGGCCCGTGGAATACCATTCGGTGGCGGCCATGTAGCCAGCCCCTTCGGTACGATGTAACACCGACGCCGAATTCACTGTCCAGGCGTCCTGTTCATTGGCTAGCAGAGCACGCCACACATTCATGATCGGGCCTCGGCGAATAAGTTTTTTACCTTGGACCTGCATGGATGCCAATCGGCCGGTTTTTGTGTCAAAGGTGTAAATGAAATTCTTGCCTGTAATGACACAACCTTCGTCAGACCGTTCCACGCTGAGGACCGGGGCTTTCTTGGTCTTGGTCAGTTCGAGAGAATTGCTCCACGGCAAGGACAGTTGCTCCCAGGCAATCTCATAACCAGCTTGAGCCCAGGGGCGGTCCTTTTTCTGACGTACACTCACGAGCAAGCGATAATCGACTCCCGCTTGGATCCTGGGTTTGCGCAGCGGTACATCGACCACCCCTGTCTGGAGCGGCGGTAAGGTCACCTTAAGCAATCCCTGCTTTAGGACCTTGTCATCAGCTTGCAAGAACCACAAGACCTGTACGTATTTGAGATCCGTAAAGTGGTAATGGTTTGTGATCTTAATACGGTCACAATTCTCATCAGCCCATTGCACAGACACGGGCTGACCGGACTTCTTGATCTGCCACATCTCCGGCTGAGGACGCCGGTCCGGCCAGATAGCCCCATAGGTCCGCGCCCCGATGCCGTAACTGAAAAATTCCCCAGCTTCCGTAATCGTCTCAAAATCGAGCCATAAGGCCGATTGTTGGACTATTTCAGGCCCGGATTTCATAAGGGCATCTACGGGGATCGCTTTTGCAAACAGCCCCACTTGGTCAATAAGTGCGTCACAGAGGTAATCGGAGGTTTCCTGGCCATGGATCTCGGCATTGCGTCCGATGTTAACGGGGAATGGGAGATTGCGAATTGCGCCTGTGACCTTGGCCTGAGCCGCCTCGTTCCCATCCACATAGAGCCTCATCTCCCGACCATTATACACACCGGCAATATGATGCCATTGATTTTCCCACAGCGCGGGCAAGTTGGCCTTGATTGTGTACCGGCGATTCGTGGTGAGATAGAATTCAAGGGCCTCCTTACCCTTCTGTTGAAGGCCGAATTGATAACTGCCTTTGGTCAGGATCGTACCGGCGGACTGGTTGAACACACGTGGATAGATCCACAGTGACAGGGTCAACTGGTCACCGCTAATTTCCACAGCCTGATCACGGTACACTTCCACCCACTGATCGTGGCCGTTCAGATCAAGGGCATAGCCTAATTTACCTGGTACCTGTTTAGCCCGGCCCATCACGTGGACAGGGACACAGTGACTGGAACTGTCTTTCAAGACACGAACCGGCTCCCGAAGTCCAGGACTGACAAAATCCCAGATAGCACCACCCATACTCCTTGCATACGACCGAAACACGGCCCAATACTCATCCAACCCGCCCCCACTGTTGCCGGCCACAGATAGATACTCATCCATAAAGGAGGGACGTGGGTCCATATCGTCGGGAGCCGAACGGATTTGAGTCTTGAGTTCCGTGGGCGTGGAATAACGTGGCCCGATGATCTCCTCGCACGGGTGAGTAAAGGCATTACCGCCATACATCCAGTATCGTGTGGAATCCAGTTGTTTGCCCTGGTCGATCACAGCACAAATATTGCGTCCTTCCCCACTCTCATTGCCTGCACTCCAGAACAGCACGCACGGATGGTTACGATCACGAAGGACCATACGTCGGACGCGTTCCTCGTACATCGGAATCCATTCGGCACGTTCAGACAAATACTCAGTCGCATGTGCCTCATCGCCGGTCTCGTCCACAATATAGATTCCATACTCATCCGCAAGGTCCAGGTACGCCATGACCGGGGGATAGTGCGATGTACGCACACAGTTGATGTTAAAACGTTTGAGTAGATTGAAATCCTGACGAATGGTCTTCTCATCCATGGCATGACCCAGGTCCGGGTGCTGCATGTGACTGTTAATGCCGTTGAGCTTGATAGGCACACCATTAAGATAAAAAACCTGGTTGCGGATTTCGGTCTCCTTAAAACCAATGCGCCCCCGCACCACCTCTTCGGTTTTTCCCAATGCATTGACCAATTCGATGATCAAGGTATACAGATTCGGCCATTCTGCAGACCACTTGGCCGGATTGTTTACGTCGGTGGTCAGCATGACGGTTTGTGAGGCTGCGGCTGACATGGCAAACACCTTGGATATCATCGTCTGAACCTTTGTACGATCATCATCATACAGAGTCGCACGCACTGTGTATTTGCCTTGTGTTTGATCCGTGCTGTTCTTAATAACCACAGATAGATCCAGGCGCGCATCGGTATAGGTCTCGTCCAAATCCGTGATAGCAAACCAGTCAAACACATGCACCCTGGGAAGGGCATACAGCCACACATCATCAAAGATCCCTGCCAACCGCCAGTAGTCCTGACCCTCCAGATAATACCCGTCCGAATACTTGATCACATTCACTGAGATTGTATTATCGCCGGGTTTAAGAAATGATGTAACATCATACTCAGCTGGCTCCTGAGACCCTTCATTGTACCCAACCTCTCGGCCGTTGATCCACACAAATGATGCAGAGGCGGTCTTCTCCATACGCAATATCACTTGCTTATCCGTCCAGGCCACTGGTACGGAAAAGGTCCTTCGATACGCCCCTGTGGGATTGTAATCATGCGGCACATATGGCGGATTAGGTTTGAACGGTGAGGTGACATTGCGAAACAATGGATCACCAAATCCCTGCATCTCCCAGTTGCTCGGCACGGCAATCGTGCTCCATGCACTGTCGTCATAAGCCTCCGCATAGAACTCACTCGGCATCCCCTCCGGAGTGTCCGCATAGAAGAACGACCAGGCCCCATTGAGAGACAATCGGCACCCTTCCGAGACCGCATCGTCTCGTAGGGCATGGTCCGTCGAAACAAACGGTAAGGCCAGCATATGCCCTTCAACTTGGTTTACCTCAAAGACGTCTATATTTTCTATGTAGTGATACACGTCTCCCAGAAAAGGCCCATCCTGAGCCAACCCGAGACAGGTCCAGGTACAAAGAATAGAAAAGAAAGCCACCTTGGTCATAATCGACTCCTATGTTAAAAGTCTCCTTTGATTAACTACCTGATCCCTCTTGCTCTTCTACCCCAAAGAACACGGTCATTGCTTCCAGCCTGTCAAAGTCGGCGTGAATTATAGACCAGCCTTTTTCATCAAATGACACCTTGACGCCTGCGTTATGCCATACCTTTCGGGAAACAATATTCCTGGTTGCGTATTCAAATGAGCCACTGAAGTGGGGCTGCTCTTCTTTGTGCCAAGGACTCTTGTTATTGAAAAACATGACCAGGGCGCCTTTTCCTGTGGTCGGATTTATTTTTTCATGGATTTCCGGAACGCCGCCAATTCACCCATGACGAACCGGAACCGCGGTTGTGATGTCGTCCCGCACTTGTTTGTACGTATCTGTTTAGCGGGTTGACCGGCTAACGCAACCTGCCATCTGTTTACTATAGTATTCTACCACTCCCATGTGATGCAAGCACTTTCACGCGAAATACTCATAGCTGACGCCTCCGCCAAATCTTTGGTCTACGCGGTTATCAAGAGTGACAGACATTCGCCCTACCCCTTAGCAAAATCTCGACTGCATGGATTAATCTGACTGAGGAACAGGCTGGAATACTCCAGCTATTTGCTTGGGAAACGGTTACATCGTTGATATAGAATCGCACATTATGCTAATATAGGCACCATCATATACAGGGTCAGCGTTTGGGAAGACAAACGGAGAATTCCTGTTGAATAATAAATAGACACTTTGTCACGTGGCACAGGCGACTACCTTTCACCACGATCAAAGTAAGAATCGTCGAATAAAGGGAATGAGTATGAAAAAAATAGTTATTCTTCATACATTGCTGTTTGTCTTGCCGTGCATATGCGCCACAGACTCTTCAATATTCCAGACTATCGATGGGTCCAGTCTCGATAAAGCAGCCTTCACTCAGTGGGTGGGTGGAAAAGAATCACCAATTACAGAAGAGCAAGCTAAGGACGGACCAATTTCTGTTGTGTGGACTGCAAAGAATAAACCAGATTGGCGTGGTGTTAAGTTTGCTGATGGTCGAAACCCAGGTGTGAGACATCTGAGGATAGGCTTTACAAAGAGTGTAACTGTCGGCAGCATGCTGGTTCGTGGGGGTGGCTCGCTGAGCGTTTTGAAATCTGAGGCAGCATACCCTGGAGATCTTGCGGATGATACGCAATGGATTAAGGCCGAACGTCTGGTGCTGGGTGAGGTCTCGCAAAGGGAAGTCGGAAACGAAGAATACGCAATATGGGTCTTGCCACAGGGTACACAGACGCAGGCACTGCGATTTAGCCATTCGCCGGTGCCTGGTGATCGCGAGATGGCGGGCTGGCTGGGCGGCGTATGGATTAACGAGAAGAGGCTCGCTAATGTTGCGCCACAGGCTCTTGCACAATCGGTAGCTCGCGACGACGTTAGCGCGAAGCTGATCGATGAATCCCACAACCAAACCTGGGCAACATGGAGCAATGGGGAGCAGGGAGCCGCACTGCGAGTATCTTCTGAGCATCCAGAAATTGTCACTGTCACATGGCCCAAGCCTGTCACACTTAGCGGCATCTGCCTGCTTTGGACCGGCTTTTCAGCGGTCGAGGTCGATGCCTTCACAGGCGATGCAAGCGAAAACATTTGTGAGGCAGCCAATTCATCCTGGCAAAACATAGGCAGCAGGAGCGGCATGGATGCACTCTATCCAATGGGGCTTGGGCCTAACTGGATTCCTTTCGAAAACCAGGTTAAGACGCGAGCGCTGCGTTTGCGAATAATGGCAGGCGCGGTGTCGAATCATCCTCACCTTCAGGATAAAGTTAAGGAAGGTCGTCGCGTCTGGCTGGGCGAACTGATGGCTATTGCACCGCTCGATAATGATGCGGCAATTGCAACTCTTATTCTGCCAAAACCAAGCGAAGAGCCGCCACCGATTCCAGTAAAGTTCTCGTTGCCTGAGGCGGGCCTTGTCACGCTCGTCATCGAGGACATGCAAAACAAGAGAGTGCGGAACCTCGTTAGCGAGACGGCGTTTCCAGCAGGGGAAAATATCGCATGGTGGGATGGCAGCGATGATTTGCTGCGAGACCCAGAGGCGGCAAGACATGGTTTGTATCACATTCCCACTCGGCCTGTATCGCCGGGCACTTATAAGGTTCGGGGCCTGTGGCACAAACCATTAGAACTGCACTACGAGTTCAGCGTTTACAATGCAGGCAAGCCGGCATGGACAACAGCCGACAATACGGGATGCTGGCTTACGACCCACAGCCCGCCAACCAGCATTGCCGCGGTG
>CAZYMD010000096.1:0-11261 GCA_964649005.1 uncultured Pirellulales bacterium
AAAGCGGATGCCCAGGCTGCGATAAACGCCGCCGGTCTGACCGTCGGGACGATTACGTACAGCTATACAGCGGGTATGCCGGCCGGGAAGGTAATGAATCAGCATCCGCCCAAGAACACGCCTGTGCCTGGCGGCTCGCCGGTTGATCTGGTTATATCCATTGGGCCCGAAGCGACGGCCAAGCCCGTGGCCAAGACTGAATCAGCAACTGCCGTCGGATCTGATACGGCCACGCTCCGCGGCACAATCACCAACGATGGCGGCGGAGCCTGCGAGTACAGGTTCTACTTCTGGAAGTATGGTGATATGTGGATAAGCAATACGTCATGGACAGGCTACGCCGCAGGCGGCCAGACATTCAGCCACGTCCTGACGGGTCTGACGCCCGGCACGCAGTACTGGTACTGGTCAGAAGCCAAGAACACAGCCGGTCAAAGCGATGGCTGGTCCTCAGGATTAAGAGGCTTTACGACAGGAAACTAAAGAAACGCACGATTGTGCGATAACGCAGATTTCAAGGGGCCGTCAAATGTACTTGGCGGCCCCTCGTCTATTCAAAAAAGCACAGCTATACTAAACTGCCGTAACTATGGAGTGCGTGTGATAGCCATCGGTCTTGCTATCCACAGTTGAAGCTGTGAAGAATTCACGAAAGAAGAGTGATATTTCCGCCTTACCTTAGAATGAGTAACTAACACCACAAAAAATACGCCTGTATTTTTCTCATAGAAACGCGTCTGGAGCGAACAATCACAGCATCTTATCAATGATAAATCTCGCCCCAATGAAAATATCCAGCCCCAATACAGCCACAAGCAAACCCTGCCTCAGTATGCTCGCTCTGAACTTCAATCGCGTAATAACAAAAATAATCCCAATAACCACAGCCCCTAATGAGTATATCTTGCCCGCTTCGAGGAAAAGTTTTGCGTAGCCGAAAGCAAGGCCGAGAAAAACCTGAAAATACTTCGTCGCAAGCAGCAAAGCAAAGATAGCCAGAGCCGCCATCAACGAGGCCGCCAACAAAAGCCATTTTTTATCCCGAGCCCCCGCAATAGAGATCCCCTGCACCCCCACACCAGCAGCCACAGCAAAGAATACGGCCGGTATCGTAAACCACATCACAGGACTTACCCCCAAAACAGGACGCGACAAACCCAGCACTAACCCCGCAATGGGGACAGTTAGCACGGCATACCTCTTGGCCGCAACGCTCATAGCCAGGCCGATTGCAAAAGCCGCGATAGGAACGTGATAGAACCCAATCAGAACACCCACCGACCCAAGCTTCGCAGCGACAAGCGGTGCGAGCAAACCTATCAAACCATCAGCGTGCAGCCTCGCCTGTTTAGGTACAGCAAAAAAGCGTATCCGCCCGCAAACCTCGAAGAACGAAAATATCGCTGCGAAAGGCAGTATCGCACAGGGCCATCGCAGCCATGTGAATCGCCTCTTGAACGCAAAAGCCGATGGCAGAAAAAGCCAGGGTATAAGAGCCGCCAGCAGCGATGCCGCCACGTGATATTCGAGCAGCCCCAGAACGTAAGGCCCGAACCCATACAACGCCCCCGCAGCAAGAGACCCTGTAAACAAAGACACCCACCGCCTGCTCAGAACGTAGCACCCAAACGCAGCCAGAGGTAGAACGACAACAACCAAATTGTCCAGATCGCGAATACGCCGAAAATGCGGACTGTAAAGATAAACCGCAAAAGCCAGGTAGACAATCCCCGCCAATACAAGATGAACGAACGCCCACCAAGCTTCCTTGCCTTTAGCCGCTCTTTTCTTACGCCCCGACATTGCTATCGCCCTTTTTCATATCCATCCCTGTCACTACATCGCCCTTCTTACCCATTCGCCCCCCAACTCCGAACGCCTTTATCTCATCGACAGACAAACCTTCGTATCGCAAGATACTATTGTGACAATCTTCGTATTGCCAGTGCAAAATTAATCAACACCCATAGCAATACGGTCGTTACTGGCTCCCACACACTGTCATCCTAACCGAGCGCAACGCCAACACGTTGTCATCCCCGCACCCCCTTGTCATTCTCACACCACCCGTCATTCCCGCGAAGGCGGGAATCCAGCCTCTGTAATTCCGACTAAGGCCAAAGGCCGAGCGAAGGAATCTGTCCTCGAATATAAGTAACTGCTCATTCCGCCCTTCATCCAAACCGATTGTGGATTTTCACCGTCGAGCGCAGTATAAGTAAAGTGCAGTTGAGATTGAACCGCTGCTGAAAATATAGTTGTGGGATTCTGCAATGATACAAGCGGAAAGGATCAAAACTCTGTGCGACGAGCCGCCACGACGCAATGGCGATTACGTCCTCTACTGGATGCAGGCCGCCCAGCGAGCCAAGTACAACCACGCCCTCGAATTCGCCATACGAAAAGCAAACGAGCTAAGCAAGCCCCTGATCGTACTCTTCTGCATCGTCGATTCCTACCCTGAAGCGAACCTGCGTCACTATCGCTTTATGTTGGAAGGCCTGCGCGATGTACAAGATGTGCTTGGCGAAAGGGGAATCCGGCTGGTTGTACAAGCTGGCGAGCCGACCCAACGTGTACTCGACCTCGCCAAAAACGCTTCAATACTCGTCGTAGAAAACGGCCAGTTGCGAATCCAACGCAAGTGGCGGAAACAAATCGCACACAATGCCGAATGTCTGATGTTCGAAGTCGAAACAAACCTGATCGTGCCCGTAACAGAGGCTTCAGGCAAGGAGGAGTACTCAGCAGGAACCTTCAGACCAAGAATCACAAAAAAACTCGTCTACTTCTTAAAACCTCTACGTCACGAAAAACTAAAGCAACAGTCGTTGAAGCTCAAATTCGACGGACTGTCACTGGATGATCTGGACAAACTCCTAAGCACCCTCAATCTGGACAGGAGCATAAGCCCTGTCGATTCCTTCTCAGGCGGAACAAAACAAGCCGAACAGCTCCTGCGCCGCTTTCTCAAGAACAAGCTCGACCATTACCACCAACAAAGCAACAACCCGACCCTCGATTGCATCTCCGACATGAGCCCCTATCTCCATTTTGGCCAAATCTCCCCGCTCTATATCGCCCTCGAAACAATCAAAAAGGGTGGCCCTGGCAAGGATGCATATCTCGAACAGCTTATCGTGCGACGAGAGCTAAGCCACAACTTCGTCTTTTACAACCCGCACTACGACACCTACAAATGCCTGCCCCCTTGGGCAGTGCGAACCCTAAACTTTCACCGAAGAGACAAAAAACAGTACCTATATTCCCGCGAACAATTCGAATCCGCCCAAACCCACGATCCCTATTGGAACGCCGCCCAAAAGCAGATGCTCCTAACAGGCAAAATGCACAACTATATGCGAATGTACTGGGGCAAAAAAATCCTCGAATGGAGCAGAAACTACCAGCAGGCCTACAAGACCGCCCTATACCTCAATAACAAACACGAGCTCGATGGCAGAGACGCCAACGCCTTCGCCGGTGTAGCCTGGTGCTTTGGCAAACACGACAGGGCCTGGTCCGAGCGACCCATCTTCGGAAAAGTCCGCTACATGAACGCCGCCGGCCTGCAGCGCAAGTTCGATATGGACGCTTACGTCGAGAAAATCGCACAACTGGAACGCAGCAATGGATGATCCAAAACCCAAAATACTAATCGCCGGCGCAACCGGCTTCATAGGCAAAGCCCTAACCCAGCGTCTGTCCCCACACTATCAGATCATCGCACTCTCACGCAATGCTGAAAATGCGCAAAGATTGCTCGGCCCTAAAGTGAAGGCTGTGCACTGGAACGCCAAATCACCGCAAAGCTGGGCCCACCACGCCAACGACGCTTTCGCAATTATAAACCTCGCAGGCCAAAATATCGCTGCGAGCCGCTGGACCAAAGCCGCAAAGAACACAATCTTACAAAGCAGACTCGACGCCGCCCGCGCAGTGGCTGATGTCCTCAAGCTCGTCGACCGCAAACCAAAGGTAGTGATACAGGCCTCAGCGATTGGCTACTATGGCCCGCGAGGCTATGAGAAACTCTACGAAGACGCCCCCCCAGGCGATGGCTTCCTCCCCGAAGTCTGCCGCCAGGTCGAGCAAACTACGTCACAAATCACCGAACTCGGCGTCCGCCTGATCATCCTGCGCACAGGCGTAGTCCTCGGCCCCGACCGAGGCGCCCTGCCCAGATTCGCCGCCCCGTTCCGCTTCTATCTTGGCGGATACGCAGGCTCACCAAACCAATGGCTCTCCTGGATCAGCCAGACCGACCAAAGCGCCGCCATACAGTTCCTCCTGGAACACCAGGCCCTCTCCGGCCCATTCAACCTGACTTCCCCCAATCCCGTCACCATCAAAGATTTCTCCAAAACCCTCGGAAAAGCCCTGCAAAAACCCGCCTGGACCCGCATGCCCTCGCTCGCCGTCAGATTGATCTTCGGCCAAATGGGAACCGAAGTCGTCCTGTGCAGCCAGCGTGTCCTGCCAAAACGCCTGTTAGAAGCAGGCTTCGAATTCGAACACATCGATGTGGGAACCGTATTAAGAGACATCTACAATCGAAAGGATTACCATGAGCCTCGCTGATTACTTCGAAACAACGAAAGGCATTGGCGTTCTCGGCACCGCCAACGCACAAGGAAACGTCGACACGGCCCTCTACGGCCGCCCCCATTTCATCGACGACGACACAGTCGCCTTCATAATGAACGATCGCCTAAGCTACCAGAACGTCCAATCGAACCCAAACGCGGCATATATGTTCATCGAACAGGCCGAAGGCTACGCAGGCAAAAGACTCCACCTGGCCAAAACGAAAGAATCCGACGACCCTGAATTGATCGCCTCCCTAAGACGCACCGAGCATGGCGCCAAAGACACCGAACCCAAAACCAAACACCTCGTCTATTTCAAAATCACCCGAATCCGCCCCCTGGTCGGCGGATAATGAAAAACCTTTACCGCCTCACAATGTTTGGTTGTAGAATGGGTGAAGCCAGGATGAGTCACTGATTATCGACTATTGATTGTTGAACGAAGAGGCGCATTACGAAGAACCTTGCAATACCATATCACAATCTCTCGACGACCCTCGAAGCAGGCGTCTCCATACTCCGTTCGCTCGATATCGTCGCCGAAGGCCTCAAAGCTCCCCGGAAAAACGTCTTCCTCCGTCTCCGCGACAGAATCGCCAAAGGCAGCAGCATCGCCGACGCAATGGCCGCAGAACCAAGAACATTCAAACCGCTCGATGTAATGATCGTCGATTCCGCCGAAACAGGCGGAACACTGGGCGAATCTTTCGGCCTGCTCTCGCACTGGTACGAATTCTCCAGCAAGATGGCCAAACTCGTCCTTTCAGGCCTGATGCTCCCAGCTTTTGTCATCTTCGTCGCCGCATGGATCGTCCCTGTTCCCGCCTTCGTCCTCAGCGGCTGGCATGTCGACCTCTACCTGCACAGAGTACTGACCATTCTCATGATCTTCTTCCTGCCCGCCGGAATCATCTTCTGCATCGTTCGCTACACACCCCCACGAGGACTCCCCCGCAAAATCGTGGACATCATCTCGCTACGAATCCCCCTCCTTGGCGGCGCCCTATACCGCCTCGCCATCAGCCGCTACTGCCGCGTCTTCCACATGCTCTCCGCAGCAGGCCTGCCCATCACAGAATGCGCTGTCAAAGCCGGCGCCGCAACAGGCAATGCCGTCATCGCAAACATGTTCGAACCAATGGCAGACGCCGTCCGAGCAGGCAAACCCGCATCCGAAGGTCTATCTATAAAGCTCCCCGCAGACTTCCGAGGCATCTGGCAGGTCGGCGAAGAAACAGGCGGACTCGACGATATGGCAAAAAAACTCGCCGACAACTACGCCGATTCCGCCGAGTTCAGATTCAAGGAATTCGCCCGATGGTTCCCAAGAGTCGTCTACTTCATAGTCATGATAGCAATGGTAATCGCCGTCTTCAAAGGCTTCCAGGTAATCTACGGCGACCTCCTAAACCAGACAATGTAACCACAGCAACCCTATGAAAATTATCCTGTAGTGCGAAAGGACATTCGATTCGCATGACCTCACCTCAACGTACAATTCCCGATCCTCTTTCAGCCGATGAAACCCCACTATGGCCCGAAATCGAACCTTACCAGAGCGACTTCCTCCAGGTTTCTAAGATTCACAACATTTACTATGAACTCTGTGGCACACAAGACCGCCGACCAGTATTCGTTCTTCATGGTGGCCCAGGCAGCGGTTGTTCGCCCTATATGCGTCGCTTCTTCAATCCCGACAAATTTCTTGTCGTCCTGCACGATCAAAGGGGGGCGGGTAAATCAACCCCTTCCGCCGAAACAAAGCAAAACACTACCCAGCATCTTGTTCAGGATATTGAACGTCTCCGCAAGCATTTGAATCTGGACAAGATCATCCTGTTCGGAGGCTCCTGGGGAACCACACTCGCCCTAACATACGCCCAGACCTACCCCAACAATGTAAGCGCCATGATCCTAAGGGGTGTGTTCACTGCAACCCAGCAAGAGATAGACTACTTCTATCATGGAGGCGTCTCAGCATTCTTCCCCGATGTCTACGAATATTTCATCAACTCTCTGCCGAACCCCGACCGACGCCCCCTCCCACAGTATCTCTTGTCCCTGATCGAAGATCCCGACCCGGACCTAAGATCGAAGTACAGCCGCCTCTGGAGTTATTATGAAATGAAGATTTGCGGCCTGCAAATGTCCGATCTCGATGTTGAGAAGAAACTTGAAAAGATGAATACCTATGCCTTCGCCCGGATTGAAAACCACTACATGGCGAACGGTTGTTTTCTCCAGCCAGACCAACTATTGAAAAATGCGCACACAATCGACCAGATTCCCATTATCATGGTCAATGGACGCTACGACGTAATATGCCCGCCTGAAAATGCCTGGCGCTTGAAACAAAAACTCCCTAAAGCCAGATTAATCCTGGCCGAAGGAGGAGGTCACTGGATGGGTGAAAAACCTGTCGAGAAAGAACTCCTCAAAGCCATGCGACAGTTTGAGAAATAGCAGCTACACCATTCCTACACGCTACTGTCATTCCCGCACCCAATTATCATTCCCCCGACCTCCGTGTTACCCACATCCCTCTATCGTTCCAACCGAAGCCTACACTTTGTCATCTCGACCGAAGTGAGTTCGCCAAAGGCGAACGAACGAAGCGGAGAGATATCCGTTGCGTAAAAGAAGCATCACCTGTATCCAGCACAATCCTGAACGACCAGAACCTGATCCGATGTCATTTCGACTGAAGCCTTGAACTACAAGGTTCAAGGCGCAATGGAGAAATCTGCCTCCGAATACCAGTCTCCCTCACTACGCTATCCTATCCAACGAATAGACTCTTCCACTCCTATCACCACACGCAAGCTCCACACAGACTAACGAATAAAACCAGCACCCCGCTCACTCTAATTTCACAGATACCCAGAGTCCCCTAGCGCACTCACTTCAAATCGAACGTCTGCGAATACCCGCCCGTCTCCGAATCGCCGTCCTTGCAAATCTTAATGCGATAGAGCTTGCCCCTATAGTTCGATAGATCGACGACCACTTCCGCCGCATCATAATCAATCCCCTCAGCCAGCCTTGCAATGTCCCTCCCCCTCTCCGTATTAGCGGAAACCTGTTGCAAGTACACCGAAATCCTCGCACCAGGATCCTTATCCCACGCCCCCTTGAGCTTCCAGCTCACCTTCGTTTCCTCCTTTGGCCCCGACACCTTCACCTCCTCGATAAAGCACAAATTCTCCACAGATATCCGATGCCTTGGCAGCTTCCACAATTCTTTCTTCTCGAACCTCCCTTGCAAATTGTACCTCTGATCCCCGCCGCAATTGTTGTCGACAGCCAGCCTCTCATCGTATTCGAAGTCCCTGTAAAGCGGAACAAACAGCTCGGAGCCCACGTTGAACACGATTCGCTTATTCAGTAGATGTCCCTTAGCCGCCCTGTTCATATAACGCCACTGAGACTTCATCGGCGGCACAACATCATAATCCGAATTCTCGGGCTTGGTAGGCGTCGCGTCGAAACATATCCAGCCGTAGTGACTGCCCAGCCAGACCTGCGTATACCTGTGCCCGCTCGAACAAGGCGCCGATTCATCCTCGTCCAGCAAGCCATTATGATTTTCATCCCAAGTGCTCGCAGCCTTCTGCGTCCCCGTCCCCAGCCACCTCGCCTCTACCCCCAAATACCTCATCGCCCCGGCTAACATAACGCTCGTCCCCGAACACGCCGTTATCTGAGTCTTGTCGTAGTCTCTGCCCGACAACGCTATTTTTAGATTGCCCGGATTGGCGTCGTAATGATTCCTATTGTAATCAACAGTCGCAGGCCTTCCATGAGGCCGGGAAGGATAGTAATAATTATCTTGGATGTATTCGAGCGCATTACGCACTGCCCAGTATGGATTGGACATCTCGGCCTTGACACCGTATTTCTCTTCGATGTGCGCAGCGACCCTCTTGAAAAAGCCCTCGTATGTTTCCGTATCGCTCAAATCAAATAGATTCGGATCGTCCGCCAGATAATCCGTCCCCGCAAGCTGTTCCAGATTCCTGTCCACGCGATGAGGATAAACATACTTTCTGTAGGGATTCGTCCATATGTCGATCTCGTACCTTGAAGAGTAGATCTTCGCAGGCGCATTGGCATATTCAACAAGGCTCATATATTGCCGGCTGGATTTGTCGCCTGCCGGATCGTAGGTAAACGCCTTTACAGCCGCATTATCAGCCCCCGACTCATCCACCACCTTCTCCGTCTCAGGCCATACGCCCTGATTGTGCAACTGCTCGTAAGCATAAGGCCTCGAATAATAATGTTGCGCCTTGCCGGGATCGGAACACTCCTTCTCAGGCTCTGTTAGAATCGTCATAACAAGATGCCGCAGTATCCGTGGCCCTTCATAGAACGCATCCGGATTCTTTGTCACATTCACCCGATGCACGCAATCGCTCCTCTCCACCCCCTCAGGAACCCAAAGCGCATCCGCTCCGAACGCCAGTCCGTGACACGCTTCGCTTTCGCCCGTCGACTTGGGCCTGTCGAAGTAAAAAAGTCCCCGCCCCGTTTGCGCATCCGCCGAGTAGATATAACCACCGCCCGCAGTAGCCCACAGATACTGCGCCCCTTCGAATTTCATACAAGCCAATCCCAGCGAAGTGAACTCCCCCGAATCAGGTAAATGTTTCACGAATTCACACTTATTCTCAAGCGCCTCATTCCACCTGAGCTGAATAATCCCTCGCTGGACCCGCAGGTCGTTGTCCCCATAACCCGAAGAATCGAAGCACACAAACAGGCTCTCACCTTCACATGCAAGATCGAAAGGCTCTCTCTGCCCGATACTGAATTCATACCGCGTCAGATCGACATGAGTGCAGACGTTCCCCTTGAAGTCGCACCGCCACAATTCGGATTTCACTCCACTGCCAGAATTATCCCAGTTCAGGAAATAGAAAATCTCACAATCTTTTTCCAAAGCGAAAGCCAAACCGCGAGGATTGGCAATGAGTGATTCGCCGGTTTCTTTGGCAAGCTCGTACTTCTCAAGAAGGTTCAGTTCGTCGACCCCCTCCTCCGAATTCTGATCCAGCTTATATACAAATATCCACCCCGCCCCATCGAGAACAAAAAGCCGCGGCGCATTTGCCGAAACATCATCGAAGGCTACACCTCGTATCTCCGTATTCTCATCCGCCAGCGTATAGACCTTCTCGCTCTGGCCTATCAGTGGCAATTTCTCCTCCGCCTGCACTGCCCCCGTAATCACCCAGCACATCACCCAAACACAGCACAACAGACGAAGTATCCTCGTCATTTCAACCTCCAACTAATCGATTTATAGCTGAAAACTAACGTAACTATAGCACGATAAATCAGCCATCCCGACTTGCCGGGATACCACAATTTTGCATTTTCAAACTGACCATCGATCAGTTTGAGAGTCTATTTAGGCGCCCAATTACGGCTCCGCGAGCCACGCGACCGCTTCGTCTCGACCCGCCCCCCCGTAATATCCTCAGGCACACTGCTCACATAACCTGCCGCCCCGAACGCAATATCCTTGACCTCCACCAGCCACGCATCAGGCAGCTTACCTTTTACATAGCCTTCGTAATAATCCCCATCCCGCCGGATCATGAACTCAGGATACCACACCAGATCGCGCCAGTAAGGCTCATCATCATTATATACATACCACACCTTCACCTGGACAATCTTGTTGGGCGATTGAATCTTCACCCTGAAAACAGCTCCCCCCTCGAACGACCGACCGCCCCACTCGAATCCTTCACCCACTTTCCGATAGCTCAAATCGCTGATCCTGGTCACAGGCCGCCCATCGAACACATGCTCCACCCACATCCGCCAGTCGAGAAAATGCTTCTCCGACATGGATCCGTGCCGGTAATTCGGGACATACTCGATCGTCCAGGCCCCTCCCATCATCTTTTGTATCTCATTGATGTTGTACATCCGATACCCATCCTCGTTCGTCGCTCCGATATACAAAACGTCAGCCTTGACCCAATCCTTTGTATAGTTCGGATAAATCCCCCTCCAGGGCAAGGCCTCTACCCCCCTCCACGTCGATTCATTCCCCATATAAACAACGCCCACAATCCTCTCCGGATCGACCGCCGCCGCCGTATACGCCGCCGTCGCCCGCTTGCTGTGCCCTCCTATGACTGCCCTGATTTCATCCCGTCCGACACCCACAACCTCCGCCATAACATCCAGCGCCCGTAAGTAAGCAATCGCCAGTCGAAAGTAATTATGGTTCACCGGATCTTTCGTTTTCTTAACATAATCCCGCAAAAAACCAATTGAAATCTCCCGCCCCGGCGTCTCATCGTACTCCCCGGGCACAGGACAAATCATAACAGGATATCCGCACAACGCCGCAATCGGCTCGCCGTAATTACCCAGGAACGGCTCCCGCCATGGCCCCGTCGCCAGCCCATCCCAGCTACGCTGCCCCACAATCACGACCTTCCCCCTGCGCTGAGGCGTATTGTACACTCTTGAGTCAGCAGGCATAAAGACCACACATGGATGCCCCCATTTTTTCCCTTCTAACTCCTGGCTGTAAAATTTCACCTCCACCCGCCTTAGCTTAACCCTGGGATCGGATTCAGATTGAACAATCTCGTCCTTCTCAATCCTCACCCCAGCATCAGGCAATGTCCCCCTGCACCTCTCCCACAA
>CAZYMD010000096.1:11361-18812 GCA_964649005.1 uncultured Pirellulales bacterium
TGCGCAAAGAAAGAACATCCGCCGAAAGATTATACCTCAGCTTCCCCGTCTCTAAATGAAATGACTGAGGATTCGACCCGACACAAACCAGCCGCAACGAATGCTCCCCGGGCTCGAAATAAAACAACCCTATCTTCCGCTCCCTTCTCTGCCCGTAGATATAATCCTCATGCTCGTCCTTGCGATAGATATTAAAGAAATCCAGCGTCTTATTGATCTGCTCCGGCGGCAACTGATTCACCAGACTCACCCTGTACCCCCCGGCAATCTGCGACTCCCCAGCCTCGTAAATCTCCTTGCCGTCAATATAAACCCTCCAGACCCCGTTGTCCTCCCGAAGGTGCTGAAACAGTGACATCGAATACCTGCCCTTTTCCTTAACCTCGAACGGAATTTCAATCCACCCCCCTACGCCACCGTTCTTCGCCCGAAACCATGGCTTGGTATAGGTAGCCCGGTTGTAAGGATTAACCTGAAGCTCGACCCCCTCCGAATGCCTGATCGTCCCGACAACCTCAGGCAAATGAAGCACTATCTCACGATTCACCCTGTCCTTATAAGCGGGAAAATCACACCACGGCCGGGCTATCGAATCCTGATACCAGAACGAAACGGATGACCAGTAATCCGGCCGCGACCCCGAACTGTTGATAACCTCCCCCTTGGAATCCATAATGAATCCCCGCCGCTCGATCTCGAACTTTAGCGACTTTTCGAATACAACCGGATCGCCAATGTGCCACCTGTACGCAGTGACACGCATATCAGGCGCCCGCGGCTCGAAAATCGTGCAACCCGTATACAGACCGGAATGCACCCGCATGTTCCACGCCTCGTTGAAATAATCCTCCGTCCCCGTCCCCTGAATCGAAGGCGCCTTCTCCCCATCGATATAGAACATATCGTCCCCCTCCCCGAACCAGTGACCTATCGCGTTCTGCGAGGAAAGCACCGTCCCCACATATTGACCTTTCCCCTTGCCGACAAACACCGTATAAGGCTTGCCCACCTCAGGCGGATACTCCTGATGATACCGAGCGTGAAAATACAAACACCTCTCAGGCTTCTGCTCGTACTTGACCCAGTCGATATGATAGTAACTGGCCGCCGTATCCTCCTGCGACTCATTGGACAGCGTAATCTTCGCCTCTTTCTCAAAGGGCATTTGCCAATAACAATTACACCCCCTGCCGTGCGAGCTAACCTTCACAGGCAGAGAATTAACATTAGCCCTCATCCCGTTGCCGGCCGCAAAAAAATCCCCCAACGGCGTCTCCACCGAAGGCACATCCGAGCCGTCCCAATAAATCCGCAGAACCATCGCGCGAGGATACCGAATATTCCGCGAATAAGGAGCCATCCATATATGATTGATCTTCCCCGGCCCTTTCAAATGAGCGATCGTCTTGGTCTCCCCAATCGCAAACTTCTCCGAATCGGAATTGTCCACAGCATTGCCGCTCGAAGCCCTCATCGACCTGCCGTGCTGAGCTTCCGTAATCGCCTCAAGTGACTGACAATACCCCACAGCCGAGTTCAACGCTAGAAACAATACTATCGCCTTGCCAAAAGTCCATGTCCTCATAATTCAATGGTCCTTCTGCTATGATCGTTTTCAAAAACAAATAATTACATCAACCATCCGCCACAAGCGGATACCACAATTTTGCTTTTTTAGTTTTGATCTTTGCATTCTCAAACTAACTATCCGTCAGTCTGAGTAAAATAGAGGGACAGATGAATTTAACCTTTCGATGGGCATAACAAAACTTAACGCGAAGCACCCCCTAAGTCAAGTCGCTTTCAATCCCACCCTTCTGTCATCTCCACAGAAGCCGCCCTTCTGTCATCTCCACCGAGGCCAAAGGCCGAGCGGAGAGATCTGCTTTCGAATGCAAGTAACCACGCATCTTGCTCCTAATTCCCTCACTAAGGCCCTGCCTTCTCTGTCATTGCAAGCGAGACGCAGTAACCTGACACCCGGTTGTCATCTCGACCGGAGCTTGCCCCTTAGGAGTGCAACGAAGCGAACGCAGCCCAGACCCATCCCCTCCGACTAAGAAGCTACACCCATCCTCAGCACAACCCTGCCTATCCCGTACCCCGATACGGGACCTGAAGCGGGGACCCAGAAAATAAATCTCAGGACCTCAACAACCATCGACTAAAACCGACGCGCACGCATACATAAAGTCCCCGATATAGTCCTATCCCCTTCCCTGTCATTCCTGCGAACGGCGCCGAATCCAGAAAACCATCGTTCTCAGAACCTGCCTACCTCGCTGTCATATAACCATAAATATCTTCCAGGGATGCCAAGATGCGCCTTCCTTTGTGCTCGGTAGGGTACGAGCTATGGAATCACATGCGCACTCAGAACTGATACATCAGACCCGCCATGAATTGAATCTGGTAATCGTCATCCACGATCGGACTGTCGCTGATTTCGTTGTCCAGCCTTTCGTAGCGAATCAACCCCAGAGCGGACCACTGCTCATTGATCTTGTACATCACATTGAGCCGCACAGTTGGGTTCCAAGCCTGGCCGACTGAATATGCAGGACGCTGAGCCAGAGCTTCGTTCGGTCGGACTCCATAGTAGTAGTCTGCGAGGTTATGACTGTGCCAGATAGCACCCGCTGCGGGAGTCAGAGTCCACTTACCCTTTATCAGTCTCTTGCCATAGTTCAAGGAAAGCTCCTGTCCGTCATGTCGACCCAACATATCACTCACAAATGAAACGTTCATCACACCCCAGCCATCGAAATAGGAAAGCTCTACACCGCCATCCAGCGTCATTTGTCGATCATCCATCCCGCGCAGGAAATTGCTGTCGCTGTCATCGTAGCCATCAAATCGCCACTCTCCAATGACATCGAGTGAGAATTGCCCCTTCTTTAGCAGATGGTATCCCAACGAACGTCCTTTGAAGAAAAAATCCTTGCTCTCGTAATAAACCATGGGGATAGGCATTACCATGGCATCGCCCTTCTTATAGACGCTGTTTCGATATATCATCCCAACGCCCACATTTGTCATCGATTTCGGCCGTTCCTGACCCATAGCAGTCGAGAATAGCAGGAATTGAATCGCGGCGAATAGAAATAGGATCTTCTGACAATCAGGTGCTTTCATCTCAAACAATCCTCAATGATCAGCCATCTGACGGGATTTACCATGGAATCTTCATAAGCATCTGTCTCAAGAGTTACCACCAATCAGATACTTTGAATCATGTCTATCACTACAATATCCTTATCGGCTCAACCGGTCAAAATGACCAAAGAAACCCTAAAATCCCATAGCTATAGACTCTCTCGGCGTGTTTCAACAATCTATGACCATGTCTTTCGACATTTTGGAAACAGTGCCCGCCTTGGATTCTGTTATTGCGACAAGGCCGTTGGCACATGCAGTAGATCTGGTTGTTAAATGACCTGCCTACTATCCTAAGTTCAAAATAGCCCATGAGTAATTCTAATACGAAGGCTACGGATGAATATATCTGATGTTCAGTAAAAAGAAGTATCGCATTTATATGTTTTACGCGAACAAGGAAGACTATTGTAGCGCTATATAGAGCTATATGTGAGTAAAAAATAGCATTTACCAAAGAGTTGTATGCAAAAGTCCAGTTGAAAGGACGTCAAAATGAACAATACTACTTCAGCTTCATGCCTAAAAACCGCTGTGATTTTACTCTTATTTGGTTGCTTATCAGTCACAATGGCCTCTGAACCGATCAGCAAGCCGCTGGCTGAATTCTCAGACGAATCGGCCAGCAAGCAATGGCTTTCAGTCAACGATAGCGTAATGGGTGGCGTCTCTGAGGGGGGATTCCGAATCACTGATGAAAATACGCTGGTGTTCTCAGGTAATCTATCACTGGAGAATCGAGGTGGCTTTACCTCAATCCGCACACGGCCTGCAGAGCTTGGGCTCGATGGTTACGAAAGAATAGCCCTCCGCCTCAAAGGAGATGGCAGAACCTACTACCTTAACTTGATGACAACTTCCCGCAGTTCCGCCTCATCCTATCGCGCACCGATAGAGACGCAGAAGGGCAAGTGGCAGGAGGTCCGCGTGGATCTGAAGGAGTTTGTATATACGTCATTTGGCAGGATCGTCGCAGGGGCTGCCCCTCTAAGGGCAAGTGATATCCGGAGCGTGGGCATCACACTGGCGGACAAGAATGCCGGACCATTCCGTTTGGAGATGAGTTGGATCAGGACGGAGAAGGGAGGCGGTAAAAATGAAGCCACAACTCCGGCGAGCAAGGACATCGTGGACACAGCCGTAGCCGCGGGCAATTTAAACACTCTTGTTGCTGCTGTCAAAGCTGCGGGCTTAGTCGAGCCACTAAAGGGCAAGGGACCTCTGACGGTCTTCGCTCCGACTGACGAGGCATTCGCCAAACTGCCTGATGGAACGGTTGAGGAACTGCTCAAGACGGAGAATCGAGATAAGTTGATCGGAGTTCTTTCCTATCATGTTGTTGCAGGAAAGTTCATGCTTGGAGTCCAATCACCGGAGACACTTCAAGGCCAATCTCTTACAATCAAGACTCCTGGGAAATTCAAGGTCAACGGTGCGAGTGTGATTGCTTCGGACATTGAAGCATCCAATGGCGTAATCCACATAATTGACAGTGTGCTTCTTCCGTCGGTAGAGAAACTGACTCCAAAGGAGGCTGCCAGAGAGGTAATCGAGCTTGCTATAAGGCGTGGCGTTCCTCTTTTCAATGCCGGGCAGGTTTCAGCTTGTGCGGCGGTCTATGAGATAGCGGTCGAGTCATTGTTGAAATCTCACACTGAGGCCTTCAATTCTGAGTCTCGTTCCGTTTTACAGAGTGCACTCAAGGCAGTTCGTGACGGTAATGAGGATTCTCGCCAGCAGGCCTGGACCCTAAGACGAACTCTTGATGCGGTATTTGAATCACTCGGCAGCAAATAATACAGTGCAATGACAGGGCTGACCGGCCAGTGGAAAGCCTCTGAAAATGTTTAGGAGGGGACTGTCTGCTGGTTAGGACCCGATGAGAATGCTGGATAATCGCCTTGGTCTCGTTTATATTGGAATGGATGTGTTTTTTGACAAAGGAAGGGTCTTCATGAAAGCATCGCATGAGCGGGTATCGAAATGTCATAGTGCCTCTCTATATGACTGCCTGCGAAAGAATGGTAGTTCAGTTATCTGTATGATAGCGGCGATGATCCTAGGAATTACAGGCGTGGTGAGGGGCAGTGTTTCCCCGGCAGACGCCCCGGAGGTTTGGCAGCAATGGCGTGGGTCTCAACGTGATGGGACAGTTAAAACGTCGCCTTGGCCGGACAGACTGGATGATGCTCACCTGAAGATGTTATGGCGTCAGGACATCGGGTGCGGCTACTCTGGTCCAATCGTCAGTGAGAATCTGGTATTCACGGTCGAAACTCAGGATAAGGAACATGAGATCGTGCGTGCCTTTAATCGAACTTCCGGCGAACAGATTTGGGAGACATCCTGGGCTGGAGCTATGAAGGTTCCTTTTTTCGCATCTCGAAATGGAAGTTGGGTTCGATCTACACCTGCTTATGACGGCAAAAACCTCTATGTGGCTGGTATGCGTGATGTCTTGGTGTCTCTTAACGCAAAGAACGGGACAGTAAACTGGCGTCTTAATTTCATGGAGCATTTCGGGACACCTCTACCGGATTTCGGGTTAGTCTGTTCGCCGCTGCTGGCATACGGCGCCGTTTATATTCAGGCGGGGGGAGGATTGGTGAAGGTTGACCAAGTGACCGGCAAGGTCCTGTGGCGGAGCCTCAAGGATGGCGGTGGTATTTATGGCAGTGCCTTCTCATCGCCAATCCTACATGAACTAAATGGTGTGCCGCAACTCTTGGTTCAAACGCGAAATATTCTTGCTGGCGTTACTCCTGACGATGGAGTGGTCCTATGGGAACAACCTGTCAAAGCCTTCCGGGGAATGAACATCCTGACACCCGTGGTATTAGGTGACACAATATTTACGAGCAGTTATGGAGGAGGTTCCCTGCTCTATAGCAGTAAGCAGACCGCAGGAACTTTCAATATCTCACAGCTATGGCAAGACACGAGGTCACAAGGATATATGTCCACGCCGGTTGTCATTGACGGCCATATCTACTTGGTTCGTCGAGACCGACGGTTCTGCTGCATTGACCCTAAAGCCAAAGAGGTTATGTGGGTCTCAAAGGAGAGGTTTAGTCAATATTGGTCAATGATTGCAAACGACACACGAATCATCGCCCTTGACCAGAAGGGAGAGCTTCTGCTCATTGAAGCAGATCCGAAGACCTTCAAATTGCTGGATCGTCGCAAGATTGCAAAACAAGAGACTTGGGCACACTTGGCTGTAGCTGACGATCAGGTCTTCGTTCGAGAACTGAAGGCCATAGCGGCCTACCGCTGGAGTGCATCTTCAGATGAAGCCCCAAGCCCGTAGAATAGGTTTACAAGAGGTATGCATGGAACCTCTCTTTGTTATGCTTGCTCCGGCCAAGAATAGAAAGTTGGCGTATTCAAATACAGGATCATTGGTATGACCAAGAATAAATTAGTTCTGTGGAGCCTACTACTGGCTTCACCTTTACTCTTATTTTCGTGTGCGCTCGTGGGAATAGAAAAGCCAAAATACCAAGTACTTGCGAAAGAGGGCAGGTTTGAGGTGAGGCAGTATCAACCTCAGATCATAGCCGAGACTATTGTCGAATCTGACTTTGACCAGGCAGGGAATGTCGCATTCAGACGGCTCTTCGACTACATATCAGGCGAGAACCGCAGCAAGGAAACGATAAAGATGACTGCTCCGGTAAATCAGAAACCAAGTTCACAGAAGATTGCCATGACCGCCCCCGTGAATCAGCAGAAGACCAATGGGAAATACTCCGTGAGCTTCATCATGCCCTCGAAATACACCACCGAGACCCTGCCGGAACCGACCGCCGCCAATGTCACGATTCAGAAGATCCCCGCTCGCAAAATGGCAGCCATCCGATACTCCGGCTCCTGGAGCCAAAAGAAGTACCAGCAGAAGAAGACCCTTCTCGAAGACTTCATAAATCGCAAAGGCCTCAAGATCAGCGGCCCCGACATATTCGCACGCTACGACCCCCCATTCCAACTCTGGTTCCTAAGACGCAACGAAGTCCTCTTCCCGGTAGAGTAGTCTGTGGCAATGGGGTATGCTGCGGCTTGCGCAAAAAAAGTGCGTCGAGCCGAGACCCGACGCACCTGTAATTCAACTATAACCTGCTCTTACGAACAAGCTCTTACTTATTGACAACCGCCGCCTGTGCCGCCGCTAACCTCGCAATCGGCACCCTAAATGGCGAACACGAAACATAATCCATACCAACACGATGGCAAAAATCGATACTCGAAGGCTCGCCCCCATGCTCGCCGCAGATACCAACCTTCAGCTTCTTACG
>CAZYMD010000097.1:0-6107 GCA_964649005.1 uncultured Pirellulales bacterium
CGGCTATCGTCCCATTGTACAGGTCTACCAGCCTTATTCGCTCGCCACTGTTGGAAAGCTTGCTCGGATACAACCCGGCAATCCGACTGGAAAGCCCTGCCCCATAACGTAACTGGAAGGCCGCTTCGTTCTTGACAACGAGTACGAACTCGCCAGGCGCAAGGCTTGTTACCCTGCTGCCTGCAAAAGCGAACGTTATGCCCTTGTCGAATGAGACATAGGTCAAATCAAGCGTTTCATCGCCTATGTTTTTCAGTTCGATGTACTCGAACTCATCGTTATCGGTAGTGCCGCTAAGTGGATCGGCGGGGTTGTACATTAGCTCGGTAATGCGAAGGTTCTCAAGAATCCCCGCCGAGACAGGCTCGCCAGCCACGAACTGTATCGGATTCGACCAGTGGCTCCACCGGCCCGTGTTGTCCTTCATCTTACAACGAACCCGATAAGTCCTGCCTGGCCGAACTGAGGTCGCCGGTATCTGCATGGCATCCTGAAACGTAGTAAGCTCCTCGGTCTCCCAGATAGATTCGATCTCGTACTTGCCCTGCGTCCGCTGATAAGCCGGAGGCGTAACTGGCGGCTCGCTATCCGATTCAGCAATAAGACGCACGTCAATAAAGCAATCGCTACTGCTCGCATCTCTATTAAGCAATTGAATCGCAATAACGTTCGTACCGGAAACGAGATAGTTCTCTGCACCGGGCAGATCGAACTGGGCGAATTCCCCCTTGATTTCCTTTCCACTGCTGGCGGTCCCATCAAAGGGCAATTCCGACCCTGATACGTTTTCCGATAATACATGGTGGCCATTGATCCAGACATTGAATCCATCATCATAAATGGCCTCCAGTGAAAGCTTGTCAATATCGTCGGTATTAAGGATATCGAACTCTTTGCGAAGGTAGACCGTAGTATAATTTCGCCTCATATCAGTTAAGTTGGTTACAAGGAAATTTTCTCCACATCCGATAGGCAGTCCTCCATCAGGCCAGTCTATATCCGAGAATTCAGGCTCGCGCCACTGTCCTGCGACGGTCGACGGCTCCTCAGTGCCCTTGAAGTATCGCCACGTCATGCCGGAATTAACCAGGATGGAGCCTTGAGTCGGATTTACCGGAACCGATCCTGACGCTACTTCGGCGATGCGCCATTTCAAAGCGCCAAAGGTGTTATTTCCTTGTGGATCACTGAATGGGCCTGTTCTGAAAATCAGTGAATTGACAGGGTAACCAACAGGACTCTCAGAGCTTATTGCGGGAGTGTTGGGAATCTGCGAATCGCTCGAAATCGAATTCATATGGCTCAATCGCTCGATTACATAGTCCTTCATGACCTGGACCATACCTTCGAAAGTTTTGCCGTAGCCACGGCTCTGGGCTTCGAGATAGAACCGACCGGAACCAGCCTTCGAGTAATTCACGTAACCAGAAGTCATGATCGGATTGTAATCCCACATGGCACAATCGGCATCCGCCATAGAGGGCCCACCATTGGGATCGTTGATAATCGCAGCATATTCGTCAATCAACTGGTACATCTGATCGGTGTTGAAAAGCAGGTCGTTAAACTCACGGATGCGGTTTCTATTCTCAACGCTTATACCACTGTAGTCCAACACCCCAGCGCGACTAAACGGGTCACTCGGATAATTACTACCGTAGTAAGTAGTCCACGTCAGATCCACATCCCAGGGGAGCTGCCACCACCGGTCTGTTTCGGGGTGATGGTATAGGAACCAGTTCTTGCCTGTTATATCACCGTGATGGGCAGCCTGATAGACGGCGTAGTAGCTATAGTAGGCATCCAGATTAACGTTCTGTTGCCACCAATCTTCCGAACCATAGAGACTGCCAAGGAACAGGTTCAGATCAGATTGATCCGCCGGCTGTGTTGGCCCCTGGTTGTTCGTCTCGTGATTGTTATTGTCCATCTTGAAGAGATTACCATCGGGCAGTAGGTGCTCGTCCAGGAACCGGCCGTCCATTTGCTCGATGGTCATGTAGAGGCCCCAGAAATCCCCATCGAACTGGGTCGAACCGACCTCGTCCTCTGACTCGATGACGCGGAATTGAACGTAGTTGGTATAGGATGCAGGAACATCGGCTAATTGGAACATTTTGAACGTAAGGGCTTCGAACATGCCCTGCTCACCCCGCTGACCGAAGCTTCCCTGTTGAATACAGGCGGAGAAATTGAGCTTGTCCCATTTCTCATCATACTTCTGGCCATAATCATCACGGGCCTGAAATTCGTGGCCTCGATTGAAATCGAATTTCCACATATTTTTGCCCATTGAATATCGCCATACACCACCGCGCGCTCGATAACGGATGTGATCGTAGACCTCGCCGTCGTAGACGAGCGTGCCAGACCACTTGTAATCGCTGCCTTGATATTGCTCGTACCATGTGGATATCTCGACATCCTGCTGTTTGCTAATCAGATGGTATACTGGCAGTGATCGCATGACATCGGTACTGTACTCGACAGTGGGCTCGAAGCCCGGTCTTACCGAACCGCTCCAGGCGGGAACGCCATCGTATACAAAATATGCAAAATTAGGTTGAGGGTCATCGTTGTAAGGAACCAACTGAGATCGATTTTCGGTATCAATAACGAGGATGCGGTAACGAATCAATCGCCTGTGGATATGTACCAAGTCCGCCAGTTGCACGGTATAAATGTCATCGCCTGCAGCAAGATCGCCCGCGAGTCCGTCATCGTGCATTGGGACTTCCGACCAGTTGGAATTGTACTGTGCGTCATCGATATGGATGTAATTGCCAGGCTCTACTATCTGGTAGCGCAGCTTCACACTGGCAACGCCGTTGTTGTCGGTCACTTTTGCCGTGATGGTTACGATCTGACCTGACTTCGGTTGCTTAGGCGAGTGCTTTACCTGCCTGATATGCGGCGGTGTATTATCAAGATACACCGACGAGTTACGCAAAGCAGGTGTCGGAGAAGCGGATCGCCAGCTGCCTCCAAGGTCATTGTCTATGCCAGGATTCACAAGCTGCATTGAACGGCCCAAATCACCTACAGTCGGCCAGGGAAATCCAAGACCGTAGGTAACTTCATCAACCACATTCCCGCCTGCGTCACACAGTCTGATCCTCTCGCCCTCGTTAGTCAGCTTGCCTTCAAAGGGGCCATACATCAATTCGGGACGCCACGTTCTACCGTAGCCCCATGTTATAGTGACGGAATTGACATCCTGGACTACAATAACATAGCCTTGCGGCTCGATGCTCGTACTATCTGGAAATGTGTATGTGATGCCGTTGGAGAAATACCAGCCGGAGATATCCACCTCGCGAGTGCTGGGATTATATAGCTCGACAAACTCAATAAGCTGAGTCTTGACGCTGGGATTGGAATGAATTTCATTGATGACGACCGTGCTGGCGCCCCAGTCTTTCGCTAATACGGCAAAATCGGCAATATCAACTCCATTGCCACTACCTGCTAAATCCGCCAGGCCGCCGGGGCCATCCAACCATTGCTCAGACAGAACCCGTACATCTTGGAAATTAACGGTGCAATCGCCGTTCAAGTCGCCGAGCGGACAATCCGCACTCGCCAAACCAACAAAAACCAAAACAGACAGCAAGCCAATCCAAGACAATCTTGGCACTGCGCGCATCTTCTGATCTCCTTCCATCACACGCTATCACACACTCACACCCCATCCGCCACCACAAACAGGGTCATTTTATTGTAACATACTCAATACTACGAGGTCAACGCCTTTTCGAACGATCCCGGGATGTCAGGAGAGAGTCATATCACTAACCGAGTGCTATTGGGCAAGGCATAACATCGTGGTCCATTCGGTAAGAATCCCTGTTCACAGCCTGCAAAACCGATATAATGAGGCTGGCTGGAAACATGTTGATGGAATACCGAGGCCTTTGATGCTATGGACACTCGGCAGCCAAAACAAACCAGTCATGGGTGGATATGCCTGTGGGATACCGGGCAAAGCATGTATAGACAAATGAAACGAACCGGTGGCATTTGATATTGCAGGTGTTTTATGGGTGAGCCTAATCCGAGACTCGTGCGTGCCGATCCATTCCGGCTGCGTATGGAAAAATGTGGCTCGATGGTCACGGATGCGACCATCTTCGCGTCGGAGTCTATTAATCTGGAGTCCGGCGCCGTGCGCCAGCTCGCGGATGCAGCATCCCTGCCGCCTGTGAGAAAGGTTGTGGCGACCGCCGATATTCACGTAGGCTTCGGGATACCCATCGGATGCGCGATGGGAATGGAAGACGCAATCATGCCCCCGGCCGTGGGTTACGATATCAACTGCGGGATGCGGCTGCTTAGAACTCCCTTCGAAAAAGGCCAAATCGACACAGATAAAGTTGCGGTTGATATCGCCAGAGAAATACCACTTGGGGAGGGCAAGGAAAACCTGAAATTGGGCAAGGCGGCAATGGAGGAAGTTATTCACAATGGCGTCGCTGGAATTCCGGCACTGGCTCGTAAAACAAGCCATAGGGCGTGGGAAGCCTTTGAACCTGATGAATTCGCACGCGACTTAGCGAGAATCGAGGATGGCGGTAGTCTACCAGCAGATCCCGCCGCAGTTCCCACAAATGCCGTCGCAAAGGGAGCAAACCAGCTCGGCACTCTCGGTGGCGGCAATCACTTCATCGAGATTCAGTACGTGCAGGAAGTGTTCGATTCAAACCTGGCCAGGGACTTCGGGCTAACAAAGAATCAAATCGTAGTGATGATCCATTCGGGATCACGTAGATTCGGTTATGAAATCGCCGATAGGTATATGGACGTCGCGGCTCAGCACAATGTGAACCAGGGACGAGGCAAGATGTTGTCGTATCTGCCGACAGAAGACAAGAAAGGCAGGGACTATATTCTGGCGATGGGGGCGGCTGCCAATTTCGCATACCTAAACCGACATATCATGGCCCTGTTGGTGCGTCGGTGCTTCAATCGAATGTTTGGACCAACTCCGCTGGACCTCGTGTATGATGTTACACACAACATGGCCAAATTGGAAACTCACGAAGGCAGGCGACTCTGGGTGCATCGCAAAGGGGCGACCAGAGCCTTTGGTCCGGACCGAATGAGCGGAACCGTTTTTGCTAAAAACGGTCAGCCAATAATCACGCCGGGATCGATGGGCACAGCAAGCTTTCTCATGGTTGGGACGGGTAACTCGGCCGAATCCATGTGTTCCGTCAATCACGGGGCCGGCAGAGTGATGAGTCGCTCGGCGGCGCTTGGCAAAATGCGACACGGCAGAATCGTCAAGCCCGGACTGATTAGCGACGAGCAGTTCAGGGCAAGCATGAAAGGAATCAAGCTGATCACAGGCAACAAGAGCAAAATACGAGAGGAGGCTCCCGGCGCCTATAAGGACATAGAAGAGGTCGTGCGCATCGTAGTCGAGTGCGGCTGGGCAAAACCTGTCGCCCGAATGGTCCCATTAGCAGTATTGAAAGGCTGACAGGAGAAGTGTCTTTTTTAGCTATTTCAATAAGAAACCTCTCCCCCACCGCTCAGGCCGTACTCAAATCGTTCCCTAACGCATTCGCTTTCTCTCGGCCCATTACCAGCCGGATCGCATCCTTGCGATCAAGCTGGTCCTAGGGTATTTGCTCGCAAATACACCCTGAACTCCTCACAGCATGAAAAGAGAAGTATTTCACAATGTTTCGTATGCATCCACGAATGAAAGTAACAATGCCTCAATACATCAAATCTACCCGCGCTAACAACAGAATTGGTAGAAAAATATTTCTATCGTGACAACTGTATGTCACACTTGGGAAAGATTTTTGCTTTTTTGCCTCCTGGCGGCGCTTCTTCAGCACCAAATCCTCGATCCAACCGTTTCTTGCTCTTTGCCATTATGAACACTCCTTTCGATGGGTCGGCTTGAAGTAGCCCGGGACCGGGCGGCATAAAGCCTCGCTTCGAGTGTCCGCCATCCGTTTAGCACCTCACCTCAGAGGGATTACTTTTACTCACGGCATGCTCTGTGGGGCCAGCACCTGTTAGCATGCTGGGAGAAGCAATAAAGGAGGGTGAAGGTGCTATTCGCAAGAGTCTGGCACGCTTTCAGAGATGAC
>CAZYMD010000097.1:6207-18794 GCA_964649005.1 uncultured Pirellulales bacterium
ATGACTAATGATTATGGTGGTTTAGGTGGACGAGGTTTGTAGGGTGCTGGATTTTTCCTTGAACCTGGTCCATTTGTCTTTGACGATCATGCCAATATCGGCGTAGTCAATTGGTTTGATGATATAGTCATCAGCGCCTACCTCGTAGGCTTTTTCTATGTCGCCCATTAGATCCTTGCCGGTCAGCATGAAGACAGGGATGTTGCGTGTTTTCCTGTGGTGCTTCAATTCTGTAAGGACGTCTATTCCCTCCATGTCGGGCATGGCCCAGTCCAGCAGGATCAATTGAGGTTTTGTCTTTCTCGCACGCTTGATCGCAGTTTTTCCATCCTTTACGATTTCAGCTTCAAAACCGTTGCGTCTAAGGTATCGATCCATGGGCTTCCAAAGCAGCTCATCGTCCTCCGCCACAAGAATTTTTACATAACCTGCCATAGTGGCTCTCTCCACAGTAATGATTAAAATCTCTCTTCCTATACACGTATTCCCTGCTGAAACCGTGCAGTAGTATGTATTTACTACAGACGGTATTTCTCCCCATCAACTGTTTGTATCGGCAGAAAAAGGCATAGGATTAAATCGGAATCGATTTTGTTATCCGCATGGTCAGGCATGAGCCGGATTGGCCCGGCATGGACCGATATTATTCTCTATCAGCGATGTAAACAGCATCCGGCACAACGAATGTTACGATATTGATGAGGTCGTCAGGCAGCGTGAATCAGGATTAAATACGCTACGTATGCGACGTATGTGAACAATAGGAGAGAGCCACTGAGGCGGCTGACGGTGCGTTTGCCTAATATGACGGCGAGGGCGAATGCGACACTCACCAGGATCATAATCCAGAAGTCGATTCCGCCTGCAAAACGCGCGCTGACATTGAATGGCTGTACGACGCCTGCTGCACCGACAACGAGCAGAGCGTTAAATATGTTCGATCCTACGAGATTGCCGACGGAAATGTCGTGGTGGCCCTTCAGGGCGGCGACTACACAGGTCATAAGCTCGGGTAGTGATGTGCCGAAAGCAATGATGGTCAGACCGATAACCGCCTCGCTCAGGCCTATCCACCTGCCTATAAAGATGGCGCCATCAACCGTCATTTTTGCGCCGAAAGCCAGCCCGACAAAGCCGAGTAGGACAAAGATAAGGCATGTCTCCATATTTCGAGACTTTTCCTTCGCCACAACAGCGGCCTGGGTTCGAATCCTGCTGCCACCCTGCTTGCCTGCGGCATATATGGTTAGAATTATCAAACCGCCGAAAACCGCCAGCAATACGGCGGCCCCCTGCCTGGATAAATGCTCGCTGCTTAAAAAGGGCCACAATAGCAGCTCCGCGGCCAGCATTACGGGTATTTCGCGTCGCAGGGTCTGGCTTCGGACCTGGAGCGGACTGATTAGAGCGACCAGGCCCCCTACCAGAGCGAGGTTTGCTATGTTAGAGCCGTAGACGTTGCCAATGGCCAGATCGCCGCCAGCCTCTTTGAGAACGGCCACTATGCTCGCTGCAGCTTCCGGCGCCGATGTGCCCATCGCCACTACCGTCAGACCTACAATGAGCGGGCTTATGCCAAAACGTTCGGCCAGACCTACGGCACCGACCACAAGCACCTCGGCACACTTCCATAGCATTATCAGGCCGCCTGCCAGAAAAATCAGAGACAGCGTCATATTCATTTCAAAATGCATTGGATGATTCCAAATGACTGTTATCCGGTCACACGACAAGCAGTGACGCCGGATTATACAGGCAAGATTGTTGAATGAGTAGGAAAATGAGACCCCCACGGGAAACCGACGCTGAATCGCGTCATTTCCATCGTTAGAATAATTGGGGCATGCTTATGTGTGGATTAGTAGCTGCCGACGATCAAGGTCCCGTTGTGTCCGCCAAAACCGAGAGAATTTGTCAGTGCAGCGTCAACTTTTGCTTTGCGCGCCTTGCCTGGGACGTAATCAATCTTCAGATCGCAACGCTCATCCTGGTTCTCAAGATTGATCGTAGGGGGAATAATCGATTCACAGATGGTTTTAACACAGATGATAAGCTCGATTGCGCCGGTTGCGCCGAGAGAATGGCCGAGGCAGCCTTTTGTCGAGCTTATAAGCAGGTTGTATACATGTTCGCCAAAAACGGATCTGATAGCGGCGCTTTCGGCAAGGTCATTGAGCTGAGTGGCTGTGCCGTGTGCGTTTATGTAGTCGATCTTCGTTTTGTCGATTCCGGCATCGGCAATTGCTATTTGCATCGCTTTGGCGGCACCTGCGCCATCATCCAGTGGAGCGGTGAGGTGATTGCCATCGTCGGTTGCGCCATAGCCGAGCAGTTCGGCATATATTTTGGCGCCGCGCTGCTTTGCGTGCGATTCTTCTTCAAGTACGAGAATGCCCGCCCCTTCGGACAAGACAAATCCATCTCTGTCCCTGTCGAAAGGCCTGGAAGCCGCCTGTGGGTCATCATTTCGCGTGCTCAGAGACTTGGCTGCACAGAAAGATGCAAGGCCAATTGTCGTGAGGGCCGCTTCGGCGCCACCGGCAACCATAACATCGCATCTGCCACTGAGAATGCCGTGATAGGCTTCGCCAATCGCATGTGTGCCGGATGCGCAAGCACTGCATACGCAGAAATTCGGGCCGCGCAGACCATATTTTATCGCAATATTGCCACAAGCAGCATTCGCCATCAAACGAGGTACGCAGAAAGGAGAAACCTTGTTTGGTGATTTCGTTAACAAGCGAATGTGCTGGACTTCGATTTCCTTGATTCCGCCAATGCCCGTACCAACGACTGAGCCTAAACGATACGGATCTTCCTGTGAGAAGTCTATACCGCTGTCCTCGACGGCCTGGCTCGCAGCAGCGATCGCCAATCGAGTGAATCGGTCCATTCGTTTGCTTTCCCGCCGATCAACGTACTTCTCAATATCGAAGTGTTTGATCTCACCGCCGAAATGGACCGGGTAATCAGTCGTGTCGAAGGATTCGATTGTGGAAATACCACTTTTGCCCTCGCACAGCGCAGCAAAAAGCTCCGTTGGTGATTCACCAAGAGGTGTGACACAGCCCATACCGGTAATAACAACTCGCCGTCTATTCATTAAACTCGCTTGCTATTCTTTGCCCTTGGACTGTGCAACGCTGAGGATGTAATCAATCGCAGCACCAACTGTTTGTATTTTCTCTGCCTCTTCGTCCGGAATGCTCATGTCAAACTCGTCCTCAAACTCCATCACGAGCTCGACCGTATCCAACGAATCAGCATTCAAGTCATTAATAAAGGAGGTTTCACGTGTTATTTCAGATTTGTCTGCGCCCATCTGCTCGCTGATTATCTCTATAACCTTCTCCTGTATTGCTTTGATATCAACTTCATCAGAACTCACTTGTTTATCCTCCCTAATCAAACAGGATTACTCTTCATAGCCTTGTCAGAGAACACGACCGCCCCGATTGGGCGTCAAGAATCTTGACTTATTCATTGTTTTGGCGGGTATATTACTCTTTAGCTAAGGCCTCGACAAATGTTTTTTCTCTTTTTTTTTAGCTTCCGTGCCAGCTACCATGCCTTCACGGAAGAATACAATCCACGAATATAACCAAAATAGCCATCCGCTGCCTGTTTTGAGCTACATCGCCATGCCCCCGTCCACGCATAGAACCTGGCCTGTTATGTAGCCCGCTTCGTCGCTGGCAAGAAACGCTACGGCTATCGCAATATCCTCGGGTGTACCCATCTTTCGCATCGGAATAAGCTGCGTAGCGGCATCACGAACGACTTCTGGCAGCTTTCTGCTCATCTCCGTGTCGATAAAACCGGGCGCGACACAGTTTGCTGTGACGTTTTTCTTTGCAAGCTCCCTTGCCACAGTCTTGGCCATTCCGATAAGCCCAGCCTTGCTGGCGGAGTAGTTTGTCTGGCCTGCATTACCCATAACGCCAGAAACTGAGCTGATGTTGATAATACGCCCGAACCTGTTTCGCATCATGGACTTAGCTGCTGTGCGGGTTCCAACGAAGGCGGCTCTGAGGTTGATCTGCAATACCTGGTCGAACTGCTCATCAGTCATACGGATCAGCAGATTATCCCGGGTAATACCTGCATTGTTAACTAATATTCCAATACCACCGTACTCGGAGGCAAGGCCTTCCAGGCATTCAGTAAATCCGGCGGTGTCGGTTATATCAACACATTTGGTGATAACCTCGAAACCCGCCTCTTTTACGACTTTCTCAAGCTCGGTTAATTGCTCAGCATTTATGTCTATCCCGGCAACCATACGGCCCTGCTTTAGCAACTCAAGCACAATAGCTCTGCCTATGCCTCTGGCGGCTCCAGTTACTACTGCCAGTCTCTTTTCAGACATTCTTCAAGACCTCCTTACCTTCAGAACCTTTTTAGCCCTTAACCAGGTCCGTCAAGGTTTGTGCGCTACTTATATTTATAACTTTCATCTTTCTGTTGATTCTCTTCATAAGTCCCGTCAAGACTCTGCCAGGGCCAATCTCGTACAGTTTCTCAACCCCTTCGGCTATCAGTCTTTCCATGCACTTTTGCCACAAAATCGCACTTGTTAGCTGTTTTACCAAACCTTGCCGAATCTGCTGCGCATCCTGGTAGTATTCAGCATTAACGTTCGCTATAACAGATATATCCGCAGGATCTGATACACTACAACCAGCCAAAGCCTGATCCAACGTATCGGCGGCACTATTCATCATCTCGGTGTGAAAGGCACCTGCGACTTCAAGCTTTATTGCCTTCATGGCGCCATTTTTTTCCGCGATCTCAACAGCCCTTTCACACGCCTCGACAGTTCCACTGATCACAATCTGCCCCGGGCAGTTGAAATTGACAGGTTCGAGCAGTTCGCCCTGTCCGGCCTGCTGGCAGATATCGTGAACCTTCTGCTCATCCAGGCCAATTACGCTTACCATAGCTCCTTGCGTTGCGTCCGCAGCCGCCTGCATCGCCTGGCCACGCTTGTGCACCAAAGCAAGCCCATCTTCAAAGCTTATACAGCCTGCTGCATACAGTGCAGTGTATTCGCCAAGGCTTAAGCCTGCGGTTACATCAGGCACAATGCTGCTTGTGCCGGTCAGGCTGCGAAAAACCTCTAAAATCGCAGCGGAAACGGTGAAGATCGCAGGCTGAGATATGGTCGTCGTATTTAATTGCTCAGCAGGCCCTTCAAAACAAATCTTCCGCAAATCGAAACCGACAATATCATTAGCCTTTTCGAATATCTCCGCGGCGGGTACAAACGCCCCTACAACATCGGCGGCCATACCGACGATCTGCGCTCCCTGACCTGGAAATAGGAATGCAGTCTTCATAATCCGGATCCTTCCATTTCTTCCACCGCTGGGGGCAATACTAAAACTCAATAACGCTTGCACCCCATGTCAAGCCAGCCCCAAACGCAACAAACACAAATATATCGCCTCGTTTGATTTTGCCCGACCGGACGCATTCATCGAATGCGATTGGCACAGATGCAGCCGAAGTGTTGCCATAGTCGTTGATATTTATAAAAACCTTCTCGTCCGGCAGATTCAGACGTTTTGCCGCCGATTCAATAATGCGGGCATTCATCTGGTGTGAAACAACCATTGCAACGTCATCCAAGGTCAATCCGCAGTGATCCAGGCACTCATTGACTGATTCGACTATCCGGCGAACCGCCTGCTGATAGACCTCTCTACCCTTAATTTGCATGTATCTCTTGCTGGGATCATCAAGCGGTTTGCTCGATGGATGACGCGAACCATATGCCTGACAGTTCAAGGCCTCCCAGCGATTACCGTCGGACGACATTGTGCAGTACAATATACCTTTCTGTCCGTTCTCCGCTCGCTGAACAACTACTGCGCCTGCCCCATCACCGAAGAGAATACAGCTCGTACGTTCGCTCCAATCAGTGATCTTCGTCAACGTCTCAGCGCCTATTACCAGTGCGCTCTTGAGCCGCCCGCTTTCAATGAACTGTTGCACGATCGACAGGCCGTAGACAAATCCGCTGCAGGCCGCTCCAATGTCGAAAACAAACGCATTTTTGGCGCCGATTGCTCTCTGAACGAAAGAGGCCGTCGAAGGGAATACCATTTCGGGCGTTATGGTCGCAACGATAATCAAGTCAAGTTCCTTTGCCTTGATATTGGCCTCGACAATCGCCCTCTTGGCGGCTTCTGAAGCCAGAAACGCCGTACTTTCATTTTCGGTTGTTATGTGCCGACGCTTGATACCAGTGCGCGTTGTGATCCACTCATCGGAAGTATCGACCATTTTTGCGAGATCTTCGTTCGTCAATATCTTGGCCGGTGCAAACGAACCATAACCGCTTATTACTGCCCGGTAACGATAGGAAATATCCTTATTTGTTTTGTTCATCCGTTGTCCTTACGGGAGCCTCTGACAGGTATTCAACGATCTTGTCGTTGATCTTTTCAGTGTGGAGCCGCTTGGCGGCTATAACGGCATTGCGTATCGTCCTGGCCTTGCTTGATCCATGGCATATCAACGCGGTGCCATTCGTGCCAAGTAGAGGCGCTCCTCCGTACTCGTTGTAATCGTACTTCTTGTATATCCTTGTCATCACAGGCTTGAACTTCATTACGAGTCGGAGTTTCTCTGTCATCAACTCGTGCTTTATCGCCTTGAACAAGCCCTCGACAAGGCCTTCGGTGATTTTTAGAACGACGTTGCCAACAAAACCCTCGCATACGGCCACATCGCAAACCCCTCGGAAAATATCGCGGCCCTCGATGTTCCCGATGAAATTGATTCTCTTGTCCGACTTGAGCAGTTCCCTGGCCTTCTTGACAACCTCATTGCCTTTGGCGTCCTCGGAACCGATACTCATCAATCCCACTCGTGGATTCTCTACGCCCTGTGCATACTTTGAATAAATGCTGGCCATTAAACCGTACTGATAGAGATGAATCGGTTTGCACGCAATATTGGCCCCAACGTCACACAATGTTACGGGGCCCTCGAAAGTTGGAAACACTACTGCAATACCCGGACGATTAACCCCGGGCAGATTCCGCATCCGCATCTGGAACGCAGCAACGCATGCGCCAGTATTACCTGCAGAGATCACTGCATCAGCCCGTCCATGCTTGGCCATCTTCGCCAGAACACCAATAGAGCTTTTGGGCTTGTTGCGCAGGCTCTCAATCGGCGATTCGTCCATGCCGATTGCATCAGGCGCATGAACGATACTAATCGCTCTTCGCGCAGAACCCGAACGACCGAGCTGTTTTTCTATTCTATCCTCGATACCGACGAGTATTATCTCATCGTCTTCGACGAGGCAATCAACTGCTTCCAACGCCCCAGCGATTATCTCATCAGGCGCGTGGTCGCCTCCCATTGCGTCAATCGCAATCCGCATTCTTTAGCTGTTCTCCTCCTTGCCCAGCTTCAGCGTGATCTTTGGATTCACATAACCACACTTTTCGCACGCTGCATGTGGCAGTTTCGCCTCACCGCAACGCTTGCAAAGCGAGTAGTTTACCGCCCGAAGTGCATGATGACTCCGCCGGGTCCGGGTTCGCGTCTTACTTGTCTTCTTTACTGGTAACATTAATGACTACTCCAGAACATTCACTTCGGAACAGAACGTCAAAAAAGAACTTAAATAGCCCACGGCAAAGCGTTTGTCAAGGCAAATTTACGGCTACTGCATTTGGCGTTTTTAAGTCCCGTACTGCTGTTTGACGCTGATTCCGGCTGTTTGAGAGCACTACGTGGGATCGAATGAAGTTGATTAGGCCTTTTGTTTTGCCCAAACAGGTCTATCTCGACCAGTTCCCCGCACTTGTTATTGCCATGGAGTCACCTGTCAGGTTGGCGGCTAATAATTGCTCGTCAATTACTGAATCGCCTAAAAGACCTATAATGTCAGCAAAACACGGCGATGCTGGTTTGTATTTCAGGTATTGAGGGATTTCTACAGCGTGCTCATCAAGCAGTCGTGCAAAGAAAGTGGCTTTCCGGCCGGTAGCTTCAATAGAACCGTCGACCCGAATGGCCAACTCGAATTGCTGTCTGTCTTTCCGGTCACCGCCAAACGGAACGATCATTATCACTATTCTCGGTGTGTCCGATGTAGAGTTGAATGTTCGCAGGAGATATTGTTCCACCCGGCCGCTCTCATCCATAGTCTTTAGCGAAATCCAGGCCAAATCCATCAGCGATGCAGCTTTACATACCGCCCGCCACCACTTGTCAAATGTCTTAGCATTTCGAAAACATAGTTGTGCTTCCTCGAAAGCCCTGCGCTCGGTGCGCAGTTTGTGGTGTAACTCTACTCGTTTGCGGATACCGGTTGGCACTTCGTGCAATCGAACTGCGCCCACCAAGTGGAAGGTTAGCAACAATAGCATAAGGCAAGATATCAGGATCATTACAGAGCCTATGCTTTGTGCCGGGAACATGAGCAATCCTAATCCTGATGTGGTCAGTGTAATTAGATATGCTGCAATGGTGATTTGATGCTGTTTCAGGCCAAGGTCCAGGAGCCAATGATGAAAGTGCGCTCGGTCCGGCGACATTATACCCCGGCGATACAGGAATCTTCGCAACATGCTAAAGAGTGTGTCGAAGATGGGGATACCAAGCACAAGGACAGGTAGACCTATGCCGACCAGCGCATCGGCCTTGTTAGCCGCCAAGATTGATGCTGTCGCAATCACGAAGCCTAACAAGAGACTGCCACAATCCCCCATGAAAATCTTTGCCGGGTGGAAATTGAAGAATAGAAAACCCGTCAAGGAACCCAGCAGGGCCAGCATGATAACCGCCAACATTGCATCGCCCTGCCACAAAGAAATCGCGGCTATAACACCACAGGCAATTGCCGCTATGCCTGCTGCAAGACCATCCAAACCATCTATCATGTTTACGGCATTGGTGATTCCGACGATCCATAAAACTGTGATCGGACAGCCCCACCACCCCAAATGAATCGTAATTAGATCGCGCACGTGAATCTCACGGATGTATGCTCCGGCGACACACACAGCAAGGGCTGCGACTATCTCGGCAGTAAGCTTCACAACGGCTCTGACGTGCTTGATGTCATCGTAGAGGCCGGTGATAAAGACGATTGTCGATCCTGCGAGCAAGGTGATGATCTTTACTCTCATACGGCCAAATTGCTCTCCCAGAGCATTCCAAATTAGCAGGGCTGACAGTATGGCGAGTACGGCGCCGGCGAAGATAGCAATTCCTCCTAAGCTCACAACAGGCTTAATATGGACATTACGTGCGTTGGGGTGGTCCACCATATTGTGGCGTCCGGCCCATAGGATAACCTGCCGAGTTAGTCCACAAGACAGAAGCAAGGCAAAGCAGTAAGTGAAAATGTAAACTTGCATAATTTTTCGACCGTGAAAGTACAACTCGTAGCGTTCGGGCATCTTTTACTAACAGGTGGAGAAGCGTGCATGTGACGCCCCGACCCGCGCCAGCCAATTAAGGCCGCTCGAATCCATCCGAACGGACAGATAGCTTCTCTATAAGTCTTTTTGCAGTGGCAAATTGCGGCCTGAGCCTTAAACATATTCTTGCCTCATGGATGGCCTCAGGTACGGCCCCCACATCAGCAAGCAGCTCAGCCAGCGATAAACGCCAGTGAATGTTCCCGTAATCGAGTGCGACTGCACGCCTGTAGTATTCCAGCGCCGCCTCATTGTCTGTTCTTCGTTTGTAAATACTTGCCAGAGACGCAAAGGCCCAAGCGGGAGCATCGTCCTGTTCGCATTTTGATTCAAGCAGCTTGACTATCTGAGATCGAGCTTCCTGAGCGAGATGTCCGTACTCTGAACTGTTAGTAAGAATATTCGCAACGCAGCTCAGACGGTGCGTGCTGTCGGCCGCAAGCTCTACAGCGAAATCAGCCCGGTTCATATGGGTGGTACAGAAGACTGCTATGTCGCTGAAAAGTTTTCCATCCAACAGGAGCGCTCGCTTGAGCATGGCAAATGCACTGTCGGTATTGTTTGTGTCCGCCTCAAGCTGAGCCGCTAACAAGCAGGCGGTGGCGTCACAAGGCGACAGACGATAGCCCGTTTTTATGTGGCAGACACCGTCGCCTTCATGGAGTACATGTGATTCAAGCTGGCCCAGTACAGACCACGTGGCTCCGAAGGTTGGGCACAGAACCCTCGCCTGACTCAGCTCAATCGCGATCCTGCGGGCAAATTCTCTTGTTTGCTCGCTAATCAGGACATCGCCCGAATTCGGATCAATTAGACGACTTATCGAATGCCAGCGGTAGACATTCAGCCAGTGGCGATATTTGATATTATCCGGGTCAGCTTCGGACGCGGCAGACGCACTCGAAATTAAATGCCTGTACTGCTCGTCGGTTCCGTTCCAATTAGCTTCCATGAGCTGTTGTTCGGCGGCTAATGTCCTGTGCCAATGTGTCTCGGCGAGCCTGGCGCCGTTGGCGCTCCAAAGAGCCCAGGCAAATGCACCGGTAATCAAAGCCATGGGAAACACCCGCCTGATGAAAAATCCTGAGTGCGCATGGGGGGTACTGCTTTTCTCTTCATTGTTTCTTTCAATGGAAGTCAGGGACAACAATAATGCACAAAACACCGCTGTAAGCAGCGCATTAGCAGGCAGATGCTGGCCGAAATCGCTGAAGCTGTGCAGTGTGACTGCGAGCAGGCCAAAGCCAAGGCCATAGGCGGCTGTGTAAATTGGAGTACGGGTCTTTCGGATGCTGCGAGCGAAGCTGGTCCAGACAAAGACTCCAAAGGCGGCCAGAGATATCAATCCCACCAATCCAGTCTCCTCGGCTGCCTGTGCGTACTCGTTCTCGGCATGGCTCGCCAGTGATGCTATTGTCGATCTATCGAACATAGGATAGACAACTTCATGTGTGCCCATGCCTGTGCCGAAAATGGGAAATTTGGTCCAGGCGGTGCAGATGTCTCTTACGATTTGCCAACGGCCTTTGTAATGGTGTATCTCGCGAAGAGTCGCCAATCTGTCGTATACTGCGTCGAATCCGATATACAACACGCAGATAAACGCTCCCAGAACCATCAGGGCCATGATCCAGGAGCGACCTTTGAGCGATTGGCGTGAGCTTAGCAGCAAGGTCGTGAACGCTCCGGCGATTAGCAGGCTGACCATGCCCCCTCTGGTTAAAGAGATGAAGATTGTGGCTGCACTGAGAATTATCATGGCTGCGAGAATCCAGATGAGCTTCGCTTTGGCCGAGCTGAGATAGTCGGCTACGATTGGCGAGGTAATCTTCGTGCCCGCAAAGGCTTCATGGAGCTGGACGAAGATCAGTCCCAACGCAGCTCCGATTGAGAGGTTCATGAACTGGCCGTAGTGGCTGTGATTAACGAAGGGGCCTGAGCAGGCTTGTCCGTAGGTCGGGACAAACCAGTAGATTCTGCCATTTCCAAAGATATCCTGCGCGAAAGCCAGTAGTGCAAGTGAGCCGCCTATAGTTGCGATAGCCATTAGAAGTCTCTTGATCCGGCTTGGCGTGCGGTATGTGTTGACCACCACTACAAACACACCGGCTATAGAGATGATCAGACGCAGATCGTGCTTGGTGGCATGAGGATAGAAGGTGAGGTTCATTCTGGACAAAACCCGTTCGGCGTTGGGCAAGTCACTCAGCAGCTCTGTTTTGATAGTTGCTGTATTGGTGGAAATAACACTGACCAATCCTGCGGGGAGCGGGATCAGTTGAAAGACAATTAGGCCAATGAAGACTGCTATGGGAACGTATGTCCAGGACCAGAGAAAACGGGGCGATCTGACAACGACGAGTTTGGTAGCGAATGTAATTGAAATAGCTGCTGCAAGGACCACTACCACCTGCTCACTCCAGGCCTCAACAACTCCGAATGTTAGAGGGGCAAATAGCAACAAGGCAAGCAATAGAACATCAATCGCTCGATCAAATCGGCGTTCAATCTTTCCGGTAGCAGGATTCCCAGGGGTCGGCCATATCATCGAGACGCCTCCATTGTGAGTGTCTGGCCTGCGAATGCGGGCTTGTTATCAGTTTCGGATTTAATTGCTGTCGGTTTTGTGGTCCTGCGGTCGTAGGAGTCGCTATAACCATAATAAGCGTAGTTTCCATTTTTTGATGAAACATCATTTACGACTACACCGAGGATATTGGCTCCGATTCGGAGCAAGGCATCATGTGCGGCGCGCGCGCCTCTGCGTGTGGAAAGATTCGCCCTAAGGACCAGCATTGTCACGTCAGTGATCGCTGCGAGAATACAGGCATCGGTGACGGACATAACGGGAGGCGCGTCGATGATAATGCGGTCGTACATGCCGGCTAATGACGTCAATATATCTCGGAATTCATCGCTACCCAGTAACTCCGAAGGATTTGCAACATCATGGCCACACGTCATAATATGCAAACTTTCTGTGAACGTTCGGCGTATTGCCCCTGCGAGTGTCTGGCTGCCCGCCAATACGCCAGAGAGCCCAACTTTCTTGTCTATTCCGAATATCTGATGCTGGGAAGGCCTTCTGAAGTCGGCATCGATAATCAGAGTCCTCTGGCCACTCTGTGCCATGGCGAT
>CAZYMD010000098.1:0-18736 GCA_964649005.1 uncultured Pirellulales bacterium
TTCGAAGGCGGGTTATTTTGCGATGTATCTGATGCCACCCGGTAAGGTCGGAGGCGGTTTGGGCGATCTGTGCGCCAAGCGAAGAGCCAGTCAAAATGTGCCGCTGGTTAGTACATTCGCTGCTCAGGCGGGAAATGGTCACTGGCAGTGGTATGTGGAACAGATGGGCGGGTCTAAAACTGCAGGTGGGTATATCGGTTTTATCAGAGGGGCATTGCCGACAGTCGAAGCGCAATCGCCGGATAACCTGCCCTGCTCGAGATTGTTCGGAGGTATCGGGCAGGCTTATCTGAATACGACTTTGACAGATGCAGCGAAGGATGTTCAGGTTGTGTTCAAGTCGAGCCCGTTCGGGACACAATCGCATGGGTACGAGGCGAATAATTCGTTTCTGCTGTGGGCGTATGGAGAGAGGCTATTGGTTCGCTCCGGTTACAGGGACAGCTATGGCAGTGACCATCATAAGAACTGGATGTGGAGTACGCGGTCGGTCAATAATATAACCGTCAACGGGCGGGGACAAGGAAGACGGACCGCCAAAGCACAGGGAGAGATCATCGCGTTCAAAACGACACCAGGCGTTGATATAGTTGTCGGCGAGGCGGGCAGGGCTTATGAGCGTCCCCTGGAACGGTTCACACGGGCGGTGATCTTCGTCAAGCCCGAGCTGGTTGTTGTGTATGACAGGCTGGCAACGAAGGAAGCATCCAAATTTGAGTACTGGCTGCACGCGGTCAATAAGATGAAGGTGAGCGGTCAGCATGATGTAGTGGTGACGAATGGTGACGTTGTGTGTGACATTGACTTTCTAACGCCGAGCGGTTTGAACTTCGAGCAGACCGATCAGTACGATCCTAATCCTCGGCCACGAATCAAGCTGCGGGAGTGGCACCTGACGGCGACGACTACCGAAGAACAAAGGGAAGTGGAATTCGTGACGCTGTATCGCCCTCACAGAGCAAGCGAGAAGACGCCGGAGGAGTCCAGGATCGAGAAAGTCGAGGGCGGATATGTGTTAAGCGTTAAGCTCCGAGATGGAGAGTTTACCGCCCTTCTTCCGGCCCTCGATAATGCGATCATGGACGCAGGAGGTATGCACAGCAAGGGGAACATCGTGTGCAGGGTAGAGCGTGAGGGCGGACAGGCGGAAATGATTTCGCTTGATGAATAAGCAGTCAAGGGAGACCCTGCTTGACGTTGAGGCTTCGGTCGGGTATTTTTGTGTGGAGAATCATGGTGTTGCCGCGGTGGTATTGAGCCGAAGCAGTCTCGTTTGCTTGGGATTTTGCTTTTAGCAGCAAGACGGGGCTTGTTTCATACCGCCGCGATGAACGACTGCCATATCCCTATTAGGAGCACAGAAAAAATGGCTAAAGATATGGAAAAGCTTTACCAGGCACGAATGAAGCGGTATGTGACGGCGATGCGGAACGGGAAGCCCGATATGATTCCGATTCGGCCGTTTGTTGCTGAGTTTGTGGCCAAATACACGGGCTATACGTGCCAGGAAGTAGCCCACGATTACAACAAGGCATTTGACGCGGCGTGTAAGTGTGCGGCGGATTTCGACTGGGACGCGGTAGTAGCCAATATGGTCTATGTTTGGACGGGGCTGACCGAAGCGATCGGATTGAAATACTACGGGGTGCCTGGGATTCATGTCCCTGCGGACAAGGGATTTCAGTACCGTGAACCGCCGGAGGAGCAGGCTTTTATGAAGCCCGATGAGTATGATGCACTTATCGAGGATCCGACGGGTTTTCTGTTCAATGTTTGGCTTCCGCGGGCGTCCAACGATGTAGCGGCGATTGGCGAGCCGACAACGTTTCGCAACAATCTGTCCTTTCTCAAGGGCGGAATGGCGATGATGAACTATTTCACAGCCTTCGGGCCACAGTGCGCAAAGCTGAGGAGCGAATCGGGTACGGTCTCGGCAATTGCGGGGATTTTCAAGGCGCCTCTGGATATTATTGCGGACAAGCTTCGAGGGTATCTGGGGCTGCTGACCGATCTGCAGGAGAGGCCTAAGAAGGTGATGGCGGCGTGCGAAGCTTTGATGCCTCATTTGTGTCATGTGGCGCTTTCGGGGGCCGATCCGGAGAAGAATGTGCCTATCGGCTATTGGATGCATAGAGGGTGCGTGCCTTTTGTGAATATGGATCATTTCAAAAATTTCTATTGGCCTACGGTCAGGCCGATTATCGAGGAGATTTGGAAACACGGCCATCAGGTGCTGTTCTATGCGGAGGGCAACTGGGATGCGCATCTGGATTCGTTCGCGGAGCTGCCTGATGGGTGTATTGTGTATCATGTCGATAATGGGGACATTTTCAAGGTGCATGAAAAGATCGGGCATAAGTTCTGCCTGAGCGGCGGTCTGCCAAATGTTTTGCTCGGGTATGGGACTCCTGATGAAGTGCGGACGGAATGTAAGAAGATTATAGACGGCGTCGCTGGTGATGGCGGATATATCATGGACGCCAGTGCAATCGTGCAAAATGATGCGCAGATTGAAAATATGAAGGCGATGACGGAATTTACTCGCGAATATGGCGTGTATTAGGAATTCTAACAAAACATCCTGGATTCCCGCTTTCGTGGGAATGACAAGAAGAATAATACTGGTTTTGTTAGAGTTCTTCAGACTCGAAGAGATACGAGAATTTTAAGGGGCCATTTCAATGGGCGAAAAGAAGAAGATCGACAGAAAGCCGGGCGTTTGTATTCCCTGGGAAGAGAAGCTCAAAGAACTGCCACAACTCACAGGTGACGCTGAACTTGTGAAGAAGATTTGGGAAGATTTCGATGCGCTGGGTTACGTATATATCTGGCAGGTGTTGCTGTCGTTTTAAGTTGCACGGCTGAACTGCTATCCGGTGAGAAGGCAGACGCTTAATGCATAGAAACGCCCGTTCCATTTTCTTCAATAAGAAAGGGCTGGAGGTTTTTTGATGAGGCCAAATAAACATATCACCCGGCGGTCATTTCTGAGAGCCGGGGCGGGAATTGCAGTTGGCGCAGTAGGTTTTCCTTATATTGTCCCTGGGGCGGCTTTGGGTAATGCGGGCGCAGTGGCGGCCAGCGAGAGGATTACAATTGGATTTATCGGGACGGGTGACCACGGTATAAATATGAACCTAAAGAGCTTCCTTCCACAGAAGGATGCGCAGGCGGTTGCAGTGTGCGATGTGGATCATGCCAGGATGTATCAGGCGCGCGATCTTGTTAATGAGAAATACGGGAATAAGGACTGCACAACTTATCCTGATTTTCGCGATATTCTTGCAAGGGGTGACATCGATGCGGTGATGATATCGACGCCCGATCACTGGCATGTGCCTATATCGATTATGGCAGCCAAGGCGGGCAAAGATGTCGAGTGCGAGAAGCCTACTCTGACAATCGCTGAGGGCAGGCAGTTGGTCGAGACGATGAAGCGCTACAATCGAGTGTTTCAATGGTCTACGGAGGACAGGTCGGTTTATGAGTATCATCGGATGTGCGAGCTGGTTCGCAATGGAAGAATCGGGAAAGTGCATACGATTCGCGTAGAACTGCCGAGCGGGCCGGGTGAACCAGGCGATCCGAAACCACAGCCTGTGCCTGAGGGATTCGACTACGATATGTGGCTAGGGCCTGCTCCTTATGCTCCATATAACAAGGATCGGATTCACTGGAATTTTCGCTGGATACAGGATTATTCAGGTGGGATGTTCACGGACTGGGGGGCACATCTGCTGGATGGGGCACAATGGGGAAATAATAGCGAGCACACAGGGCCGGTTGAGGTTGAAGGCGAGGGAGTGTTCTGTGAGGGAGGTCTGTATGACACGGCCAAGGAGTATAAGATCGAGTATAAGTATGCCGATGGTGTGAAGCTGATTGTCACATCGGGAACGCCAAGCTTGAAATTCGAGGGAACGGAAGGCTGGATTGGCAATCGCGGATGGCGAGCCCCTCTACAGGCAGAGCCAAAGTCGATTCTGGATTCTGTGATCGGACCGAATGAGATTCATTTGTACACTTGCAAAGGCGGCGAACAGCGTAATTTCCTTGATTGCGTGAAATCGCGGAAGGATTGCTATTTCCCGCCTGAGATTGGGCAAAGGTGCTTTACAATTGCGCATATAGGCAACATCTCGATGCAATTAGGTCGCAGATTGCAGTGGAATCCTGATAAGGAAGAGTTCGCTAATGATGAGCAGGCAAACAGGATGCTGTCAAGATCGATGCGAAGCCCGTGGCACCTTTGAATTTTCTATTGATTATTTATTATTGACTATTTGATCTAATATCGTGATAGGCATAGTGAAAAGATAACAATTTTCACGAGGGATCGGGCTATGGGAACGAGCATGAAACATAAGACTGTTTTATATTTAATCACGATAGTATCAGTGTGGGCTGTGCTATGCAGCAATTCGACGGCGGCCACGGTCCAGAGTAGCAGGTCCAACAGATTCTATCTGACCAGTACTGATTTTTCACAACTGAAGGGCAACACAGGACAGTGGGAAGTTGTAGGCGATGTGTTTCTTAATCCGAAGGACGACAAGCTTCTTAGCAGTACGCCCGGGGAGGGTACTCTTCTGAACGGCCCTAAAGGTAATACGAGTCATTTATTGAGCAAAATGCAATTAGGGGATGTGCGGGCACATATCGAGTTCATGGTGCCTAAGGGGTCAAATTCGGGGGTTTATTTCCAGGGGCGATACGAAATACAGGTATTCGACAGTTGGGGAAAGCAGTCTGAATATCCCGGTATCGAGTGTGGCGGGATTTATCAGCGATGGGATGAAAGCAAAAATCCCAAGGGTTTCGAGGGCCATTCGCCGCAGGTCAACGCATCCCGGCCGCCAGGACAATGGCAAACATTTGACGTGGTTTTCAGGGCGCCGCGTTTCGACAAGGCAGGCAAAAAGCTGTCGAATGCACGATTTGAAAAGGTTGTGCATAACGGCGTTATCGTGCATGAAGATCTTGAGCTGTACGGGCCAACGCGGGCCAGCGCGTATAATGATGAAAAGCCATCGGGGCCGCTTATGTTCCAGGGGGACCACGGGCCAGTGGCGTATCGGAATGTGTGGGTCGAGCCTGCAGGGCCCCTGCCGTTCTTTGCTATGGATACGGCTCTTCGCGACGGCAAGCACGAGACGCCGGAGAAACGGGCTGCCGTGCTCGACGAGCTTGGATATTCCGGATTCGGTACAACAGGCGTTAATGGACTGGAGGACCTGCTCGTTGAACTAGACAAGAAAGGACTGCGTTTATACAACACCTATGTTGGTGTGAACATAGACGCGGAACAGAAATACGATCCGAATCTTAAGGATGCTGTCAAGACGTTCAAGGGCCGGAACACAATACTGTGGCTGTACGTGCTGGGCAAGAAGAACAAGGCCACGTCAGAGGATGATGATGCTCGGGCAGCCAAGATCATCCAAGAGATCGCCGAGATGGCGGAGGAAAAGGGAGTGCGCGTAGCTCTGTATCCTCATACGGGTTTCTTTGTGGAAACCGTAGAAGATGCTGTGCGAATCGCGGAGAAGGTGAATAAACGGAATGTCGGCGTAACGTTCAATCTCTGCCACTGGCTGATGGTGGGAAGTGAGCTTGATACTCGTTCGCTGATCGAGATGGCTATGCCTCACTTGTTCCTTGTTACGATAAACGGCTCCGACAAGGCAGGCAAGGACTGGAAAAAGCTGATACAGCCTCTGGACCAGGGCACGTTCGATATCTCCGGCTTTTTAATTACTCTCAGTGAATGCGGGTATAACGGGCCGATAGGATTCCAGGGATACGGCATCGGAGGCGATGCATACGATAATTTGAAACGTACGATGGGCGCCTGGTTGAAATATTCCAAGCACATGAACAAGTAACCTTGCGTATTAGTCGTAAATGTTAAAAACTGAAAGTGAATAAATTAACAGGTTTTTACCCTGAACTAAAGGTAATTAAGAATCAATCCCATGCTTTGTACGGATTGCCTGGGTAGCAGGATTTGATATATGGAAACTCTTAAACTGTTGTGTGATTTTTTCCCGACGGCGGTTTTTACCGGCAAGTGCCTGGTTTTTATCAGCGAGGACTGGCGTGTGGAACTAACCGAGCATAAGGATAGCGACTTTAGCCGGGGTCAGAAGGATCCATCCATAATACGGGTCAGGATTGCAAGACGAGCGATGGACGGTGATCTCATTCAAGGACACTACGAGGATTTTCAATTGGAGTCGTTGAACGAGCTTGCCGAGCAAATAGAAAAGTATGTGCAATTAGCGATAGGCACGAATATCCGGGAAATGTAGTTGGTGTGTTTCGGAATTCGAGCTTTGAGACAGGGAGCATATACCATTGGGGGCACATGGCCAATCTTACGATAGAAGAAGTTTGCGATGGAGTGGTGTTTGGCGTGAAGGTTGTGCCTGGCGCGAGCAGGACGGAGATCAGCGGATTGCACGGGGATATGTTGAAGGTGCGCGTATCGGCTGCTCCGGAGAAGGGCAAAGCGAATAAATGCCTCGGCGAGTGTCTTGCGGCAATACTTGGGGTCAAGAAGAATTGCATAAGCGTAGTATCGGGCCATACGTCTCCGGTGAAGCGCATCCAAGTGTCGGGGATTTCACAAGATACCCTGCTTGAAAGGTTGCAACTGAGCGGACGGGGGGACAATTGATGTCGGACAAGTCGTCTCTGCTGCGGCCAGATAACCTGGAGGACGAAACTTCCCTGTCATATATGCTGAGGCTCTCGGCGCCTATGATCGTATCGACGGTGTCGTTCACGATCATGCAGTTCGTTGACAGGTTCATGGTGTCGAGGCTTGGCGAGGAGGCGCTGGCGGCCGTATTGCCAGCCAGTTTCGTAGCGTTTGTTCCCGGGGGATTTGTTCTGGGGGCCATGGCAAGCCTGAACGCCTATGTTAGCCAGAGCCTTGGTAGAAACGACAGAGAGGGCTGCAGTAACTACTTCTGGCAAACACTGTATATGGCGGTGGCGTACAGTCTTGTCGTGGTCGTTGTGGTTTGGCCACATGCTGCGTCAATATTTCACCTTCTTGGCCAGCCTGAGAATATTGTCGGGCTCGAGGTAATATATCTTCGGATTCTACTGATTGCTCAGCTTGTAGCCGTTGTGAACTGGTCGAGTAACCAGTTCTTTATGGGCATACACAGGCCCGTTATCACAATGTGGGCATCGTTATCCGGACAGGTAGTGAACATCGTAGCCAACTACCTGCTGATTTTCGGCAAGTTCGGTTTTCCTCGTATGGAGATAGCGGGAGCGGCGTGGGGAACTTTTATCGGGATCAGCGTTGCGGCAATCGTAAACATGAGCATGTACCTTGGAAGCAACGTTGCAACGGATTACAGAAGCAGGCGAACGTTAGGAATCAACCTCAGGAGAATGCACGATCTACTCAGGGTGGGTCTGCCAGCCGGGTTTGGGCTGATGGTCAATGTCGCCCTTTGGGGCGTTGTGCTGTCCGGGCTGGTCGGGCAGTTCGGCCAGGAGGCGCTGGCGGCTACAAGTGCTGTACTATCGTATACAAACTTGTCCGTCATGCCCATAGTTGGATTATCTATGGCGTTGACGGCGGCGGTAGGCAGAGCTATTGGCTCGGATCGCAAGAAGCTCGCGATGAAGCAAACGCGAACCTGTTTGCGAATCGCAATCGCTTACATGGGGGTGGTCGGAATATGCTTCTTCGTGTTCAGGGATTCGCTGATGCGTTTCTGGTCGGATGACGCCGACGTGGTGAAGATCGGAGCCCAGATTCTGATTTGTGCAGCTTTCTACCAGGCTTTCCATGCAGTCAGTGTAATTTACACGGGGGCGCTGCGTGGGGCTGGAGATACCTTATGGCTGGCTTTGATCTCTGCTGCCGGGGCCTTGTTTGTGCTCGGTTTAGGCGGATGGCTCGTGGTTACGCTTTGGCCACAGCTTGGCGCGGTTGGTCCGTGGATCGCAGCATCGTGCAGTGTCATATCGGTGGGACTTGCGAATCGTTGGCGATTCAAGTCAAACCGCTGGATGGACATCGACCTGTTCAGGGACAGGCCCCCTGTTATTCCCATCGAGGATGTATAACTGAACGGCAGATGTCTCGATTTAGCTATTGAGGCGCGTAATCACTTCTTAGAATCAGGGCAATCTGTCTGAATCAGCAAAAAAATGTCAAGCTAAAGAGTGATTTCGGGCTGTGGAGGAACCTTTCTGACCCATATATTTCGGATGGCGCCGTAGGTTTGCCAGCTTGCCAAACCAAGGGGCTTGCACATGTCAACCTCGAACCTCGTGTCGATGCGACGACCGGCAGTTTCGACGTTGACAATCTCTTCACCATCCACCCAGGCCTGCATCTTTCCAGGAACCACCAGAACGCGGACGTGATACCACTTGCCATTCTCAAAGTCTATGGCGCTCGTCGTCTCGTTATTGGCGGCGTCATAGTAGTCCAGGTTCGATATACCACAGAGTGTACCTCCCCAACCGCCGAGAACCAGCGAGCAGGAGTTGCTATCGACGGGAAAGGTAAGAGCACAGAAGAAATCGGAGCCTTCGACCCTCATAGCTTCAAGCGTGAGTTCGTAGTTCATGCGAACAACGGGGCCGGTCCATGTGACACCGGTCATGTCATTGCCTTTCGGCAGGTGAATTGCACCATCTTTGACGACGACATCACCATGGTCGGTAAAGTCGGTGATCTGCCATTGGCCGAGCGTTTCGCCGTCGAGGAGTGTGAAAAGATCCGCCTGGATGGCTTGTGCATCTTTGTCAGGATCTGAATCAGAGGCAGCGTCCGGGCCTGTACGACAGGAAGAGATAAAGATTACGGCAAATATTAGCAGCGAGAGGAATGCACCCAAATACGTCTGTTTGAACAAAGCAGATCGAAGAAGGGTATGTCTGATTGAGTTATCATCTGTCATTGTCTTTCTCCAAGAAACAAGGATTTACGTTGAATAGGATAGCTCTGGGAATTAGATTGTACAACAGTTATCTGGCCATTGGGGCTGATTTTCAACCATGTGTGGCTAAAACAGGAAAGTGCAAGGCCTATCTTGACGATAAAATCCTTACTAATATAGACTTACACCAGGCCATAAGATGAGGAATGTCAGAAATATAATGTCGCGCCAACGCAGGTGACAAATGGAGCTGGGAAAAGGATGAAACGAGCGTTTGCAGTGATACTGTGTTTGATGATGTGGCAAGGCCATTTTGCCACAACGGCGTATTGTTCGCTGGCAAATGAGAACCTTCCAGGCCTGCGGGTAAAATCGATCGAGCGGGTGTTGAGGCTGCGACCTGAGGAGGTCGATCTGGCAACGGCGGCGCTTATCATCTCCGAGCGATGGAGCGATGTCGTGTACGGACGGCGATGCCTGTCGGAACTCGACGATATGGCGCTGGAGATACAGAAAAGACTGCAGGAAAGGCGGATAAAAACGAATTTCCGGGCGATTGAGGTCGTTAACGAGTATCTGTTCGATGAGCTTGGATTCAAAGCGGTAAGCGAGGCGAACGATCCGAACGATTTGTTCCTGCACACGGTTTTAGAGAAACGGCAAGGGTACTGCCTGAGCTTGTCGGTGCTTTATCTGTCGATAGGAGAACGGCTCGGACTTCCATTGTACGGCGTCGTCGTTCCGGGACACTTCTTTGTCAGGTATGAAGACAAGCGGGCTCGTTTCAACATCGAGACCGTGGCCCAGGGCGCCACTCCAACCGACGAATACTACATAACCAAGTACAACGTACCCGAAGGCGTCAGGGACAGCATCTACATGAAGAACCTCAATAATATTCAGACGCTGGGGTGCTTCTTCAACAATCTCGGGATAGTATATAGTGACATTGGTGATAACGACTACGCACTGGAAACATTAGAGCTGGCGGTTGAGATCAATCCAGTGTTATCCGAATCACGTTCGAGCCTCGGGAACGCCTACCTTACAAAAGGCCAGTTAGCCGAGGCGATATACCAGTACGACAAGGCGCTCGAGATCAATCCCAACGACGCTAAAACGCACAACAACCTTGGCAATGCCTACACTGAACGAGGCTGGACCAACTACGCAATCAGTGAATATCTTTCGGCCCTCGAAATCGATCCGAAACTTCCAGATGCTCACAAGAACCTGGCCAGGGCCTATTGCAAGCAGAAAAGTTATGGGCAGGCAATATCACAATTGAAGAACCTGATGAGTATCGGAGGCGACGAAGCCGATTGCCAGAGTCAGCTTGGCAACGTGTATCTCCAGATGGGCAAGCATAAGGAGGCCATCAGGTACTACAAGAAGTCGCTGGGAATAAAACCGAATCTGGTCGAGGCGGGATGCGGTCTGGCACAATGCTATAACAAGCTTGGACTCGTGAAGGAGGAAATGCAGGCGTACCAGAAGGTGCTTGGTTACAATCCGAACGTACTGCCCGCCCTTATAAACCTTGGCAACGCCTATTTCAAACAAGAGCAATATGACTCGGCCATCGAACTGTACAGCAAGGCTGTTTTGATAGTGCCCGAAGATGCTTCGATCAACTATAACATCGGGGCGGCATACTCAAATAAGGGCATGTACGAACAAGCCAATGCAGCGTATCAGAATGCCCTCAAGCTCGACCCGAAGTTTGCTGATGCACACTACGGTTTTGCGGTATGCCTTTATAATCTGGGCAAATATGACCTAGCGTGGAAACACATCAGCACGGCAAAGCAGCTTGGAGCGAAGGTAACACAAAAGCAACTCGATGCGATCAAAGGCAAGCTGCGTTAGCATGATGCAGCACATCTACCAATACTCGCCATTTTCCAACAATTAGCACACAAATCACATGTCATCGGATTGACGGGCGCGATCAGGGGATTGTATTGTGCGCAAAATGCGATAGAATTCTTTGCATCATGTTTTGACTGAATGACAGCGTGTATTACTCTATGATGGGCATTGAGGAGAAACGAAATGTGCAAACAAACTGCTGATGTACATCATGGTTTGCGAAGGAAGATGAGCGGTGCAATCGAACAAATCCGAATGTTTTTTTTCTGGATTATCATCTTTGCAGTACTGGCTGGAGCTGCGCCGTACTGTACGACGGCAAATGCCAGCATCTCATTTGCGCCTATTCGGTTGCACAATGGTAACGCTCATTATTTGCAATGGCGAGGTAAGCCAACAATTTTGATAACTTCCGGCGAACACTATGGGGCGGTTTTGAACAGGGCATTCGATTATGGCAAGTACCTTAATAAACTGGAATCATGCGGATTCAACCTGACAAGGACCTTCACCGGAGCGTATTGCGAACCGCCCGGCGCGTTCAATATACAGCACAATACGCTGGGGCCTGCGAAAGGCGATTTGGTTTGTCCATGGGCGAGAAGCGATACGGCTGGATATGCGAACGGCGGGAATAAGTTCGACCTGGACAGATGGAACGGCGCCTATTTCGACCGGCTGCGGGACTTTGTGGCGGAGGCGGGACGGAGAGGTGTTGTTGTCGAGCTGGTGCTGTTTTGCCCTTTCTACGAGGAGGGCATGTGGAATTTGAGCCCAATGAAGGCGTCCAACAATATCAACGGTGTGGGTAAGTGCGGACGCACGGAAGTCTATGCGCTGAAGGAAGCGAATCTACAGGCGGTACAGGATAAGATGGTTCGCAGGATTGTGGGTGAACTCAAGGGATTTGATAATCTTTATTATGAGATATGCAATGAACCATACTTTGGCGGAGTGACTCTCGAATGGCAGGCGCATATAACAGGGGTTATAACTAATGCTGAGAAAGATTTCGAGCACAAGCATCTGATCGCCCAGAATATAGCGAATAATTACCAGAAGATAGCTAAGCCCAATCCAGCGGTCTCAATATTTAATTTTCACTATGCAAAACCTGAAGCGGCGAGTGACAACTACGGGCTGGGGCGCGTTCTGGGTGATGACGAGACGGGATTTGCGGGCAGCGAACCAAAGGCCTACAGGCTCGAAGGCTGGAAATTTATCCTCGCGGGCGGAGCGATCTACGACAACCTTGACTATTCCTTCGCGGTAGGCCATGAGGATGGAACGGCAGAGAACAAGGCTCCAGGCGGTGGTGGCGCGGTTCTACGCAAACAATTGCGGATACTCAGTGATTTTATCAATAGTTTCGACTTTGTGAGGATGAGGTCGGACCGTTCGTTTATTCGCGATGTAAAACCAAAAGAAGCCAAGGTTCAAGCTTTAGTGGATAAAGGCAGGGCTTATGCGATCTACATCAGCGGCGGCAGCAAAGTGCGGCTGGTAATTAATATGCCAAAGGGGCAATATAAGGCTGAGTGGATCAATACGAAGACAGGCGATGTTGCACGATTGGGGATAATCGATCACAGTGGCGGGGAAAGAGCGTTGGAATCGCCTACATACAGGGATGATATTGCGCTGCGGATACGGCGTGCAGATTGAAACGCAGAAATAAGCATCGACATACAGCTCATGGAGCAATACGGTGAAGTAATCACGATTTGCAGCATTTACGAGCCAGGGCATGTCAAATGTGCGGTTGAAGATACTGTGCGGAGAGTGTATAGTTTAGGCATGGTTTCTTGCAGGCCAAAGCAGGGTCGGGTTTGAATTGACAATATTTGGAGGTCATGACTGTGTTGTCAACAAGGATGACGGTTTACGTTTTTATCGTGTTTCTTACATCAGCAGTATTTGCGGCGAGCGGTGAGTCGGTCGATTCGAATGATCTGTCGGCGTATTATGGCTTCGGAGAAATAGAGATAATCAAGCTGGAGTGGGGAATATCAGGTCTGCAAATCATCGACCTGAACGGGGACGATCTCAACGACATCGCGGTCGTTAACAACAGAAAAGCCAAGATCGAGGTTTTACTTCAGAGGAGGACACCCGGGCCAAGCGAGGCGGAGGTTGCCGTCGATCCCAACGACGCGGATATAAATACGCTGCTGCCGCAAACACATTTCGACAGAGAGAGCATAGCGTTATCACAGCAGATATATAGTATTGTCTGCGGCGACTTAAATTCGGACGGCCTGCCCGACATTGCTTTCTATGGCGAGCCCAAGGGACTCTATGTTTTGTTGCAAAAGGCAGCGGAAATGGGAGCCCCCGGGCAGCATACGCTCAACTGGCGAACAAAGAGAAAAATAGCTATCGACGACGGCTTCCTTTTTCCAACGGCGCTAGCGTGCGAGGACCTAAACGGCGATGGGAAGGTCGATCTGGCGCTGGCCAGCCGCGAAGGTGTCTATGTTGTGACACAGAAAGAAGGCGGGACATTGGCGGAGCCCGTGAAATATCCGATATCGGGTCAGATACTGAAGGTTGATATTGCAGACCTAAACGGCGACAAGCTAAACGATCTCGTGATGGTAACAAACGATGCGGAGAAACCGGTGCAAGTGCGATTCGGCCTTAAGGGAGGGTTTCTGGGTCCGCAGGTACAGTTCTTTATAGAGCGTCCCTTCGCATTCAGGCTTCACGATATGGACGGTTCAAGCGGCCAGGAGATCCTAACCATTGACGGCAGGAGCGGACGTCTGCTCTGCTACAAGCTCACAAGCGGCACGCAGGATAACATCGATTGGCCGATTCTGCTTTATCCGTTATCTTCAGGTGAGGGTAGCAACAAGCGAGATTTGGTAACAGGGGATTTCGACGGTGACGGTCGTCGCGATATTGTTCTGAGCGATCCCGGATCGGCGGAGCTTGTTTTCTACAGACAGCAAGAAAAAATCGGTCTTGCGGAACCGGTAAGATTTCCGGCATTCGCCGACATTACAAGTCTCTCAGCTATAGACGTTGACGGTGATGGCAAGAGCGAATTGGGGGTGCTAAGCGTTAAAGAAAAGGTTGTCGGATTGAGCAGTTTCGCCGATGAGAGGCTGTCTTTTCCGAAGCCGCTTGAGGTGGCCGGAGAGCCAGTAGCGATGGATTTTGTGGATATTGACGAAAACGGACGGCCCGATTGCGTTTATGTTTCCAAAGATGCGAACGATACCAAGTCCCTGGGGATCATTTATGACGTTGGTAAATCAAAAACCTCGGATAACAGTACTGCTGAAAACGGCGGAGACAAGCAGCAACGATTCAGCATGACCTTGAAGAATCTCAAGGCAAATCCAGAGGGGCTTAGAGTTTTCGATGCCGATCACGATGGCCTCGACGACATCCTGCTGTTTGTGAGCTACGAGATGCCGACACTGGTGCGTCAGGTTCGGCCAGGCGAGTTCGAAGTAGTGGACCCACTCAAAGCACAGACAAGCCTGATAAAGGAGGCGAGCATGAGGTCGACGGCTGTCGAGAGCGTCGATGGGAAAGCCGGAGAGGAATTGCTCGTAGCGCAGAGGAACTTTGCACGGAGTTTGGTATTCGCGGACGGCAAGACGTGGCGCGTAGTCGATCAGTACAACGCGAAGAGCACTGAGAACCAGGTATCCACTGTAGCGGCATTTGCTCTCGACGCCGGAGATATAGGCAAAGGACCTGCAATAGTGTTGTTGGACGGGCAGAAGGGAAAGCTGCAAATCCTCAGAGCCGGAGATGACAGCACATATCGCTTCGAAAAGGAGTGCAACGTCGGGCAATGGAACGTTGCGGGTCATCTGAAGATGTTGTTGGCCCCTGTCGGGCCCGGCGGCGTAGACAGTATCGTGCTGTTCGACAGCGAAAAGTTTGCGTTGGTCATACCGCCGACGAGAGATAGCGGAGCAGAGCACCTGGAACAGCAGTTCAGCTATGAGACAAGGATAAAGGACGGCACATACGGCAATCTTGTAGCCGGAGATATCAATGGCGACGGATGTACGGACATTGTGATGGTGGAGTATAAGCGGAACCACATTGAGATACTGACTCTTGACTCAGCGGGGCAGCCGGTTCCCACAATGCGTTTCAAAATATTCGAGCAGAAGAGTTACCGTGACGAAAATGCACAAACGAAGGCCAGCGTTGAGCCACGTGAGATGAATATCGCGGATGTGACGAATGATGATAAGGCGGACCTGATAACAATCATTCACGATAGGATTATTGTGTATCCCCAGGATTAATGCAAGTATCTCCGGGACCAGATATGCTGTAAAAACGAAACCAGAGTAAAGGAGAGGAGACAATGGGAAGTCTTATTATTCCTCTGATCATGCTGGCTGGAGCCTGCCTTATATGTGCTCCAATTGCGCTGATTGTCAGCATCATCGCCTTGAACAAGGCGCAACTTCTGGAGCGTCACCATCGTTTGGAATGGCTTCAGGAACATGACCACAGTAAAACCTCACCGGTGAAACCAACAACGCCCAAGCCACAGCCACCTGTATATCCTATGCCCGAGCCGGTGCAAGCTTCAAAACCGTCGATTATCAGCGAACCGCCTGTCAGACAGGAGGCCAAACAAATACCTGAAAGGCCTGCTGAGCATATTCGCGAACAAGTCACTCAAAAAGTCGCGTTAAACCTCGAACAACGGATAGGCACACGCTGGGTCTTAATCGCGGGCGTTATCACAATCTTTGTCGCAGCAGGTTTTTTTCTTAAATATGCATACGACAATGATTTGATCGGCCCACTGGGCAGGGTTCTAATCGCAGCGGCAGCAGGTCTGGCAGCCCAGGTGCTTGGCGAGACAACCCGGCGCAGGGGCTACGAGATCGTAGCAAAGGGGACCACGGCCCTGGGATTTGGCATACTCTACGCTACTATTTTTGCATCCTATCGCTTCTATGGGCTAACCGGATCGACAGCATCTTTCGTAATAGCCATATGCATTACGGTCGCTGCGATGCTTTACGCCACTGTTCTGGATGAAGTGTTGATCGCATTTCTCGCCCTACTCGGTGGTTTCATGACACCTGTGCTGTTATCAACAGGAGAAAATCGCCCAAATGCATTGTTCTGCTATGTCCTCGTCCTGGGTGGAGGCGCCATATTGTGCTCTTTCCATCGGCGATGGCGGGCGATCAACATACTGGCCTTTGCTGGAACGTTCATGCTGTACACAGGATGGTTTGAGAAGTTCTACAGGCCAGCGACTCATACGGCGGAAGGTATCCCGGAACAGCTCGCCACGGCAATGACATGGCTTGGAATTTTCTTCGTCATTTATCTCGTACTTCCGATCCTTTACAGTCTGCTCAAAAAGATAAAATCCAGGCAGGAAGATGTGCTCCTCGTGCTGGTGAATGCGTCGGCAGCATTCTACTACGTCTGGACGATGCTTTACGACGAATACAAGATAGCGTTGGCCTTATGTGCTCTGGTGGTGGGCGCAGTTCATTTGGGTATGATGTTCATTGTCCGGCGAAGGTGTCGCGATGATATAGATCTGAAAACAGCCCTGCTCTGCATATCACTGATCTTCTTTACGCTGGCTATACCGCTATACTTTAGCATGTATGCCATAGCTATTGCGTGGGCGGCCGAAGGTGTTATCCTGGTTGTAATCGGGTTAAGATATCGTAATGGCTTGACCCAGGCTGGAGGGGCCATCGCTCTGCTCCTTGGCATGGCTAAGCTGACTCTGGAATTACCAATGCATACGGCCGAGTTTCGATTGGTTCTGAACTCGGCTTTTGGCTCATGGTGCTTTGTGGCGGCCGCCCTGCTCGCATGTCACATCATTTATCGAAAAACCACTCGCCTGGACCCGAAACTGCAGAGCCAGGTCGTTCAAGTCACTTACGCAGCCCCCCTACTACTGCTGCTTGTTGCTGTGCTGTTAGAGTGGTGGTGTCACTGCCAATACAATGTGCCAACCAAGCTCATCGGTAAAGAGCTTTTCTTCCAGGGATCGCTAATGGTATTCGCTGTATGGCCCCTATTGCTATTAACCCGCCCAATTTGCCCGCGAAGCCTGGGCTTGAAAGTAGTGGCAACAGTACTTGCTGCAGCGGGATCGGCATATCTAATTGCGAGGTTTCCCAGTATACACACACAGCAGTTTACAATATTCTTAAACACTAAATTTATGATGGCCCTTTTGTATATAGCATCCCTCGTCGCAGGTACATGGTTGCTGAGTCGCAGCAAGGAAGAAAAAGAAGACAATATATTCACGGCATTTTTCGGCCTCTGCGCTATCGTTATCTTATGGGTGCTTCTCACCCAGGAAATATACCTCTACTGGAATTGTCGCAGTAGCTATGGACAGCGCCTGGCCAACTGGCGATTTCTCTCACACATGTACATATCCGTGATGTGGGCCGCCTACGGTTCGGTTCTGATGGTGGCGGGTTTCTGGAGAAACATCAGGACTCTCCGATTCATGTCACTTGGCCTGTTCGCACTACTTCTGGCCAAGGCATTCATTATAGACACCAGCAGTGTCAAGAGCATGTATCGGATCACCGCGTTTCTCGCAACGGGCGTTTCCCTGGTTGCAGTATCCTACCTGTATCAGTTCCTTAAGAAGAAAGGTTTCTTTGATACCGTCTTCTCTGACAAAACAGCCACAAAGTAACAATAGCCGCCTCGCTGAATAGCGTGTGATCAGCCATATGAAGGACTATAGGGCCGGATACGACTCCCAATTTTGACTCAGGGATACCTAAGAAAATATATTTGGGTAGCCAAGAAATATTCGGAACGCTGCCATAGCCTCCCATGAGCGATCTGGCAGACCGCACGACAACTCGGAATAGGAAGACTCTTGTGGTGATGAGTGGAGGCGTGGACAGTTCCATGGCTGCCACTCTGCTGCTCGATGCCGGATTTGACTGTTCAGGCGTGTTCATGATCACCAACGACCAGGCTGAGAACGCTGTGTGAGAAGTTGATCAAGATCGGAGCCAAGGTGGTCAAGCACTCGCGGCATGTTGTATTCCAGATGGCGGAAGTGGTTGTGCCGAAGGCACTTTACGGCGAGATACTTGACCGGATCACTGATGAGAAATCACCGGTCAGGGTGCGTCGGAAAAACGCCAAAATTCTGGATTTTCGGCAGATTAGCGTCTCTTGGCGCCTTTCTGGCAGAGGTAGGGACCATTGGGGTGACCGAACGTGTTGAAATTGAAGCCCTGATTATGGAATTATTGACCGTGTCGCGTGCAGGAGCACCAATTATGAAGTTAAATGGTAAATCCCGGCTAAGATGCTCTAAACGACGATTGGCACCTTTCGCGGCAGAAAAATCGCAAGAACCTGCGCAGGATTCCGGGCATTGGGACGCATCTATAGGTGAGTTCATGAATGCTTTTAACCGAATAATTCATTTGAAAGGGTACGGAAATGCAGGTGAAAACACTTTCTAACACAATTGTAGGTGCTTTAGAAAATTCGAAAATGAGGAGTCTGAATCAAATCTTGATGAGGTTGTTGCCTTTTGTGCTTTTGACCTGCCAGTTATGTTTATCAGAAACGTTAACAGTCGATCCAAATGGCAGTGGTGATTTTACGAACATTCAAGATGCAATTAACTTCGCTTATGATTTTGATACTATCGTAGTCTATCCCGGATTGTATGAGGAACACATTAACTACAATAGTGCATGGATAAAGCTAACCAGTATTGACCCCAATGATATCCAAATAGTAGAGAATACAGTAATTGATGGATCAGGGGAGGGCAATGTAGTGATGTTTAGCAATGCCGAAGGGCAACATGCCAGTCTATGCGGTTTTACCATTCAAAATGGCGAAGTTGGAATCAGGTGTATTGGAGCTGATACTGCACCTGTGATATCACAATGCCACATTAAATCAAACTCTGTTGGAGTTTTATGTAATTTGTC
>CAZYMD010000099.1:0-12717 GCA_964649005.1 uncultured Pirellulales bacterium
GTGCCTATAGGCAGGCCATACTCTTTGGACAGCTTATTTACCATTTCTCGCAGCTCGGGCGTACAGGTAGGCGTGCCCATGTGACTGCTCAAATGCGTTACGTTCTTGATCTTCGATTTGGCAAGCTCGATCTGCGCTCTTAGCTCTTTCTCGACCTCTTCGATTTTCCACTTGGCCTGCATAAAGCCTGTGTTGGGAGGGAAATCGTTGCGCTGGCTGGTCGCAGGAAAGAAATGCCCCTGCTGGTCCACCAGCGACGGTGCATTCGTGATTGGCCCCCATTTGACGTATTCCCACTCGCTGGTGAGTGTCAGATGAACTCCGACATCGTAGCCTGGGTTGTCGTTGAGCATCTTGACCGCTTCGTTGAACCACGGCGTAGGAACCATAACCTCGACAGAGCGGGCGATACCTTCGGTATAAGACTGAATACAGGCCACATTGGCCGCGTGAGACGAGCCGATATCATCGGCTCTGACAATCAGCCTGATCTGGCCTTGGGCTTGATCCGACTGGGCTGCAAAAACACAGGTTGCAGCCACAAAAGCTAAAACCACAACAACAAATACCAAACAAAATAACGTATCTCTCTTCACAATAATCCGCTCCTGACGCCAATTCATCAAGATCACGACCGAGCGATGAGTTTCTGAAACACGTAAATCGGCCACAAGTCGGTCAATAATCAAGTTTTACAGCCGAACATTATAACCAAACCCGCTTGACAGGCAAGAAATTTAATCGGCACCCATGTTCATAGCATTGTTTCGCATTTGACCTGATGGGCCATTTTATGGTATAATACAAGTTAATCGGAGAACCATGGGCATCCTGTCATTAGAATGGTATCGGCTCAAGAGGACAGTCAGAGCCGGCAATTGGCTCGTTGCGGAAAACTGAGCGCGGGAGGATATGTCAGTGAAAGAGGAGAGAAATTCACAAATTCGGTTAGCAATTACAATGCTCATTGCAGTCTGCCTGCTCGGAATACCCGCCAAAGCCCAATACGGAGGGGGTAATGGCACTGAGGAAGATCCTTATCAGATTTGGACCATCGAGCAGATGAATTCAATTGATCATCACCACGAAGACAGGAACAAGCACTTTAAGCTCATGGCCGATATCGATATGAGCGCCTATCCTGAAATCACATTTAACACCATCGGCCCTTACTATATTTATGACCGTCTTACTGGAAAAATCACGGACACTTTAGGATTCAAAGGTGTTTTCGACGGGAATTTTCACATTATCCGTAACGTAGATGTAAATATGCCCGGTGAGAAATATGTCGGCATATTTGGCTTTCTCGATGATAATGGCCAAATCAAAAATCTGGGTATAGAAAATGTTGTGATCATCGGTGGGGCTTTTACAGGCTCCCTGGCAGGATGCAGCATCGGCACTATCACAAACTGCCATTCGACCGGTTCAGTCAGCGGAAGCAGTTGTATTGGAGGCCTGGTTGGAGAGCACTACAAGGGCGATATAACCGATTGTTATTATAGTGGTTCAGTCACAGGCACAAATTACTATATCGGTGGAATAGTTGGAATGGTTAGCAGCCCCATGGGAATTATCAGTCACTGTTATTCGAGCGGTCAGGTCAGTGGAGGTGATCGTATAGGCGGTCTCGTGGGTTGGAATCACGGTAGCATCGACAACAGCTACAGCATCGGAACGGTCAGTGGAAATAATTCAGTAGGTGGACTCGTAGGTCAAAACCACAATGGCGATATCATTGATAGTTACAGCACTGGCGCGGTCATTGGCGTTAATGATGTAGGCGGACTCTTAGGCAAGAATGAGTATTATGGCAGCATCTCCTCGATTTTCTGGGATACCCAGACAAGCGGCATAGACACACCCGGTTATGGAGATGGCCTGACCACAGACGAAATGCAAACAGCGACTACTTTTCTCGATGCAGGCTGGGATTTCGTCAACGTCTGGGATATCGGAAATGGCCAGACATATCCCTATCTGAGAACAACAATAGCTGGAGACATCAACAAGGATGGAATAGTCAATTTCCTCGACCTATGCATCATCGCACAGCAGTGGATGAAGAGTGACATCGAGAAATGAGACGATAACGCACAAAGGTTAAGCAATAGAATTAACACATCGCGCCCAACGTTTCGACAATAATTCACCCTCAAGAGAGAGACTGGAACCAGACATTGCAATGGGGTATCATATCAGCTATTGCTTTTTCTTAGGGTATGTCTCAACATATTAAAAAACAACGTCTGGCATTGAAATACCTGTCTGGATTATTAAGGCAGGTTTATGAATCTTGAGGGCAGGAGTAAGCAGATGAATCCTAAATCACTTTCGCGTCGGGAATTTCTTGGTCGTGCCTCGGCTGCCGCTGCAACGTTTACTATTGTTCCGAGCCACGTTCTTGGGGGGGCTGGCCGTACAGCTCCCAGTGAAAAGCTCAATATTGCCGCTATAGGCGCAGGCGGGCAGGCAGCATGGGATATAGAGAATGTGAGCAGCGAGAACATAGTAGCCTTGTGCGACGTCGATCTTAAACAGGCCGCGGATACTTTCAAGAAATACCCCACAGCTAAGAAGTATCGCGATTATCGCGTTATGCTGGAAAAAGAGGATAAGAATATCGACGCAGTGGTCATAGCTGTGCCAGATCATAGCCATGCGGCGGCAACAATGATGGCAATCAAACATGGGAAGCATGTTTACTGCGAAAAGCCTCTGACTCGGACAGTATATGAAGCCCGCGCCATCGGCAAAGCCACTAAAGAAGCAGGCGTCGCGACGCAGATGGGTAATCAGGGTATGGCATTCGAAGGCAACCGCCTTATAAATGAGTGGATATGGGATGGCGCGATTGGCAAGGTTTACGAGGTCCACGCATGGTCCGACAGGCCCACACATAATGGCAATTTGTTCTGGGCGCAGGGTATTGAACGGCCAAAAGATACGCCGCCCGTACCAGCGACGCTGGATTGGAATCTTTGGCTGGGACCAGCGCCTTTACGGCCATACAATCCGGCATACGTACCATTCGCATGGCGAGGCTGGTGGGACTTTGGCTCAGGCGGGCTCGGAGATATGGGCATTCACAATCTGGCTCCTGTTTTCTCCGCCCTCAAGCTGGGCGCACCTGTCAGTGTCAACGCCAGTTCGACCTTGCCCACCAAAGACGCCCTGCCACTGGCGTCGATAGTTAATTATGAGTTCCCAGCCCGTGGTGATATGCCCCCTGTAAAATTGCATTGGTACGATGGCGGCATGATCCCCGACCGACCCGACGAACTGGATGAAGGACGAGAGCTTTCGCGCGAGGATGGTGTTATTTTCGTAGGTGATAAGGGGAAGATGTACGTCGAGGGCTGGGGAGGGAACAGCCCGCGTCTGATCCCTGAAGAAAAGATGCAGGACTACAAGCGGCCAGCCAAGACGTTGCCGCGCTCGATTGGCCACCACGCCGAATGGATAAAAGCGTGCAAAGAGGAAACGCCCACGCGGTCGAACTTTGGCGACTTCGCAGGACCGCTCACAGAAGCTGTTCTGCTGGGGACCGTCTGCGTACGAATGGGCGGACAAAGACTGCTCTGGGACAGCGAAAATCTAAAGGTAACCAACATGCCCGAAGCAAACGAATTCCTGCACTACAAATATCGAGAAGGCTGGACCTTGTAGCAGTGTTGCACGGAAATTTCAGTCAGTAACTATAGAACCAGAACAGGGAGGTATCTGAACTATGGCTGGAAAGGGAAGAGTCAAAGTTGGAATCATCGGTTCCGGATTCGAAGCTGATATTCACGCCGAGTCGTTTCGCATTATGCCCGATGAAGCCGAGGTCGTGGCAATTGCTTCGCCAACGCCAGGTAACGCAGAGAAGCTGGCGAAGAAATATAATATCCCTCGCTTCTTTACAGATTACAAAAAGATGTTAGCCGAAGACAACATCGAGATGGTGACAATCACCGCTCCGAATCGGCTGCACGCACAGATGACGGTGGACCTTGCCGAGGTGGGCAAACACGTCGTTTGCGAAAAGCCCCTGTGCATGACGCTGGAAGAGGCGGATTTGATGATCGAAACGTGCAAGAAAAAGGGCGTCCTGCTGATGTACGCTGAGGAACTGTTCTTCACGCCAAAGTACGTCAAAGCCAAAGAAATGGCGGACCAGGGATCGTTCGGCAAAGTCTATCTGGTCAAGCAAAGCGAGAAACATTTCGGCCCGCACGCAAAGTGGTTCTGGGATGTGGAGCAATCCGGCGGCGGCGTACTCATGGATATGGGCTGTCACGGTATCGCATTTTGCTATTGGTTTTTGGGCAGGCCCAAAATCAAGAACGTCTATTGCCAGATGGGAACATACGTTCACAATAAGATAACCAAAGGCGAGGACAATTCCATCTGCATTCTGGAATTCGAAAACGGCGCTTTCGGTATGATCGAAGACAGTTGGGCCAGACGGGGTGGCATGGACGACTGCATCGAAGTCTATGGCGAAGGGGGCGTCACCTATGCCGATCTGCACATGGGCAACGCCCTGCCGACATACAGCGAATATGGCTATGGCTACGCAGTCGAAAAGGCGCCGACCACCAAAGGCTGGACATATCCTGTATTCGAAGAGCTATGGAACTACGGATTCCCGCAGGAAATGCACCATTTCGCACGGTGTGTGCGCGGCAAGGAAGAGCCACAGGCGACAGGCGAAGATGGACGGATGGTTCAGGAAGTGCTTTATGCGGGATATCAATCGGCAGGAGCAGGCCGCAAGATTGCGTTGCCCTTCCGTCCCAAAGGAGTCACCAGGCCGATAGACCTTTGGAGTAAGCCCATCGACTGACCGAGCAAAAATCCCAGCTTGGTACTTAGCTTTCAATAGTTAAAAGTCCCAGTCACAATCAGAAAGGTTGAAAATGGCATCTATTCATGTTGACATCCTTTCACAACAGGAAATTGCGGATATACACGATGCGAGCATGGTGATACTGCGTGACACCGGCGTCATGGTGCATCATGAGGAGATACTGACACTTCTTGGCCAGTCAGGGGTGAAGGTCGATCGGGCTAACAAGATCGCCAGAATATCCGATCAGCTCATCATGGATTGCGTCGCCAAGGCAGGTAAACAGTACGTACTCTATGGCAGAGATAAGGCCAAAACCGCCTGCTTTGGATACGGCGAGTTCGTCCTGATGTCCAGCCCGGGCCAGTACACGTGGATCGATGGTCAGAGCAATCGTAGACGCCCTGCAACCATGCAGGATGCACGAAATGCAATACAACTGGGAGACGCACTGGATAATGTCACCATTGTCGGCTCCATGGCCCAGCCCGAAGAAATCTCCGAGAAGTATCGCGATGTCTTCCTGACAGGCGAATTAGTCAAAGGCACAACAAAGCCGACACGATGCTGGGTGCATAACGGAGCAACCGCTCGATATATTCTCGAAATCTATCGCGCAATCGCAGGAGGCGAAGCTGCTCTGCGCGCCAATCCAATGGTTGAAGCCTTCCTCGAACCCATAAGCCCGCTGCAACTGCCCAAAGATGGGCTCGATATTGTTAAGGAATTCGCCAACGCAGGCCAGCCAATCAGTATCGGTCCGATGGCAATGGCCTCAGGGACCGCACCGGCAACTCTGGCAGGGACCGTCGCTCAAGAGAATGCCGAGATACTCGCAGGCGTAGTCGTTGCTCAGCTTCTGTCGCCGGGCATACCAATCACCTACGGCGGCATCCCGCACATCATGGACCCGCGAACCAGTATCTGCTCTTTCGGATCGCCCGAGCAGGGGCTGATGGCGGTGGCAATGACGCAGATGGGGCGTCATTATGGCTTTCCCGTGTATATCAACGTTGGCCTGACCGACGCCAAAGTCCTGGATTCTCAGGCCGGCGCCGAGAAGGGAATAACGATGATGCTCGGCGCCCTGGCAGGCGCGGACACCTTCGGCCACGCGGGTATCTGCGGAACAGACCACGCTGCAAGCCTCGAATGGCTGGCCGCCGACAATGAGATCATGGCATACGTCAAGCGAATCGTCAGAGGCTTCGATGTCACCCCAGAAACACTCGCAACGGATGTCATTAAGGAAGTCGGCCCTGCAGGCGGTTTCCTCGCTCACGAACACACCGTCAAGCATTTCAGACGGGAGTTGTGGATACCACAGCCTGCCTGGACCAGGGACTCATGGGATGCGTGGGCCAATCAGGGTGCGGCCTCAATGGCGAATCGTCTAAACAGCAAGGTGCATCACATATTGAGAACGCATACAGTCGCGCCTATTGACGAGGCACTGGCCAAAGAAATTGATGACATTGTCAGCGCAGCACAAAACCACTTGCAGTAGCATCAGCGCGCACAACTCCACAGGGCTCTGTCGATAAACGATCCACGGCCACAATTATGACAGGCACTTCGGTCAATCCATTGTCGCTTGTCTGGGCATTGCGATTGTCCCGGTTCGTGCAACGTTCTTGATGCCATAGGGCTTACAGACATCGATAAAGGCCTCGATCTTCGACTCAGGCCCGCTGATCTCGATCATCAGCGTCTTGTGGCCAATATCAACAACCTTGCCCCGGAACATTTCTATCAGTGACATGACCTCGGGCCTTTTCTCAGGCGGAGCAGCGACAGATATCAGCATCAAATCCCGAGCAACAACAGGCTGCCCGACGAAATCCTGAACCTTGACGACGGGTACAATCCGTGCGAGTTGTTTGCGAACCTGCTCGACAACCCTGTCATCGCCGATGACAACTATCGTCATTCGGCTCATATCCGTGTCTTCGGTGCGCCCGACAACAAGTGAATCTATGTTGAACGCTCTCGCTGCAAACATCCCGGCAACGTGAGCGAGAACTCCAGGTTTATTCTCAACTAATGCACTGATTATGTGCTTCATTTCTATTCCTCGCGTTTCTTCGACAAGTCATCGACAGTTTTCATTCGACGATCATTCCTCTTTAGGCCATGCTTTCAAGGATGTCCAGCCCGTCCATTTCGCTGATGCTCTTACCCGCCGGAACCATCGGCCAGACGTTCTCCTCGGGCTCGACCCGGAAATCAACTACACAGGGCTTTTTTTCCGCAAGCATCTGCTTGATCGCTTTGGGAACGTCTGCCTTGCTCTCGACAGTCATCCCCACCGCACCCATGGCCTGAGCCACAGCGGCGTAGTCTGGGTTCTGAAGATAAGTCATGGCGTATCGTTTTTCATAGAACAATTCCTGCCATTGTCGAACCATTCCCATAAACCCGTTGTTCATAATGCAAACTTTTATCGGCAGCTTGTGTTCGACTGCTGTCGCCAACTCCGTCATTGTCATATTGAAGCTGTGGTCGCCATCGAAATCGACAACAAGCGCATCGGGCTTTGCAATCTGAGCGCCAATCGCCGCAGGCAGTCCGAAGCCCATCGTTCCAAGGCCACCCGAGGTTATCAACTGTCTTGGGTGAATGAATTTATAAAACTGCGACGTCCACATCTGGTGCTGCCCCACGCCCGTCGTGATGATTGCATCGCTCTGAGTTTGCGTGCAAACTTCCTCGATAACGTATTGAGGCTTTATCGTCGAAGAACTCCTGTCATATTTGAATGGGAATTTTTTCTTCCACTCGGCGATCTTGTCGAACCATTCCTTACGCTCGCGATATTCAACTTCCTTGGCAAGCGCTGCGAGAATCTCCTTGGCGCTGCCGACAACCGGAATATCAACGCGAACATTCTTCGAAATACTGGATGGATCGATATCAATATGAACGATCTTGGCGTTCGGAGCAAAAGTGGTAATCTTGCCCGTCACTCTATCTTCGAACCTGGCGCCTACCGCAATCAACAGATCGCATTCCTGGATCGCATAGTTCGCGTAGGCTGAGCCGTGCATACCAGGCATATCCAATGACTCGCTCTTTCGCTGATCGAAACTGCCTAATCCCAGCAGGGTCATTGTAACCGGCAGATGCGCCTTCTCCGCAACCGCCCTCAGTTCTTCGCTGGCGTTGGCGCTGATAATCCCACCACCAACATAGAGAACTGGTCTTTGGGAATTATTAATTGCTTTGGCCGCGGTGGATATCTGTCTTGCGTTGCCCTTAGTCCGGATTTTATAGCCTGGCAGTTGCATCTCAACTGGTCCGTCAACACGACACTTATTCACCTCGACATCGACAGGCAAGTCAACCAAAACAGGTCCGGGCCGGCCGGTTGAAGCAATATGAAACGCCTCGCAAATCGTACGAGCGAGATCTTTGACATCCTTGACGATACAATTGTATTTAGTAACCGGACGGGTGATACCCGTCGTGTCGGCTTCCTGAAATGCATCGTTGCCGATCAAGTCCGTGCGAACCTGCCCAGTCAATGCTACTAACGGAACCGAATCCATCATAGCAGTCGCAAGACCGGTAACGAGATTGCACGCCCCAGGACCGCTGGTCGCCACAACAACGCCAACCTTTCCAGTGGCACGCGCGTAGGCATCCGCCATATGGCAGCCGCCCTGCTCATGCCGAGGAACAATGAAATTGATTGGCGCCTGGTGTAACCTGTGAAAAAGCGGCAGGACCACTCCGCCGGTATAACCGAACATTGTGTCAACGCCCAGGTCGAGAAGCGTATCGACGACAATCTGTGCGCCTGCCTTGGTAGTGGATTGGCCGGCCGACTTGGCCGAAGCGGTGGATTTGGGCTTCATGCAAATGCTCCTTTCCTGATAAACAGTACGCAGGTTCGATTGCTCGACGCCGCCAGCGCCGAAAAAACACGAACCTCACGTTATCCCAGTCAGCCACAGCCCTACGGGTCCATTCGCTCAAACACAACCGCTTCCACCACAGAAGCAGCCGGGCCCGTCGAAGATTACGACCCAACTGTAGCACCAAAACCATCCCACAGTGGGATGTCTCAGGGTTGCGCTTGCATGTTTTCACACAAGCACATTAAAATTCTACATACAAACTCTCATCCTGTCAAGTATTTTCGGCAATTTGCTCCTGCATCGTAAGTCTTAATCCCTACTATAGTCCGAATAAACAGACATATCCAACTTGTCCATAAATAGCTGGCCCTCGATCAGATTGGCGATATAATACTCAAAACACTGTAAAATGCTCAGGCAATATTAGGCGGTTCGCTAATGAAATTTTTTACTCGAATTTCCGAACCACTAATCGTCACCTGAGTAGAAATAAGAAAATGACTATTGAATCTTGGGAATACCCCGGGTAAGAACAGGGCTCAATCCATTGTGGAGGGCCCCCCTTAGGAGACTTATTTATGTGTGAAAACTGCGGCTGCGGCGACCACGTACACACCGACAAAACATTTGAACAGCAGATAGGAGAAGTTATCGAAACCATCCGCCCGAGCCTGCAGAGCCACGGCGGTGATGTCGAACTGGTCGGCGTTGACGATGATAATACAGTCAGAGTACGCCTCCAGGGTGCATGTCAGGGCTGTCCGGGCGCCACCATGACCATGAAAATGGGCATAGAGAGAATCCTGAAAGATAGACTGCCCGAGGTCAAAGAAGTTGTCGCGGTAAGCTGAGACGCTGTATACACTCTTGATAACAACAGACAGCACGCTGCTCCGGTGAATCTGTGCTATTTTTGCACAAGGTGTTCGGCGATTCGCCTTGTATTAGGCTGCTCGATCAGGCCTTTCTCGGTAATGATCGCGGAAATGCTACCGGCGTCGGTCACATCAAATGCAGGATTCCATACTTTTACACCATCGGGAGCAAATGGCTTCTCGATTCCAAGCGGCTTGACAACTTCCTCATCCGGTCGCTCTTCGATTGGAATTTCTGAGCCGCTCGATATGCTCAAATCGAATGTGCTTGACGGCGCGGCAATGTAAAACGGAATACCGTGTTGCTTGGCCAGAATGCTGAGACTGTAGGTTCCAATCTTGTTCGCAGCATCACCATTGGCCGCAATACGGTCGGCGCCCGTTATTACCATATCAACCTTACCCTGCTTCATCAGCCAACCCGCCATGTTGTCGCAAATAACTGTCACATCGATCTTGGCCTGCTGCAGTTCCCACGCTGTCAGCCTGGCGCCCTGCAAAAGCGGACGGGTTTCATCGGCGTAGACCTTGAACTTTCTGCCTCTCTTGTGGGCCTCAAACAGGACAGATAGCGCTGTCCCTTGCCCCCCTGTAGCCAATGCCCCTGCATTGCAGTGCGTCAGAACACCACTTCCGTCTTTGACCAGATGCTCGCCATTCTCGCCTATACGCAAGCACATATTTACATCTTCCTGATATATCGCCTGGGCCTCAGCTAAAACGATCTTACGAAGCTCGCCTACACTAATTTCACCACGAGCGGTAGCCTCAGCCTTATTCTTTACTCGATCCAGCGCCCAGAACAGGTTCACAGCCGTTGGGCGTGATGTCGCCAAGTATTCGCACGTATCGGCCAGCTCATTCAGCGCTTCTGTAATCGAGTCATCGTCGCTCAATCCCTGCAAACCAAGCACAACTCCATAGGCGGCTGCGACGCCAATCGCAGGCGCACCGCGAACAGCCAGCGTCCTTATCGCATGATGCAATTGCTCGACATCGCGGCACTGCAGTTTCTCAAATTTGCCTGGCAGCAGCCTCTGGTCCACCAATTCCAGATGACCGCCAACACTACCTTTCCATTTTACCGCCTGTACAATCATATAAATCCTGCATCCAACAATCCGGTTATATTACCTGTCTACGCGGGCGCCCCCGCCACCCATAACTTTCTTTACTTCACTGAGGCTTGCCGTCGTCGTATCGCCTGGTGTAGTCATAGCCAGGGCGCCATGGGCCGCTCCATAGTTTATGGCCTCATCTGGGCTTTTACCCTCAAGGAGACCATATACAAGGCCCGAAGCGAAGCTGTCACCACCACCGACCCGATCGTAGATTTCAAGGTCCGGCCTTAAGGTCGCTTCGTGGAACCGACCATCAGCATACAGAATCGCGCCCCAGTCGTTTACGGAGGCTGTTTTGGCATTGCGCAGAGTCGTGGCAACGACTTTTATGTTTGGAAACTCCCGGACAACCTCGGCAATCATCTCCTTGAAGTTGGCGGGATCGAGCTTCGAGAAACTCTTGCCTACGCCTTTAACCTCAAACCCAAGAGCAGCGGAGAAATCCTCTTCGTTGCCCAGCATCACATCGACATAAGGGGCGATGGCCCGATTGACTTCCATCGCCTTGGCCTGTCCTCCGATATCTTTCCATAGCGAATTGCGAAAGTTGAGATCGTACGAGACTATCGTGCCATGTTTCTTGGCGGCCGTCACTGCTTCCAGAATAACGTCGGGCGTCGTTTCAGAGAGGCCCGCATATATGCCGCCAGTGTGGAACCAGCACGCTCCATCCTCGCCGAATATCTTCCGCCAATCGATATCGCCCTTCTTCAACTGGGACGCGGCGCTGTTCGCTCTGTCCGAACACCCGACAGCAGCCCGAACACCAAAGCCACGTTCGGTAAAATTCAGGCCCACCCTCACTTTCCTGCCTATGCCGTCGTATGGGACCCACCGAACATAATCCATGCTAACGCCACCCTGGAAAATCAAATCTTCCAGCAGTCTGCCGACGGGATTGTCTACAATAGCAGTGACTACCGCGGCCCGCTTACCGAAACAACGCTTCAAACCTCTCGCAACATTGTATTCCCCTCCGCCTTCCCACGCGCGAAAATGTCTGGTCGTATGTATCCTCTCTTCGCCAGGGTCCAGCCGAATCATTATCTCGCCCAGCGATACGATATCGTATTTGCAATTCGAACTCGGCTTAACATCTATAACCGCCACGGCAGTTCTCCTTTTTGATGCACATCAGCTTCCGTAGATTTTTGCCTCTCTATAATCCTTCCAGGCAGGCTCAAACGATTTACGATCAGTCGGAGCCGAACGCAAAGCAACGTTCTCACAGCGGAACAAGTCCGGCGAATCCTCATCAAACACCACCTCAAGAATCAAGCCACGTAAAGACTCATTCTCCGGCTTGAACCGAAGAGGTTTGCCTGTAGCCTTGTCAATGACATCGGGATGGATTTCAATTCCGTCTCTGGCCAGAACCAGATGCGAGCCTCTCGAACCGCTGCCTTGTTCGAGTAAATTGACAACCGCCTTGAGGTATGCCGCACTCGCCAAGGCTAAGTGCTCAGCCCTTACTGCAGCGACCAGGTCCTTAAACTCTGCAACCGCCAGACCGCTTTGGCAGATATTGCGGTATAGTTGGATCGCCTCAGTCAGGGCGCTCCCGGAATCTTTCAACTCTCTGATATGCCCTGCCGAGCTTGTCATACGATTCTGTATCTCTGCGATTATCGCATTGGCTCCAGAACCAGTTGACGTCTTCCAATTGTCGAACTTCGATACGATCTCATTCAACTGCCCTTCTATCTCGGCCTTACTCGCAGAGCTATCTACAAGTTCGCATCCATAGGCGTTCACAATATACTCAGCCGCCCGCAGTCCACCGGCCTGGCCCGCATTCAGAGCTGAGCCGCCGGGACGTTTTACACCATGCGTGCCAGCCATCTCGCCAATGATGAACGTGTGTTGCAGGTTCGACTCCCACCACTTGTTCACTGCAAAGCCGCCATTGTTGTGCTGTGCACAAACTGCGATCTCCAAGGGCTCGGTGTACAGATCGATCCCGTTTTCCTTGTAGATGTCAATTGCAAGAGGATTCATGTGTGCAAGACGCTCGATGGGTGTAG
>CAZYMD010000099.1:12817-18654 GCA_964649005.1 uncultured Pirellulales bacterium
CTGAAGGCCAGTCCATGAATGCCATACTGGCCCTTGGGATACACACTTGTCTTGTACAACTCGCCCGGCCCCCCTGCCGCCAGCACAATATTCTCGGCAAGATAAACGTTCAGCGCGTAGTCTGAGTCGTTCAGATGCTTTTTGTCTATTGTCACCACTCCGGTAATTCGCTTGTCACTACCCTTGCCCGCTGTCAACAGATGCACAAGCTCCTGGTGGTCTTCAATCCGGATGCCATACTTTTCGGTCTGTTTTTGCAGACACTCGCTCATGAACTTACTCGTCTTCGGCCCTGCTGATGTCGCTCGCTCGGCGGGATCGTGGTCGGTTTTGTAACCGATGAATGTCCCCATCGAATCAGTGGGGAAAGGAACCCCCGTCTGCACCAGATGGTAGAACTCTCTGAGCGAACCAATCGCCTCGGCCATCGCCAGGTCTCCGTGACAGCAGCCCGCTGCGGTTAAAGTCTTAGCGAATTCTTCAGCGCTATCGGCAATATCAGGGCTGGTCCCCATCTTGTAATATGTCTGTTTGTCCGAGCCGCTCATCCGTGAGGCGCCGAGAGGCAACCCGCCTGTGATAATGGCGATTCTGTCCTGCGGATTCTCTATACCCTGCCTGCTCATGAACTCATACAAATGTACGGCACAATTCATCCCCGCCGCACCGGAACCGACGACGATTGTGTTGTAACAATGAAAGGCAACGGTCTGGTCGGCTATCTTTTTTGTTTCCACAACTTGTCCTCTGTAAAATGTAATTCACGTATCCGATTCAACGGCCAGTTACAAACACCTATTGAATTAGTTCAGGTTTCACAAAATCCTCATTCATCAAACGAGGCAGCACACGCACGTTGCCCTGCTTGTCGGAGAAATAAAGGTTGGACAGCGAAGGTTTCCTGCCGTGTCCATCCGCCCAGAATGCGTAGAAATCCGGGTGCGCATTCACCGGGCGGCGTGCATAGGTATGATTGCGCTCGCTGCCGGTAGTCATCTGTCGTTCTTTTCGCCAGCCGACACCTTGGTTGGGGCTAATCCACATCGCTATTTCGCCGCCGGGATTATATGGCTGCGGGCCGGTCTCTGTCGGGCCTATTATTCTCCATATCCCGTCTTCCTCGAGATACAGCGAGCCCATATCGTAGTTGTTGTCCGATGTAGTGACAGGCCTAATCACCCACTTGCTCCCCGTCCACTGCGCCGTCGTCCATGTGCGGGGATCATTCCTTGGCCCCGATTGGTAACCTTTGCTGGTAATGTACAGGATCACGGGCCTTCCGTCAGCATCGAAACGTATATCCTTCATATACACATTGAGCCCCTCCGCCTGATAGTCGTGCACCAGCCCCGGATTCTTCGCTTCCTTAAGCGGAAGCGATATATCTGTGCCGTCAGCGCTGTGCCACGTCCTGCCAAAGTCACCCGTCTCAATATAATAAAGATTCGTCCGCCAGTTCAATCCCTTCGGGTTTGGGTGATAATTGAACGCGGTACCCGCTTTTTTATCGTTGGCCGTGCTTATCTGGTAGTGCCCTTTGTCGATGGCGGCCAGGCGAAGCCATTGAGACCACTTTTCACCATCCTTACTCGTCATATAGCAAATCGTACGATCGGCCGGGTAACCGTAACGCGTGAAGAAACATATAAAACCCTGCCCTTTGATGTACCAGCTCTGCATGTACGAGAAATTAGTCATGGGAACATCTTTGCCGTTCTCGACTTTGGTCACTTTAACCAGTTCAAACTCGTTGACGTCGTAAGGCCTGAGGCTCTTATGTATGTAGGAAGGCCGGCCCGTTCCATGCGAGGTTGAAAAAATCCAGATGTAGCCGCCGTCGTCCATCGATATAACGGGATTATCGTGCGCGTCGCTGGTCTTCTTATCGAGTAGAATCGTTGGCTTGGGCACTTTTCCCGTTCTGTGATCGTAATACGAAACCATGTGTATCAGCTTGCGATTGCTGTCTTCTGTCGTGCCCCCATAGCAGAAAAATGTTTTATTCACATTGTCGCAGTAGATCGCAAAAGGTTTGTGCTTGGCGCAATATGTCCCCAGTCCGCCGCTGTATTTGTATACATACTCATCGCCCGAAGGCTGATTCATGTACCAGATGCCGCGATAGCCCGTATCCTTCTGGTTCAACGTCAACGGACCAGTGGCGCCTGACACAAATGAAACACTCGCACACAGCATCAACAAAGCAAAGGCAATGGCCCAACTGGATATTGACCGCTTAGTTGTTTTAATGATTCTACAGAAGATTTTCATGGCTGATTATGCTCCCAGATTGAAATTCCTGCCGGTAGTGCTGCTTGCCTGCTCAACAGTAACATTGGAGAAATTGATCTGAGGATATTTCTCACGCCGATAATCGTCGATCATCTGCTTTATCGCGGCCAGCTCCCTGGACAGCAGATCGTAATCCTGATCGTCAATGATTTTGGCCATTGTCGCCTTGTCGATCATGCTGAAAGATGCGCCCAACACTAAAACTCCTGCGCTTACGTACTCCGGAATGTTGGTGGAGTTCGTACCGCCGGTCGGCACAAGGCTGATCATCTTGTGAAGTGCGGGGTCTATCGCTTTGATGTATGCAGGTCCGCCAAGCTGTTTGGCGGGGAAAATCTTGCATAGGTTGGCTCCCTTGCTGAACTGCGTCACTACCTCTGTGGCGCTTCCACAGCCTGGGATCATGGGCAGCTTGCCTGCAAACTTCTGGTAGCCTGCATCGCTGAAATTCACCGCCGAGACAAGATAGCAGGCCCCTGCATCAACTACCTGCTGCAATGTTGGGATCGGATCGCCCGGATTGGCCTTGTTGTACACATCCAACATTTCGGGCCAGTCGATCAGACTCGCAGAGCCGGCTACAAAATCAGGCAGCTCTCTTCGCAGCCTTTCGAGCTTCTCCAAGGGCTTCTTGATCCGGCAGGTCACCTCCATGTTGTTCACGCCCGCCCCGACCAGGGCTTCAGCGGCCCTGACGATATCCAGCTTGTCCTGATTGAAGACGAGAATGAAACCATCTCTCAGAAGCGTCGTTATTACACTCTTGATGTCCATATGCGCCCCCTACAGTCTTCTCAAATGGAAACCACCATCGACGTTAATAACGGTGCCCGTAGAAAAATCGAGCCTTCCCTGGGCTATGGCGCCAACTACTTTCGCAATATCTTCAGGCTGACCCCACCGCTTGATCGGAGTCAATCCCTCGTCAATGAGCTTGTCGTATTTGTCTTTGACAGTGCTGGTCATGTCCGTGGCGATGATGCCCGGGCTTACCTCAAAGACTCCGATATCGTATTGGGCCAACCTGTCGGCATAAAGTTTTGTCATCATCGAAACGCCCGCTTTACTGACGCAGTATTCACCACGGAACGGCGAGCTTGTATACGAAGAGATCGAACCAGTGCTCACGATTCTCAGCGGACGGTCCGGGACTTGCTTTTTCTGCTCGATCATCCAATTGGCAACGAGCTGTGTCAGAAAATATGGCCCCTTGAGGTTTATGCCCATCACTCTGTCGAAGCTCTGCTCGGTTGCTTCAAGGATGTCATTGCGCTTAAGCGGGGCGACGCCTGCGTTGTTCATCAGCATGTCACAGCGACCGAACCGGTTCCTGCACAGTTCAACGAGCTTTGCACGGTCCTCAGCCGAACCGACGTCCGCTCGCAACGATTCACATTTCGCTCCAGCCTTTTCAATATCGCCTTTCGTCAGGCAAGCACGAGATTCATCCGGTTTGCCTTCAGAGTCAAAGTCGAAATAACTTATCGTCAGGTCGTAACCCAATGATGCAAGTTCCAACGCAACAGCTCGGCCAATCCCTCGGCTCGCCCCTGTCACCAACGCCACAGGTCTATCAGACATTTTTACATCCCTTCTATAACTTCGATAATAAAGTAGCAATCTCTCTGGCCGCCTTCATACCATCGGCAACAGCGGAAACAACCGTCGAGGCCCCTCTCACAAGATCACCGCCCGCAAACACCCCCTGCCTGGAGGTGGCAAGCGAGTTGTCCTTCGTCTCGATAAGGCCTCTGCGAATCTCAACTCCGGGCAGGATTTTATCCAGCCCCTCTGTAGATTTCTGACCGACAGCCTCAACGACGATATCCATCGCAAGATCGTATGCACTGGACTCAACCGGTTCCGGCCTGCACCTTCCCGACTCATCAGGCAGGCCCAGCCGAGTCGGACAGACCCTGATACCCGTCAGTTTGCCAGCCCGCGAATTGTACTTGAGTGGTTGCGTTAGAATGATGAAGTGCACGCCTTTATCCATCGCTCTGTCTCGCTCGGCGCTCCAGGCGGGCATTTCCTTAAATGAGCGACGATATATCAGGTAAACATTCTTAGCGCCGAGATGTGAGGCTGTTGTCGCAACGTCCATCGCGGTATTACCACCGCCAATTACAGCAATGCTCTTGCTTGCAAGATCAATTCTACCAGGCTCTTTCGCCTCAGAAAGAAAATCAAGCGCATTGCAGAGTCCATCGAGCTTCTCATTACTAACTCCTGAAGCCTCAGGCAGACCCATGCCAATAAATACCGCGTTAAAACCTTCCTTGCAGATATTATCCAGATTGAATCCTGGACCGAGCTGGATTCCTGACTTCAATAACATTCTATCCTCAGGCACGTCGGCAAAGACCGCAGCAATCTCGTTTTGCAGCGATCCACCCTGCCGATCGGACGGTATCACCGACTCTATCATGCCGCCCGATTCACCATTCTTGTCAAACATCGTCACCGCATGACCGGCTTCCAGCAGCATAGCCGCACACGCCAGCCCCGCAGGCCCCGCTCCGACAATCGCCACCCTTTTGCCGCTCGATTTTTCAGGAAGGCGAAGCTTCGACCAACCTTTCTTATTTGCCTGCTCAGCCAGGTACCGCTGAATATCCGCAATAGGCAAGGGGCCGTCACCTATGAACTTCTGCAAACAATTGCCCTGGCATTGCTGCTCGACCGGGCATAACCACGCGCAAACTTCAGGAAAGATGTTGGACGCTCTCAATACCTCGTACGCCTGCCGCTCGTCACCATCGAGGAACAGCTTGATAAATTTCGGAATATCAATCCCCGCCGGACAGCCCAACTGACACGTCGGCTCCTGGCACTCACGACACGCCGAGGCCAGCCGCGACAGATTGTCCTTATCGCTCATCCTGCCGCGCTCGAAGATTGGCCCATAGACGGCGTTGTCTCGCACCACGCAGCCCGCCGTGCCTCTATCACGCATGATCTGAGTACACGCGCTACAGCCCACGCACACTTTTTCCGCGGCTAACCGCCCCTTCTCAATTATGTCTTTGGCAAAATCTGGATACGCAAAAGCCATGCGCCCCGCACCCGCCAGCGTAACCAGGCCCTTTTGCTTCTGCGCCGCCGCCACGTTCGCAAACAGCGTTCGCAACCAACTGTAACCCGTACCCACCATAGCCACATCTGCGAACTGCCTCTGGACGTCCGCCGTCAAAGTCAGCATCCTCTCGACACCAACCAGTGGATGCTCAGGCTCAGAATAGCCTCCCACGATGGGCTCATTGAAAGGTCTGCCCACATGTGGATTATAGTAAGGATTGGCAATAGTAATATCGACGAGCCTAACCCCCCGCCCGCGAAACTGATCGATCAATTTCTTTGGCTCAGTCAAATCAGGTTTTCGATAATCATCCTTGTCCACGCCCCATCCATACGGATAGGGAATCGCATCGTATATCCCCAAGCGAGACACTATCTGTATTCCATCGCCTAACTCATCGCGAATCGCATCGACAACATCCAGCACGAACCGCGTTCGGTTCTCGAATGAGCCGCCATATTTGCCG
>CAZYMD010000100.1:0-18583 GCA_964649005.1 uncultured Pirellulales bacterium
TGACATACATCCGCTCCGGAGCGTTGCTCTGGATGCCGATGTCCTGGTTGGTCCACGTGACGCCGCTGACATTGCCGATCGTGGTAATATCGGAGAACACCGCCGAGGCCGTCACAAAACGCGTGTGGCTGGTAATCGCCAGACCAATGTACGCAGGCGTGTTCATCTGGATCTCGTAAGTGCCAACCTGAGTCCAGGTACCGGGAGCGCCGCCTACGTCATTGGCATGATACCCCGTGAATGTGCCCGCTATGTCCTTGGTAAGCCTGAGCCACTGCGGACGCTCCGAAACACCGGCCTGCTGGGCATTAACACTGGTTCCCGCTGGAGTCGGACGGTACTGGAATGCAACGCCCTGAGTATTGGTTAGGCACATAAAGGCATGAGCTGAATTCGGGTCGAGCGTCTCGCGAATCATAACACCAGCCTTGACCCAAGCGTTCATGTTCTCGCCCGTAGGCGCTTCGACCTTCGCGATAATCTCAGCGGTCCCTGTGCCGAGACTCTTCCAGGCATAGTGGAATTCGTCGCGTTCGCCAATATCCGTATTCCAGATGTCATAACCTGCGCCCGTCAACGCGTAGGTGCCTGCTGGGCCTTCGACCAGACTACCCTGGGACGGGATATGCCCGTAGTACCAGAAATTCAGAGCTTTGACGCCGTTCCGCATCCAATCCCTATCGAAACCGACCAGCGTCTTGGTTACCTCAGAGTATTTGAGGTTGTTGTCGTAGAACATCGGCATCGACTGCAGGCCGCCGTGAACGATTGAGGTCTCACAGAAATGCTCGCCGTCTGCGAAGACCGGATAGGGATAGCCGGCAATCGAGCCGTTGGTCGAGCCGCCAAAACCATCAAGCCATGTCTCGAAGATGCGGTCCGGCGGCTCGTCGTTGTAGTCCTCGAAGTCCTCGATGGTAACGAAATCAGCAGTAGTAAAGCTCCAGATGGTGCCTGTCCACGGGCTGTCAGGATTGAAGTTATTGACCTCATCCACACGCCAGTAGTAGGTTGTGTCCCACACAAGCTCGCCACCGGGAGCGGGAACGTATATCTCGTTGTCGAGCGCCTGGTTGCCCTTGAATTCAGGAGAAGCCTTGGTTGCGTTGGTAACAGCCGCTTCGTCGGTGCCGAAGTAGACATCGTGCGAGACGGCATCCTGGCCTGGATTCCACTCCAGATCAAGGTTTATCGTCCTAACGCCTGTGGCTCCGTTTCCTGGCTTGGGAGCGCTGGCCCTTGTCGGCGGTGACAATGCGCCTGCCGGTACAATTTGCTTTGGTGTAGATGGGCTGGACCAACGAAGTTCCGCAACAGCACCGCCGCCGTTCTCAAAGTACTCCATCTGGATGCTGTGTCTGCCGGCGATCAGATCTATTGTGCCGGAGACTTCTGTCGGTGATTGGTCTACCCAGCGATCGATGATTCGCCGCCCGTCGACGTATAAACGTGTGCCATCATCGGTATTCGTATAGAAAGTATAGGTTTCACTGAATGCGGCCTCGACCTCGCTGGCCCATATAACCGAAAACTGATCGACGTTCATACTGTCGTCCGGTGCTTCAGTGCCCCACTGGAAGTTGATCTGGGCGTCGGTGCGTGTCAGAATGTATGTTTCGAAGGCCATCCCGTGGTAATAGTCGCCCCGCAAGCCCGTCACCTCCACACCGGTTTTGAATGACCATACATTGCCTGGAAATAGCTTTCCCGTAGAAGGATTCAATTCATCAACACGCCAGTAATATGTCGTCTCAGGTTCCAGTGAAGCGGGAGTATATGGAACTTCCAGCACGAACTCACCACCACCCGGGGCCCCATTAGCCACCGTGTCGTAATCATCGCTCAAATATATTGTATGTACCACGGCCCCCAAGCCCGGCGACCAGGTTAACGTTGCGTCGATAACGACAAAAAGTTCTCCATCGGTTGGGCTGGGATCATGCGCTTCGTTCAGTGGTATCGAGAAGCTCCAGACGCTGCCGGTCTGTTTGGTGACGCCATCGGCCTCAACTTCATCGATGCGCCAGTAGTATGTAGTGCCGGGTACTAGGCCGTCAGGGACTGGATAAGGTGCAAAGCCTACCATGAAGTACTTACCTGTCTGGTTGCCCTGGAACGTGTTACCGGTTCCAGCCGTCACGTTGTCGGAGTTTGTGCCGAAGTAGACATCGTGCGAAGCGGCGGTAGTACCTGGCGTCCATTGCAGGCTCGCATAGCTCGCGAGAACCAAAGACCCGTCAGCAGGCTTTGGCATAAAGGCAATCTTGGGCGGACCTGTGAATAGCACATCGTCGGAAACAGCTTGTACTCCGCTGCCGAAATCCCAGTTCACATAGAGAGTGTTTCCACCGCCCCTCTCGAACATCGTAGCTTCGAACTGATGCATCCCGGCGCTCAGGTATACACCGCCGGAGACTCCCGGTGCCGCGTTAGTGCCGTGGAGGCCGTCATTCTCGACGACCATAGCGCCATCGATGAACAATTGGCTGCCATCGTCCGACCGGGTGTAGAAGGTGATATTCCCGGTGACAGGCACATCGATATAGCCATAAAAACGGAAAGCGAAATCGTCACCCTCGTCACCAGTGGCGCCTCGATGACCGCCGGCTTGCTCGACCCAGTTGCCGTCGCCGGAATTCAGAGTAGAACTGGTCCCCGTTCTGACGGGAGTCGCCGTGGCGAACTGGACGTTGGCCAGCGCGTTGTACTGCTGGCCGGTTGGCGCCTCGAAGTACTCGTAGTTTATCTCTGCAAATGCACTACCGATCTGGCTTAGCAAGAGGGCAAGAGACAAAAGAATCACTTTTCTGTACATAACAGTCCTCCTTATTCGAAAAATGGGTTACAGTACTTCCAGAACTTTCTCCGGCCACGCATGCATACAGAATCAGCGCAGTCCTAATCGCAGTTCTCTGGAATAAACGTCAGCAACGCCTGACACGACATGACAACTCCTCCTTAGAGCAAAGAACACCGCAAAATGTTCATGGGGCATACAGTAACTTCCCAAAATAATGCTCAGAACAAATTAGATTAGCATATTATCGGCTTGTTTACAACCCATGCTGAGTGAATGGTCGGCAAAATTAGCCGGCTTCTTGTGTCGTTGCGCATAAAATCTTTAATAGCAATGCCTTACAATTGCTGGATTGCTATGGCCGATCTGTTGATCTTTTACAAGACTCCGATAAGACGCGATTACTCTTTGTAGCACGGTATTTCATAGCCTTTGCATATGTGTATTAAGCAGTGATTCTGGGGCATGTGGCCCCAGTAATAACAGGGAAGTGCAAAAATACCATCACAGTCTCTAAAAGTGGGTAATCACATCTCTTTCCATCCCAAAAAGAATCAGGGCCTGCACGATATCATGCAGGCCCTGATTTATTCAGATACAACCTTGAGACAGGTTGCAAATTTCAGACACGTTAACCTTTACGGCCAGAGCTGTTCATCGAGCCATGTATCGATCAGGCCGGCATAATCCTGAAAATCAATCGTGCCGTCGCTGTTCGTGTCAATGTTGGTATCCATGGGCCTTAGCAACAAGTAAAGTTCCTGGTCGAACGCGGCACTCTTACCGGCGAGAGATGCAACCTCACCCTGTGAAAGAGCGCGATTGTACAGACGCACCTCGTCGAGAGCACCGTTGAACGGATTGCCGCCATTTGCTTCACAGGCGCCAAATACCACCGTTGCCTCCGTATCACTACCAAATGAGAAATCGCCGGAGCCGGTTGCACTGCCGTTGATGTAGAACGTGGCGGTCGTGCCGTCAAAAGTTGCGGCGACGTGTGTCCACTGGCCTATCGGCAATACAAAATCACCATCATCAGGTGTGCTACCTGCGCGGAAGAATCCGAGAGCACCGGCATCCACGTTCGCTTCGATCTGCCACATCATATCAGCATTGGCATAGATATTACGCTTGCCGATCAGTCCCTGATACAAACCGCTAAGGCCGTTCCAGTTGGCCCAGAGAGCGACCGTGAGTTGGCCGGTGCCGGCCGATGGATCCCATGTGCCCAGATCGACGTACTGGTTAGAGCCGTTGAACATCATGCCCTGTCCGGTCTGTCCGGCAACATAGGTCGGTGCATTGTTTGCATCGCCATGATGGCCCTGGCCGCTGCTGTCCTGAGCGTTATTCTCAAGACGGTAGTATCCGACCAGGCCGGTAGTGCTCGGAGTCTCAGGCGTAACCTGCCAGTTGCTCTTGAGCCAGTTGTCGGTCAGTATCTCAAGGTCCGGCATGTCTACAACACAGTTATTGCTGTAGTCATTGACCGGCTTGACCAACTGATATACACACCTTGGCTTATACAGCCCGATGTCATCGATGAACATCAGGCCGGAACCGCCGGGCTGGGTCGTGTTGCCCCTGGTGCCGAGACCGAGCGAGATACTATCGATATTGGCGAGATTCAGGCTGGGATTAACAGCGGTGAACTCGCTCAGAGCGATACCCTGACCGTACTGGCCCCACTGGGTCCAGGCCGTCACATTTGCGGCATTAAGATTGGGATTGTAGACAGTCGCCATCTGACCGGCGCCGTCCTTGATCATGACATACATCCGCTCCGGAGCGTTGCTCTGGATGCCGATGTCCTGGTTGGTCCATATGGTGCCCGAGACAGCACCGGTCGTAGTGATGTTCGAAAACACCACAGTGGCCGGGACGTAAGCCTGGTGGCTGGTATTTGCCATACCGATATAGCAGGGCGTATTCATCTGAATCTCTTCGGAACCAACTTGAACCCATGCGCCGGGGGCGCCGCCAACATCATTGGCGTGGTATCCAGTGAAGGTTCCCGCTATATCCTTGGTAAGCCGCAGCCACTGTGGACGCTCTGAAACGTTTGCCAGTTGAACATGTTCCATGTCATCAGCAGGCTTGGAACGGTATTGGAAGGAAATACCTTGGGTATTGCTCAGGCACATGAAGACAAGGGGCGAGTTCGGATCGAGACTCTCGCGGATCATAACGCCAGTCTTAGCCCAATCGTTCAAGTTCTGGCCCGTAGGCGCACTGACTTTCGCGATAATCTCGGTAGCACCCGAATTGAGAATTTTCCATGCGAAGTGGCACTCATCATAACCGCCCCAGATATCGGCCCCTGCACCCGTAATCGTATAAGTGCCTGCGGGACCTTCGACAAAGCTGCCCTGGGACTGGATGTGACCATAGTACCATAGATTCAGAGCTTTGACGCCATACTGTGTCCAATCCCTGTCAGTGCCGACCAGGGTCTTTGTTACCTCAGAGTACTTCATGTTATTATCGTAGAAGAACGGCATCGACTGCAGGCCGCCATGAATGATTGAGGTCTCACAGAAATGCTCGCCGTCTGCGAAAACCGGATAAGGATAGCCGGAAATCGAACCGTTGGTCGAACCGCCGAAACCATCGATCCAGGTCTCGAAGACGCGATCCGGCGGCTCGTCGTTGTAGTCCTCGAAGTCTTCCAAAATTAAATAATTGGCGGTCCTAAAGCTCCATACAGAACCTGTCCACGGGCTGTCTGCTTCGAGGTCATTTACCTCATCGACACGCCAATAGTAGTTAGTGTCCCAGGCAAGCTCACCGCCGCCGGTCGGATCGTAGCTCTCGTTGCCGAGTGCAATGTTGCCCTTGAACTCGGGCGAAGCTGTAGTAGCATTTTCTACAGCAGTTGCATCAGTACCGAAGAAGAGATTATGGGTGGTTGCAGACTGTCCCGCTGACCATTTGAGCAAGGTCTTGTGATTGATATCCACCTCGCCATTACCGGGCCGTGGGCCGCTTGCTTTTACTGGTGGCGAGAGGGCTATCGAAGGGATAATCGCCTTGGGGACAAATTCACATTCCCAGCGCAGATATGCCGCTGCGCCTCCACCACCCTCAAAGTAGTGCATCTCAATCGGATAGGTGCCGGCTTCCAGATAGACAGTACCTGCTACCTCTGTCGTGCCGTGGTTATTCCAGTCGTCAATAAGCAACTGACCGTTCACCCATAGACGCTGCCCATCGTCTGTGGCCGTATAGAAGGTCCAGTCAGCGGTTACCGGAATGGTGACCTCACCTGTCCAGCGGGCGGCGTAATTATCTACCGGTATAGCCGGGTCGGGTGAACCGGCGCCCCAGGCGAAGTTAACATTCTCGTCGATGCGTGTGAGAACCAACGTCTGGAACGCATTCGACGGGATGGTGCCACCGGTGTGAGTGAAATACTGTGCGAGCAAGCCAGTGGGTTTATCGCTCTGGGTTGTAAAGCTCCAGACATCGCCCTTGAAGTACGTATGCGCCTGCGGATTGGATTCATCCACACGCCAGTAATATGTCTTATTGGCTTGGAGAGGACCGGTGGGAGAATACGAAGCCTCCGACACGACTTCTCCGGTGTTGTCCAGCGCGTTAGCTACGGTGTCGTAGTCATCTCCGAAATACACATAATGCATCCCAGAGTTGTGACCGGCCGACCACGTCAACGTCGCTTGGAGAGGGACCAAACCTATCCCATCTATCGGCGAGGGATTGTATGCCTTGTTCGGGGGAATCGTAAAGCTCCAGATTTTGCCTTTATGTTTGGTTGTTCCGTCGGCCTCGACCTCATCAATTCGCCAGTAATAGGTGATCCCTGGCACAAGGCCTTCGGGATATGGATACGGGGCAAAGCCTAATATGAAGTACTTACCGGTCTGGTTGACCTGGAAGGTTCCGCCTGTGCCATTTACTACATCGTCGTAGCTCTCGCCGAAATAGACGTCGTGGGAGGCCGCACTATCTCCAGGATGCCAGCCGAGGCTAATCCATGTATTCGTATACATGGCCCCATCGGCTGGTACAGGGTTCCCGGCATACGGATATTCTTCAAGACCGGCCATAAGACTTAGAATCTCTGTTTCCGATAGTGCCCGGTTGTAGATGTAAACGTCGTCGATATCGCCAGAGAAGACTTCAGTGTTTCCGCTGTAGCCTGTGCCGCCGCCGGTGACACAACCTATGCCCATATTGGATCCTGAGCCGGCGCTATTTAGAGCGAATGCACCCGATGCTACCTGTTCGCCATTGAGATAAAGCCTGGCTGTAGTTCCATCGAAGGTGGCTGCTACATGCGCCCATTCCCCGATAAGGGGAGCCAAAGTGCCATCGGGTGAAATTATTGCAGTTGTTCCTGTTTCAATCCTGAAAGTACCATTACTTTCAGGTCTCACTTGGAACTGAAACATTGTTGTGTCGGGCCATGTATCTCTCTTGCCGACCAGGCCTTGATATGTGCCGCCTCCGCCGGACCACCTGATCCACATTCCCAGAGACATTTGCCCTGTCCCTGCCGCCGGGTTCCAGGTTCCGAGTTCAATCCTGGTATCTGTTGTGCCGTTAACGTTGACTCCGCCGCCTTTGGCTCCCTGTGAAATCCAGGTTACACCGTTATAGAGAGTTCCGTCGTGACCGCTGCCGGACATATCAGTGGCAGTACTGCCTGCACCTTCATCGAGAGGGTAGGATCCCACCAGCCCGGTTGTAAGATCGGCATTAGCAACGCCCGTAGCCAATCCCAGCAACAAAACAAATGAGGCCAGATAAATCAATTTTCTACACATAATACTCCTCCTTTTTATTAAAAAGTGGCTCATAATACTACCTCCCTCATATACACGGGAAACTGGTCTAATAAAATATGCAGCACAATTGAGAAGTGTAGTGACATAACTCGAACACCCTGCACTCTCGTAATAACCTTAATTAGGAACCGACTATCTTCAAATGTGTATGTCTATAGGGCCAATGACAGGCCTAATTGCGTTTAGATTGCCAAGGCATACGGCGTATTTGCCTTGTTCTCTCGCTTTATTCAGTGCTTGCAGTGCTGGGATTAGTTTTGCCATCAATGGGGCGATGATGCCGTTGACGACAGGTAACTCGATCAACGTGAATCCTTTGTCCTTCACGGCTTTACCTCATCTGTTCATTTTATTGATACCAGTGTAAAGCGTATAGCAAACAAGCTACATGCGACGACAATTTCTATCCTCACAAATTAGATTATGATCGAAATAAGTGTAAGAAGATTGCACAAGTCCACCGTTTTTGTGTATATTTTCACCATGTTCGACGGGCTTTGTTGAATCGATTGTCCTGGAGATGGGAACTGAAAATGCATACTTCAAGTTTCAAGATTCGATAGTTGCAGTAGTCCAAGACCAGTCCTGACACGTTTAGTTTGTTCGATTCTTCTCCTGATAAGAGCAGAAATCTGTCAGATTCCTTCTAAACGTACAACAACATCACAGAGTAATGCTCAACATTAATCATAATAGCAGATTATCGGCCTGTTGCGATGCCAGGCTCAGCGATTGGCTGGCAAAATCCACTGGCCACCTATATTGCTGCGCATAAAGTCTTTTTCATTAAAGCTTTACAGTTACTGGGTTAACATGGCATATCCGTTGATATTTTCATAAGACTCCGATAAGCGTCTCCTGCAGAGAAGACAGACAGTTTGGATGTTCCAGTGTGATCTGCTTGCCTTGCAATCTACACGGGCTTGAAGTAGGATTAGGAGACCGAACCTTAAAAAATTGAGACGTATTCAATGACCAGGCAAGAGGATACCACCGATGCTTATAGGCATAATCTCCGATACGCATGACCATCATCAGAATGTTTCAAAAGCGGTAGAGGTATTTAAGGAGCATGGAGTAGAATATGTGCTGCACGCCGGCGATATCATATCGCCCTTTACGGCAAGGGCCTTCTCTGAATTAAACGCCATGTTTATTGCGGTTTTCGGCAATAATGACGGTGAGAAGCTCTACTTGAAATCGACCATCGCCGGAATGGGTGGCGAGATCCACGAATACTGCTACAAAGGTGAAATCGCGGGCAAAAAAATCTACATGACCCACACCCACCACGATATCGATGAGGTGGCCGCAAGCCAGATGTACAACCTTGTCATCTACGGCCATACACACAAACAGGATATCCGCCACGTGGGAGATACCTTGGTCATCAACCCCGGCGAAGCTACCGATTGGATCACTGGCTCAGGACATCTCGTCATACTCAACACACAGGACATGAGCTACATCGTCGAATCAATCGATTAGACTTGCTGCCACAAGAAAGTACCCCGCCGCGCAAATATGCCTGCCTGACAAGAGTCCCTCCGTTCCCGACAAGTCAAAATGAAATTACGACCGAGCTTCTGCCTTACTGTCCTACTGCTGCCCATCCCTTGCTGCAACAGGCGGCTTGATGCTCTGATATCCTTCGAATGTTTTCGCAATCTCCGCTGTCTTCGTATCCCCTGTATGCACAACAACTCTGTAGTTGAGTGTCAATATCTCACCTTGCGCCAGTTTTAGCTTGTCGCCTTCGAGCCAGTACATCGGCGTTGGCGAGAAGAATCCGTAATCTCTCGTGAACCACTTGCTCGGATACCAGCGATTCGACGGATGTTGAAGTATCGCTATTCCTTCTGTAGTGCCATCTCGTGTTCCATAGTAATCGCACCAGGGTGAAGCTGCCCCGAATGTCCCTTTTTCCTTTAATTTCCCCTCAGCATTCACCAATGTCCCGCCCGATTTCACGCTCAGCTCAGGCACGACCCGCGCGGAAAATAGTGAGTGGTTCGTTTTGAGAATCTCGATATCCGTCAGCGCCATCATGGTAATATGAAAATCGATGATGCGTTGTTCCTTAAGCGCAGTGATTCGTATGAACCTTTTGTCGCGTATTACAGGCTCTTTCCCAGGTTGCTTCCAAAGGCACTCGTCTGTAATGAAAACGCTGTTGTCCTTCGAGTCGACCACCTTCGGGCCTTGAGAAAGGATTTGTCCCCGCGCGTTTGTATCTTGCCAGTAATTGCCCCCGTTGACTCTGTCGCACCCGAAGAACAGCGAATGATGGTGCGGATATGGCTCCGATGTTTCAGTGGTAATCGACTTGCCCGATGCCGGTCCGTTGACGGGCCAGAAATAAGGGTATTTCTGAGATTTGCTGAACTTGTAGCATGTAAAAAGCTTGCCCTCTATGGTGACAACGACTTTGTCGCCCTCAAGCTTTGCCATTATAGGTTTTTCATTAGTTTTCGATAGGGCGGTTTGCTGTGTCAAACCGAATAGTCCGAGTCCGCCAAGTATCACAACGGTTCCAATTAACATGGTCCGGCGATTCATATTGTTCCTTCCATAAAAATGTAATGGTTGGCCTTTTGTACAACTTACGCGACGAACGAATCCGAAAAAATGTCACGTTCTCAACGCGGTCCTTATATCACTATGCTTAGAAATGCCAGGGACTTCGCATGGGCTTCGAAAGCATCCGATTCGCCTCATCGTCGTTGTCGAACTGCTCATTAACAGGGTCCCACTTGAGCCTGCGCCCGAGGTGCATCGCAATGTCACCCAGCAGACAGACCGAACAGGAGCGATGGGCCACTTCCGCCGGTGCAATCGTTTGCTTGCGCGATTTGATACATTCGATCAAATTCCCCTTGTGGTTATTACTCTTATAAAGTTGGACTTCATCAGGCTTGATCGTGGAAGTCAAAAGCGATTTAGGATTTGCATCGATGAATCCACGTCTGACATATACCCATCCGTCCGAACCTTCAAAAAGCACTCCCTGTTTATTCTCTTTATTGTCGGCGCAAATAACTTTGACGCCGTTGGCATAAGTATATTCGATATGGAAGTCACCGTGCACGTCCCACAGCCCGTCCTTGGGGAACTCCGCCTTTCCCAAAATCTCCACCGGCCCGGTGTGCTCGGTTCCCATCCCCCACTGGGCGATGTCATTATGGTGGCTGCCCCATCCTGTAATCATCCCCGCACCATAGTCCTGAATCCGCAACCAGCCCGGCCGGTCGTAGCCTTTCTGAGGATGTACGCGTTGCTCTGTGTAAGGAGCCCACGGAGCCGGCCCGAGCCACATATCATAGTTCAGTTCTTTGGGTATCGGCATTGCAGGTATCGGTTTAGTCCCGGGATCGGTCCCAAAGCCAACCTTGATCGTGTGCAACTTACCAATACGCCCATTGCGAACCAACTCGCAGGCTTGCCTGAACCGAGTGTCCGACCTCTGCTGGCTGCCGACCAGGAAAATCCTGCCGTATCGCTGCATCGTGTCCGACACCATGCGTCCATCCTCGATTGTCAGGGACATGGGCTTCTGCATGAAGATGTCTTTACCTGCCTTGGCCGCTGCTATCGCAGGCAAAGCATGCCAGTGATCTGGTGTGACGATCATCACTGCATCGATATCATCTCTGGCGATGACTTCCCGAAAGTCACCATATCCGGCGCATCCGTCGTAGCTCCCACTGGGCTTATTAGCTGCGTAGCGTTTCTCCACGGCCTGCTGTGCGTACTTGACACGGTTCGAATCGACATCGCAGACCGCAACAACCTGGGCCTCCTTGAATCCGAGTATTTCTCTCAGGTCCCCCATCCCCATTCGACCCACACCAATAGCGCCGAATGTGATTCGGTTGCTCGGCGCTTCAGCCCCGAAAACAGAAGCTGGCACTATTGTCGGTGCGAAAACTGCTGCACCCAAAACACCGGCCGTTCGGCTCAAAAATCGACGTCGGCTGATTCCGTGTGATCGCTTTACTTCATTGTCTTTCATAAATAGCCCACCTTCTTTATTCTGCTGTGTAATCGATAGTCCAGGGCGATTCTACAACCGCCACGGACTCCGCATAGGCCGCGTAAGCATACGATTCGCAACATCATCTCCTTCGAATCGTTCTGCATCGGGGTCCCATCTAAGTTTTCTGCCTGTTTGAATCGCAATATGTCCAAGCTGACACAGTGACGTTGTACGATGACCGACTTCCGCGTCCTCCAGCGTCTGCCCTCGTGTTTTCACTGCATCGAGAAAATCCCGTTTTTCATCTTTTAACGGCAAATGAATCTCATTAGGCTTAATCGGTGCTTGTAAAATCGATTCCGGCTCAGCCTTAATGCTCCGAGTATTATAGTCCGCCTCGATCCATCCCTCCGAACCCTCGAATCTGATGTGAGGCCTGCTGATACTGTAGAAGAGCTTAACGCCGTTGGCGAACTTATACTGAATATCAAAACTCAACAGCACGTTCCACAGTCCATCCTTTGGATATTCACCACGTCCTTTGACCTCCACCGGCCCTGTCCGTTCAGTCCCGTTGCCCCATTGAGCGATGTCATTCAAATGTGCCCCCCAGTTAGTAACCATTCCCTCGCAATAGTCTCGCACGCGCATCCAACCAGGCCTGTCATAGCTTTGACGTGGATGCACGCGGTCGAGTGTATATGGTGCATAAGAAGCGGGCCCCAGCCACATCTCGTAATCGAGTTCCTCAGGTACGGCCATGCTCGCTTTAGGCCCACACCCAATATCTCCCGCAGGAACTCCCGTGCGAATAGTATGCACCTTGCCAATCCGTCCGTTGAGCACCAGCTCGCAGGTCTTCTGAAAACAGGCGTGCGAGCGAAACTCACTGTCAGTCCGAAACACACGACTGTAGCGGTGAACCGTATCGCTTAACTCCCGACCTTCCGCAATGCTTAACGTCAACGGCTTTTCGCAGGAAATGTCCTTGCCTGCCTTGGCTGCCTCAATAGCCATCGGAACGTGCCAGTGGTCGGGCGTGGATATCATTACCGCATCGATATCATCGCGATCCAGCAATTCTCGGAAATCCTTATACACCGCGCAACCTTGATAAGTCCCCGACGTGGTCTGCTTCGCGTAGTGCTGCTCGACCGCCTTGCGTGCATTATCGAGTCGCCATTCGTCCACATCGCATACAGCCACTACCTGCGCATCCGCCGCATTAAGGAACGATTTGAGGTTGGAGTAGTACGCCTGCCTGCCCATCCCAATCATCCCGATTGTTATCCTGTTGCTTGGCGAATCCGCCCCGGCGGCATTACCGGGAATAACCACCGGGCCCGCCATCGCCGTTCCAAGTACCACGCCCGACATACCACCCAGGAATTCCCTGCGAGTAAGTCTGTGTCCATAACTTTTTGATTTCACAGCAGCGCCTCGTCTTGTTCGATAATAGGAAGCCGTTCAAGTTGCCTAAAGGAATGATATCAGACGGAGATTCCAAAGGCAACGTGATTTTGCTTGCCTGTCGGTGCCGCTCGGTTTATGCTTAAACATTGTTCCGATCGTGGTTTTTATGGGTGATTGTGAAAAAAAGATGCCCGCAACAATGCGGGATGCGTTCTGATCTTCAGGAGAAAATACAAATGACAAAAAAACAAGCCAATAGAAGACAGTTCCTACGCGTTGCAGGCGCCGCGGCCGTAGCCTCTCTGGCCGGCGATTCTCATTTATCAGCACAGCCTCGCCTAAGTTCGGCGGAATCTGCGAGCAAAAAAGAACTCAAGCTGGGCCTCGCTTCGTACTCACTGCGGGAGTTCAAGCTCAATGAAACAATCGAGATGACCAAACGTGTCGGTCTTAAGTACATTGCTCTGAAGGATTTTCACCTGCCGATGAAAAGCAGCCCCGAGCAGATACGCGAGGTTGCAAAGAAGGTCAAGGATGCGGGCCTGGTGTTATATGGTGGAGGCGTCATCTACATGAGAAATGCCTCCCAGGTAGACCAGGCCTTCGACTATGCCAAAGCCGCCGGGATGAAAGTTATCATAGGTGTGCCTGCCCCGGAGCTGCTGCCACTGGTTGATAAAAAGGTCAAAGAATATGATATAGTCGTGGCTATACACAACCACGGACCCGGCGACAAGACATATCCAACCCCCGCCAGCGCCTACGAAAAGATCAAAGACCTCGATAAGCGAATCGGATTGTGTAACGATGTCGGTCACACCCAAAGATCGGGCGTGGACCCTTCGGTCTCGATTGAAAAATACGCGGACCGCCTCTTTGATGTGCACATGAAGGATGTTTCTGCTGCCGAAGCCAAAGGCCATGGCGTCGAAGTAGGGCGTGGCGTTATGGATATTCCTAAAATCATCAGGACCATGCTCAAGATCAACTACAAAGGAATCGTGTCATTCGAATATGAGAAGGACGCCAAAGATCCATTGCCGGGCCTGGCCGAATCGGTAGGTTATGTAAGAGGAGTCATTGCGGCTGTTTGAGTGCCTGCCGAGAATAAAGGCTGTTTAGCCGGATAGCCGTGAGTGGCTGGTTCTCAAATCATGTTATCTATTGCCAAAGGGCGTTGTCTCCTGAAAGGGGCCGAGTATGCCGTACAACATTAGAATGGTTAGCACGTATCCGCCACGGCGCTGTGGAATCGGAACCTTTTGTCGCAGCCTGGCCAGCGCCCTGTCTCACTTTACTGGGGAAGTCGGCTACATCCGTATTGCCGCCATCGACAATGGCAACGGCCCATACGAAATCCCGGTCGATCTAATCATAGATCAGTACAATCCCAGATCCTGGATCAACGCCATAGATCATATCTGCGCCCGCGCCAAAGAGAGCCTGACCCCAACCGTAGTGCTTCTGCAGCACGAATACGGTTTGGACCCCGACGATGAAGGCAATCCGGGATGTGGCAAAAATTTCATCGAGATGGCCAAAGCCTTCCGCGAACGCAACCTTACTACTCTGGTCTATCTGCACACCGTCCTCGACGACCCTGACGATCACCAGAAAAAAACATTGCAGCAATTAGCCGAACACAGCGATGGCCTGATCGTCATAACCGAAAGCGCAATCCAGATACTCGAATCGCCAACGTATAGTATCCCGCATTCCAAGCTTAACCACATCGATCATGGCATCCGGATGCACAATCCTTCCCAGTTTGATCGCTTAAGCATTAAAAAAGAATACGGAATCGAAAATCACTTCCTGGCCACCACCCTCGGTTTGCTTTCGCCGGGCAAGGGCGTCCAATACAGCATCAGAGGATTCGGGAAATTCCTCAACGAATCGTGTACGGTCGAGCAGAGAAAGAAAATCTGCTATCTCATAGCAGGGCAGTGTCACCCTGATTTTGTCGAAACCGAAGGCGGACAGCCCTATCGCGAATTCCAGGAATTGCTCTCCGATTCACTCGCCCAGGCCAACGTCAAATGGTGCAAGGTCAAGGATCTCAAAGACGTCAACGTTGAAGAACATGAGGTTGTCTTCCTCGATGCGTTTCTCGACGAAAGCACACTGCTGAATGTCTACGGCGCGACGAATGTTATGATCCTACCTTACCTCAACATGCAGCAGATTTCCAGCGGCATTCTTGCCGACACATTTGGCTCAGGCAGGGTCTCCATCGCCACCAAGTTCAGGTATGCCGTTGAGCTTATACATTCCAATAAGCAGTGCCCCAAAGGAATTATCGTGGGTCGATATTCGAGAGGCATATTGGTCGATCCCGACGAGCCGTCAGTGGAACAAATTGCCCAAGGCCTTGATTACCTGGTATTCAATAGCAACAAACGCCTCATAATGGAAAAACAGGCGCATCAAAGAGGCTACCAGATGAGTTGGAATAATTGCGCCTGGGCCCTGCTCCAATACGTCGATTTCGTCAGAGAGCAGAAGGAAATAGTTACCGGCAGGGGGGTCAGGTTTACTCGCGAAAAACCATCAACTCTGCAGATCAGGAAAGTCCGAGTTGCTCCCAAGCCGGTCGTTCCGGACAAAACCACTCATCCTGTGGAATGACACTACCGATTTGCGGTACACCGGTTTTTGAAGCATGCTCTGGGGTATGACATTCCCTGAGTTTATCCCGAATACTACTGCGAGTGCTCAACTGAGTTTGATCAGCTTCTGCTCTTTGGCTGATTTATATATGGCCAATATCACTTCCACTGCCTTGCGAGCTTCGGTTCCATTGATCCAGAAATCCTCGTCGCTCTCAAGTGCCCCCAGAAACGCCTCGAAATTCCGCGTATGATTCTGATATGAAATTGCCGCCGGATCGGATACCCCGCCACCGCCTGCAATTTCACCAAACTTCTTTCGAATCTCCTCATCTTCAGCTTTCTCATCTGCGAATTGCCAGACTGTAAAGCTGTCCTCCACCATAATCACCGTACCCTTGGTGCCGGTAATCTCGAACCGTCGAAATTGCCCTGGAAAGGATGCCGTTGTGCCATATATCACACCCAACGCTCCATTGGAATAGCGTAAAACCGCAGTCGCCGTGTCCTCAGTCTCTATCTGGGGGTGTCCCAGCTTCCCTGTAAAGGCCTGGAGCGACTCAATCGGTGGCATCAAATCGCAGAGCATGTCGATCATATGAATCGACTGGTTCATCAGCGCGCCGCCACCGTCTAACTTCCTCGTTCCATGCCACGAATCTTTGTAGTACTCGTCCGTTCGCCACCAGGGCACGTAAATCGAGGCATACGTAATCGTACCTAATCGACCGGAATTGATTGCCTCTCTTAGAGGCTTCATCCCCTCGTTGAAACGGTAGGGGAATATCCCGCCCAATTTCGTGCCGCTCTTTTCGTGTGCCGCGATCATTGCGTCGATCCGTTCGAGCGTGATATCCAGAGGTTTCTCACATAACACGTGCTTGCCCGCTTCAGCCGCCGCAACCGTTGGCTCCATATGAAATCCGCTCGGCGTCGCAATAGTCACGATATCGACTTCATCACTGGCGATCATCTCCTCATAGCTGCCGAAAGCTGTAACGCCGTATTTGTCCGCCAGTGCCTTGGCCTTCTCTGGTATCTTATCACAACATCCGGTCAATTTTGCGTTTGGTATATCGCCTATGGCGCGCGCATGAAAATCTGCAATCAACCCGGCCCCGACTATTCCAAAATTCCATATCTTCATTTCAGTATTCCTTTTCCTATGAGATCAGTCACAGGCCAGTCCGACCTCTGATGCAATTTCTCTTACCGCTGCTATCGCCTTCGAGAACAGATCGGGTCCCGTCGAGCCTCCGAATTGTCCACCGCTTTGCAGATGGGGCTCCATCGTAAGACAGCCGTCGTAATTCATCTCCGCCAATTCCGCCAGCAGCTCTCTGATCTGCCCATCCCCTTGCCCCGGAATGCTGCCGACATCAGGCGCCCCAAGTTTCCAGTCTTTGATATGGATATGCACCACGTGCGGCTTCATCACGGGCCAGCATACATCGACGTTATTCGTTATCTGTTCGCTCCAAACAAAATTCGCCGGGTCGTACACAAGCTTGAACTTGGGCGAGTTGATCGCCTCCGCCATATCCGCACAATTCTGTGCCGTATGACCGTAGATATGAGCCTCGTTCTCGTGAACCATCGTGACATCGACGTCCTTAAGAATCTCCACCTTTCTCGCCATCCTCTCAAGCACTTCATCACGATAATCGTCGATGTTTTTGCCCTCCGGCGCATAGTAGCTGAACATGCGAATATACGGCGTATTGAAGAACACCGCCAACTCCACCGCATGCTTGAATTTATCCAGATGGGGCTCGAACGGCTCATCTAACTTGACCTTGCCTATAGGCGAGCCGATCGCGCTGACCTTCAGGCCATGATCCTCTATCTTCTTTTTGGCCTCACTCAGCCCATCCTTATTAAGATCCATCATATTCTTCTTATCGATGAAACGGGGCTCAATATAGCCAACGCCTTCCTTTGCAAGGTATTGCACCTGCCCCAAAAAATCATCTGTCACTTCATCGGCGAATGCACTTAGTTTTGCCATTTTCAATCACTCCATATCATTGCGAGTTAATCAATAAATTCCAGAGACTCTAACAAAACCTTCTCTTGTACTTTTTGTCATTTCCGCGGCTTTTGTCATTCCTGCGTCTTTTGTCATTCCCGCGAAGGCGGGAATCCAGACTATTTTGTTAGAACTCCTTAATACTAAATACTACTTCTCAAATCTTGCCTCAACATCAGGCAAATCTCTTTTAATTTCATCAACGCGATATCCAAATCCCGAACCAGAAAGCGTCGAAAAATCAACCTGACCATCGTGCCTTCTATACAGCCCCGGATGCACCGCCTCTTCAGGCGCCGACGCGGCCGGATAGAACTGCATCGCATTGGTCTCCACCCCCATTATCGTCCCCGCATGCGCCGCTAACAGTACGTGCGGAATCTGCGCCAGCATGGGATTCGTCAAGTCCTGCACCATCAGCGTCATTCCGTGTGCCTTGGCCCAGCACAGACTAAGCAAAGCGCCCGTCTGTGTCTTGCACGTCTTCAACGCAACTCCTGTCCAACCAAGCTTGCGTCCGAGTCGAACGAGCTTCCAGTCGTGAGCGCTTTCATCCATAAACAAAGGCTTGCGGGCCGAAACGCTGTGCACGTCGATCTGGTTCTTTTCCAGATCGTAAGGAAATGGCTGCTCTACATATAGAATCATCTGATAAATACGAGGCTGCTCGACCATCAGCCGATCCAGAATATCGTCCACGTACGCCGGATCGCCGACCGTGCAGTTAAAGTCGCTCGTCAGCCAGATCGCCCCGTTTTCAATGGCGATCTCGCCCACCCTCACTAATCGCTCGTAGTCCCACTGGGCGTCGTTGCCGCGCAGCTTCACCTTCAGGCACTTCAAGCCATCTCGGACAATCCAATCCGCCAGCAGTATGGGATACTCATCGTCAGGCTCTTCGCCGCATATCTCCGAAACATCCAGCAGATCTTTCCCTCCCACCAGGTGCCA
>CAZYMD010000101.1:0-18276 GCA_964649005.1 uncultured Pirellulales bacterium
CAGGAAAAGGACGAAAAGAAGGAGCCAACAGGTCGCAAGGCTATAAACATGGCTTTGCAGGAACCGCTGCGTGTGGCTGAGCGTGATAATTACGAATACTTCCTCTCTATAGACAACACCGACCCATCACTGTTCAAGACCGGATCTGTCAAGGGCAGCCAGTTGATTGAACCGCTGTTCGAGTATTCCGGCGCCTGTGCCGGTTGCGGTGAGACAGCCTATGTGAAGCTGCTGACTCAGTTGTTCGGTGACAGGGCGTTGATTGGCAACGCCACGGGTTGCTCGTCGATATATGGTGGTAATCTGCCAACGACGCCTTACTGCACAAGGGCTGATGGTAGAGGGCCCGCGTGGAGCAACAGTCTCTTCGAGGACAATGCCGAGTTTGCAATGGGAATGCGGCTGACAGTAAACAAATTCACACAGATGGCGCTCGAATTATTGGATGCCGTAGTGGGCGAGGGGTGTGTTGAGAAGGTGCTGGCGGACGAGATTCGCCAGGCGACGTTAACGAGTGATCCCGCCCAGGCGGCTATCGAAGGGCAACGTGGTCGAGTTACTGAATTGAAAGAACAATGTGCCAGGAGCAAGTGCGACAAGTGCAAGCTGTTGCTTGGAGTTGCAGACTATCTCGTGAGAAAATCTGTATGGGCGCTCGGCGGTGACGGATGGGCGTATGATATCGGCTACGGCGGCCTGGACCACGTTCTTGCCAGCGGCGCTAACGTTAACGTCCTCGTTCTTGACACCGAAGTCTATTCGAACACAGGCGGCCAGATGTCGAAATCGACCCCGCGCGCCGCAGTGGCGAAATTTGCCGCTGGTGGAAAAGCCGCACCAAAGAAAGATATGGGCCTGCTGGCCATGACGTACGGCAACATCTATGTGGCGAAAGTCGCCCTGGGTGCCAACACGAACCAAACAGTGAAGGCATTTATTGAAGCTGAAGCGTATCCCGGACCATCTCTGATTATTGCATATGCCCACTGCATCGCCCACGGCATCAATATGACAAAAGGCTACTCGGAACAGAAGAAAGCGGTGGCCTGTGGTCATTGGCCCTTGTACCGCTTCGATCCGAGGCTGCGGGAGCAGGGTAAGAATCCGCTACAGCTTGAATCGAAAACGCCAACGACGGCCTTCGAGGATTATGCCTATGGCGAGAACCGGTATAGAACGCTCAAGCAGTCCAAGCCTGAGGCGGCGGCTGAGCTGATGAAACTTGCAAACAGCGATGCGGTGCAGCGATATGCTTTGATGGAGCAACTGTCCAAACTATCTTGCGACGACTGTAATAGCGCGTCGTAACGCCTCGGTTTCTGAACCGGGCAGAGGAGGTGAAAGCTGTATGTACAATTCAGTGTCAAAAGCAGCATTGTTGATTGTTGCAGTTATTATTGCGGCGTCAGGATGTGGAAATCGGGCGAAAAAAGTCGAGCTTGCGACCGGTCCGGATATGAAGACTCTGCCGGAGCCTTCGCATTTCGCGGCGGCGGCAATCGAAGCCGCCGGCGGTGTGGATACGTGGGCAAACAGTAAGAAGTTCGAGCTTGATTGTGTTGTCACCTTCTATCAGAGTGATGGCGCCCACTATCTCACGGAGCAACGCTACGTTGTATATCCCTGGTCCGGCTCGATAGAGATTTCCGGAGTGGAGCCCAAGTGCGATTTCCTGTGGCGGCTCTCCGGCGGGGCGTTTGGAGTTGTCCGCGGTAGCGACAAGATCGATCGGGTCACAGATGTGATCGAGGCGATTGATTTAGCCGAAGCTTTACTGACTGCCACTTCTGTTCCCGCGGCGTTGCTTGATACCAGGTGGGATTATTCGGTTATGGACGAACCGGTAAAACTGCAGGGCCGACTCTACAGCAGAATAAAAAGAACAACCAGGCCGGATCTTCCTGCCGTAACGATTATGCCGGAAGTTATCATGTATCAGAACCAGGATACGTCCTTAGTAGACAGGGTCTGGATGGTCGCAAGGCAGGGGCAGAAGTTTCTATCGATAATGTGCTACGACTATCGTGAAATTAGTAAGGGTGGGATTCTTGCCCCGAAGAGAATAGAGGTATTTGAGACGAATGAACGGGAGGCATCACCGCAACGTCTGATAAAAATCGACGTCAAATAAGTGATGTGAAATGCCTGCCAACTTTGCTTAAAACGAGGGATGTTTTATCGGTGGAGCGGTCGCCTCAAGCCTGGGCGGCAAGCGATTTGTTATCGGAAAATAGTTTTAGCTTTTTTGTACCGAAATTTTTCAATAGCGTGGGCCTTTTGCCTATGCTGACACCATATCTATTATCGGCCCGAAATCGTCAGTGACTGACGTTCGTTTTTGTGCTTTGTTCCTCTATTTCACGCCTTCGGTAATAATTCTACGGCAATAAGCTTGTCTGGCCTTATTTTCTCCCTTGGCGGTATCTTCGTAAGTGCCTTCATATATTGCAGTTGCAGTTATGAGGTCAAGTGGGTTATCACCAGAGCACATGGCTGCGTCCCCTGCTATGTGAACATCCAGAGAGCGCACACAGACCGCATTCAGGATGAGGAGGCAGTCTGTTTTTCATGTTCCCTCCATAGACCGGAAAAAAGTTAAGGCAACATGGCATTGAACCGATACATTTCCGAGTGAAAACTCGCATGATTAGTATGCGGACATAGAAAAAACAAGAATTTCGGTTCATTTTAGGAAGTCTGGTGCCATGAAAAGGAAACAGATTACATTTACCAAGAGAGTGCATGAAAGAGCAACAGCCAGGTCACTATTTGCTGCGAGTTTCCTGTTATTTCTGATTTTTTCCTCTGGTTGCGGCAACAAGTTCTTTGATCGCGGGCAAGTGGGGCGGTTCCGTCCGACGCCGGCGGTGAATGTGATACTTGATTCGCTGGGCGTTGCGGAAGAAACGCCATTGGCATGGGAAGAGGCGGAAGAGCCGAAACCGATTGACACCATTGCCATACAGAGTGACTATACGTTTATGGCCGGCGACTATGTAAGGATCTCCATTTTCGAGTTGCTCGCAGAAGGAGTTCACTACGTAAATGATTTCATCGTTACCGAGACTGGGAAAATATCGATTCCAGAGGTCGGAGTAATCGAGGCGGCCGGGCTTACAGAGACTCAACTCGAGGAAGAGATACGTCAGATTGTGTCACCAAGCTTGCTAAAGGAACCGTCGGTTGTCGTCATCTTGATCCAGTCGCAGCAACGGACGTTCTCGATTCTTGGCGACGGTATTGCGGCGCCGAGCAGATACGTTATCCCGCGATATGGTTTCAGGCTGAACGATGCGCTGGCGATGGCGGGTGGCCCTCGGCAATTCAACGTGAGCTACATTTACGTTGCACGCAACGAAAAAACCGGATCGTCTCAGCGTGGAATGAATGTCCCTTTGATAGAGCCGATGAGGGGCGGCCAGGGTGGTATGAACGGATCCGAGCAGGATATGCTTGAGATAATAGCTCCCAGAGTTCAGCGCAATCGAAGCGGAAGCCAGGTTGTAGTTTCATCGGCTGAGCTTGGGACCGGAATGAACCTGAGAAAGACTATGATGCCGGGTGACGTCGGTTCTATCGGCGGCGGCGATCAGGGATGGCCGAATAGCTTGGGCAATAGCGCAAATGGAAATTCGCAGGGCAATTATGAGAGGACGTCGTCCGGCAGTGAGGTTTCTGTAGATGATATTCTGAAGAAGCTTTCGCAGCAGCCAAGCCGACAGACAAACACGCCCAGCCCAAATGCCACTAATTATAGCAGGCCGAATACGATGTTGCCCAGTCGTTCTGGCAACAGTGCGGATGAGGTTAGTGCTGACGATATATTGAGAACTCTGTCGCAGAAGCCGGTCCAAAGTGATTCCGGCCGAGGCGTCGATGTTAGAGAGACTCTGAGGCCAAACGGGCGTACGGTAACGCCATCCCGCGCTAATGGAATCGGCGCAGACGATCTATTGAAGTCATTGTCTGAGCAGCCCGGTGGCGATACGGGCATGACTGAAAGAGCTGACGTAGATGAGGTTTTGAAATCATTCGACGAGCCGAGCGACCAGATGGGCCCCGGCGGTGCGAGGGATGTCGACGAGATGCTGAAATCACTTACTCAGCCTCAGACAGGCCCTGGGATGGGTGAACAAATAGCCATTGACGACGTAGAATTGGTAAGACCCACCAGAGACCAGGCAGGTGCTGTGGCGCCTGAGGCTCAGGCGGGGCGCATCGAATGGATATTCAAGGATGGCAAGTGGGTTCCGCTCCAGGTGGGCCAGCCATCGCAGGCTGAGCCTGTAATAAAGATTGAACCGCAGGAACTGGTTGTAGGCCCTGCCGATGGTGGGCTAATTGACAGTGAATGGAGTTCGGGCGCCGGATCAAGACTAATAAGAATTCCGGCTGACAAACTGATGGCTGGTGATCCACGGTACAATATTGTGATAAAGCCTGGTGATACGATTCATGTTCCGGTTGATATTATTGGTGAATTTTGCATAATGGGCAACGTCAATGGGCAAGGGTATGTTAATATTACGGGCCGACCCATGACGCTTAAGATGGCAATTGCCGCAGCCGGAGGATTGGGACCGCTGGCTGTGCCGAAGAAAGTCGAAGTTGTAAGGAGAATCGGCAAGAAGAAAGAGGAGATCGTGATGGTCGATCTGGACAAGATTGCCAGTGGTGAGCAGCCCGATTTCTTCATCAAACCTAATGATCTGATCAATGTTGGGACCGATGCGACAGCAAGGTGGCGCGCGGTTCTACGCAATGCGTTTAGAGCTACCTACGGATTCGGCTTTGTCTACGACCGTAACTTTGCGGACAGAGACTACGGCGGAAGCCCGCTGCCATTCTAAGGAAGCACAAACAACTAACAGGAAGTGGCAAAACCGTGGTACGCCACGGTTTTGTTCATTTTACATGATTGCTATTTCAATATGTTGGATAGTTCCGGCTCTCTTATCGAATCGATTGAATCGCCCTGTGAGAAACAGCAGTGGCGACAAATCAGCTTTCACACGGCTGTAAAGATATCGATATTGGGAATCCTTTCCTGCTACGTATTTCGCGACGAACTGACGCGACTTGTCCACGACTGGGTCAATGACAAGAGTTGGTCACATGGTTTTCTGATCCCACTGTTCAGTTTGCATTTCCTTAATCAGCACCGAAAGGAAATATTGAATCTTCGCCCGAAGCCAAGCTATTGGGGTTTGGTTTTCACAGTGGCGGTTCTGGCGTTCTATTTTCTAAATCTGATCAGTCCATCAGGCTATGCGTACTATCGACGTGTGTGTTTCATAGGGCTTATCGGGGGGCTTGTCCTTTTCATGGGAGGCTGGAGGCTGGTCAAGTACACTTGGCTGGCGATATGTTTTTTAATTTTTGCGGTGCCATTGCCGCAGAGATACTATGTCAAATATACAATGCATTTGCGGATACTATCAGCGGATGTGGCGGGTTTTCTGCTGAATCTGGTAGACGGAATCGAGGCTACAGTAAACGGTGTCGTAATAGATATAGTTTACAGGGGCCAGCAACTCGTGCCCAAACTGAATGTTGCAGAGGCTTGCAGTGGCATGCGTTTGTTGATGGCCTTTCTCGCGCTTGGAGTTGCAATGGCGTATTTGCACTACAGGCCCTTTTGGCATCGTATTGTTTTATTGGCGAGCACTGTGCCGATTGCGGTGCTGTGCAATATAGTTCGTGTTTCCGCAACGGGCTTCATATATGTATTCATCGGGCCTCAGTACACGATTGGGATATACCACGATACGCTCGGAATTGCGATGCTTCCTCTGGCGTTCGGGCTGTATGGAGTTCTGGCCTGGTTTATGTCGAGCTTGTTCGTGGAAGAGAGCGAGGTTTCGACTGAGGATATCGTTGTTCGCAAGAAAGAAGAGTGATGCGAAAGAGTGGAAGTGACAAACGAGCTTTTTTCGAACCAGCTTTTATAGTAAGCGTGGTTATTATGTGCGCGGCAGTTGTAGCGACGAATAAGTTCGGAGTTATTGAAAAGGATTTTTTGCCCCTGCAGGTTTCGCTGGATAAATTGGATGAGGGGGGATTGGGTTCATATAAAATATTAGCGAAGCCAATTATCGAGAACGAGGAAGTGTTGGAGTCATTGGATACTAAAGATTACATACAGTGGGTTTTAGAGGACACTGAAGCTTCCGATGAATCTGTTCGCAAAATGTTATTGTTTATAACGTACTACGGGAAACCCGACCGCGTGCCGCACGTGCCTGAGGAGTGCTACACCGGCGGCGGATTTCAACAACTGGCGGCGCCACATCCTGCGATATTCAAAGTAAAGGCTGGGGATTTCGAACGTACCGTCGAGGGAACATATCTGGTTTTCGGAAGCACCAGGGCGACTTTGATGCAGATTGAAGGGAAGTTTCCGGTGCTCTATTTTTTCAGTGTGAATGGTGCGTACGCCGGCAGCAGAGAAGAAGCTAGGATGGCATTGAACAAGAGTTTGTTTAAGAAGTACGCGTATTTCTCAAAGGTGGAGATCGTTTTCAATCAGGGCCCGGTTGGGCCGGCAGAGGATGAGGCTGTAGAGGCCACTACGAAACTGCTGTCGGTGATACTGCCGAGACTGGAGAAACGACATTGGCCCGATTGGCAAAAAGCTGTCGGCAAGAAATAGAGCGACCATTCCGGTTGGTTTGGATCACTGGTAAGTAATGTTGGATGATAATTAACATGGAAGCTGCTTTGCAGCGATTGAATCATGTAGAAAAGGGGAACGTTTATGGCAAAGAGGAGGCTGAACAAGAAGGTTGCACTTGTCGGCTCAGCAATTTTAGCGGTCGTTTTGTTGGCTGTGATACTCTTATTGCTCCGCATGAAAGATCCAGAGGAGTTCGTTCGTGATGCGGATGTTGCGATAGCCAAACAGGACTACAAGAAAGCCGGCGCTTCCCTGCGAGCTGCATACGGCAGTGCAAAGACCGACGAATTTAGGGAAGAAGTGCTGTTTAAGCTTGCAGATGTGTACATGGCGACGGATGAGTGGTTACGCGTTCGGGGGTGCTGGGAGGAAATCGTCCGTGTTAATTCTCACAATGCCAAAGCGCGCTACAGCGAGCTGTTGTACTACTACATACTTGGCGACAGTGCGGCAACTTCTGGTATCTGGGCTCAAGTGCAAAAGAAAGCATCGGATTTCCTGGATGTTGCCGAACGTGCGAATCTCATGGGAGAGCAGACACAACAGTGGGAGATTTTCCGCGATGATCTTGAAGAGCCCATCGGCCAGCGGCTGGGCGCTTTCATTTACCTGATCCGGGGAAGGGCGAACCTGGAGATGACGATTCGGGGAACAGCTACTAACAGGGATGAATCACTGGATGCAGCGACGAAGGATCTGGAAAAAGCGATGGACCTTGAACCGGAAAATATTAATGTCTATCGATATTTGGCGGAAGCCTCACTCGAGCGAAGGCGAATGCTGCGCGAGCGCGGGAGCTATGCGGCCAGCGACAAGCTTGGAGATGAAGCCAAGGCCATCCTTGAGCACGCTGTGGAAATTGCAGTTGATAATCCCATATCGCATATTAATCTGCTTCGTCTGAAACTGGATATGGCGAAGAGTGGTTCTCAGGCCAGAGAAGAAATCAAAGCCCTTGAGCCGGAGTTCCAGGCATTGATAACTAAGTTTCCTTCCAGTGCTGAGGCATTTAGGGAGGTTGCGGTTTATTACTCAGATTGTTCGGCGATCGCAGATCCAGAGCTTGGACTGAAATACCTGGATAAATCCGTAGAAGCAGCAGAAAAAGCTATGGCTTTGGACGCAAAGAGTGCCGAGTATGCGCTAAGTGCTGCGAATCTGTATTACCGAAAATACTCTCTCTATAAGGACACGAAAAACGTCATTAAAGCGGTGGACATCGCTAAGTGTGCCTTGACTTTGCCTGGTGCGCAAGACACCGAAGGACCTCGCAAATATGCGAACATGATTACCAAGTACACGCTCCATTCATTCCTTGCTCATTGTTCGATAGAACAGATATTGGACTCTTCGGGTCAGCTCAGTGAAGATGAAAGCAAGCGATGGCTGCTTGAGGCCGAGACGGCTGTTCATGCTATTGAACAGATTCAAACGAGCGAGGAGAATCCCCAGGTTATTCAGTGGCGGGGCATGCTGAATCTTGCTAAGGGTAACAGGAAGACCGCTGTGGAGGAATTGTATACGGCATACGAAAGGCTGAGAGCTCTTAAGCCCGCATCACCGCCTTGGGCGCCTGATTTGCGCTTTGGATATCTCTGCCACAGATTGGCGAAGGTTCTCAAAGACAGCTCCGAAGATGGTGTTGTTCTTAAACTTCTGACCGATGCTCTCAATTCATATGTTGCGACGATCAAGCCGGAGGCGCGTCTGGATTATGCTGAAGTGGGTCTCAAGTTCAATCAGTGGACCGCTGTCAGGGAAAATATAGACGTCTTCGAACAGCGGTTTGGAGTAACTCAGAGGAGTAGTCTGCTGCGCATAAAGAGCGATATCGGCGCAGGTCGCTTTGACGTAGCATCAGAGGCATTGGCTGCGAGAGATGGAAATGATCCAAATACGGTGAAACTGACTCTGCAGCTCCTTCAAGCCAAGATTCGGCAGCTTCAGATGGCGATGGCACAGAAGGAGAGACAGGATAATCTGAGTATTATCACCGACAAAGTGGAAGATAGTAATGGGTCTGTAGGCGAGAATACTTCGGTTGAGGCTATTGCCGTCGGCCTGAAAGAACTGCGTGATGCGGAAGCTCAATTGGTGGAGAAGTTACTTAGGATTGATGCTCATTCTGTCAATAAATCAGACGTGATCAGTGCTTGCAGATTCCATGTAGAACAGGGAAGACTGAACGATGCCAAGTCATTAATCGATCGCTTCCTTCAGAATGCCGGAGATGACACAATTGCTTTGGCATACCAGGCAACCCTGCTGGAACCTGATCCAGCCAATATCCCGGAAGATAGGTACCAAGAGATATACTACAAGGTATTGTCAGGAATTTCGGATCCGGTCCGCCGAGCACTCGAGTTTGGTGCATACTATTTGGGTAAAAAGGAGGATGACAAGGCTGGCCAGGAGTTCCAGAAAGTGCTTGATGCACCAATCGTAGAGAAGGCTAATCCGCAAGCACTGATTTTTGAGCAGCCGGAATTGGTAAAACTACGTCGTACTGCAGCAGGCTACCTCTTCGACATAGCCCTGAAAGCGGAAGACTATAGTAAAGCCGAACAAATCGTACAACTCGCCAAGAGTGAAGACCTGGATTCATGTAAAGGCCAGGTTTTTGCAGCGAGGCTGGCGATGGTGAAAAAGGATTTTGAAGATGCTCTCGTGAGAATAAACGATTGTTTGAGTCAAAGGCCCGTATTTTCCAGAGCATACATGTTACGAGGCAATATCAACGCTGCACTCGGCAAGAGCGAGGACACTGTACTTGAGGATATGCATCGTGCCTCGTCGCTGAATCCTCTTAATGGGATTATCGCAAAAGGTCTGGCCAATGCAATCTATCGGCGTAATCTGAAACTCGGGGAAAATGTCACTTCCACGCATATAGTCGAGGCAAGGAAAAGTCTTGAAATAGCGATTTCACTGAATCCACGTGACGTGGAGCTGCTGGACCTCTATGCGAACTTTGTTGCCCCGACCGAGCCCTTGCGCGCCGTGGCCATTCTGCAGGACCTGTTGAAGGTGTCTCCGAGCATGTCACATGCGCTGCAATTAGGAAAATTAGCGACAGAAACAGCGCAAAAGGAAAATGATGCAAAGCTCAGGTCTGTGTTGTTTGATGTGGCAGGGGCCGCTTTCGAGCAAGCCAAACAAATCGATCCTAAAGAACAAATGATGCTTCATCTCTATGCCCAGTACTTCCGGGCAAAAGGTGATGACAAAAAGGCCGAGCAGTTGCTGACCGATTCCCAGAGCGAGTTGCTGCTATGGAATCACTACCTGCAACGAGGCCAGTACGAACAGGCAAAGACGATTTTGGATCAGCAATATAAGAGTGATCCGAAGAATCGCACTGTTATCGGTGGATTATTGCTTGTTTCCGAGAAAACCAAGGATACAGATGGGGTGAAGAAGTACACCGCGGAATTGATAGCTCTTGATCCGGGTAATACTGAAAGTTATCTGATTGAGATTCAGTCTTATTTGAAGGCAGGTTTGATTCAGGAGACTGAACGGAAGTTACAGAGCTTCACGGAAAAGTTTCCCGACGAGCCCAGAACCCTGTTGCTGAGTGCTTGGCTCTCCATGAGAAAGGGGCAACTGGAGAAAGCGGTGCAACTGGTGAATCGTAACATTGAAATAGACCAGGATAACCCGGCGGCTTGGCGTCTGAGAGGGGAGATACGCTTCTTCATGGCTGATTTCTCTCAGGCAATCAGTGATCTGAAAAAAAGCAAAGCTTTACTGGATGAGCCTGAAACTCGTGTGTCTCTGGCAAGAGCGTTTCTTCAGCAGCGGCTGTACGAGGATGCAATCACGGAACTGAAGAATACGATCGATGCGCCTGGTGCTCCACCGGAGTCAAGGACGCTTCTTGAGCATGTTTATACAAGGCTTGGCCGCAAAGATGCTCTCAGCAAGCTCTACGAGAAGACACTTGAGAGGTATCCGGAAAACGTGCAGTGGTTGAATCGAGCCGGGGGCTTTGCAATTAGCATAGGCCAATTTGAGAAGGCCGAGATATTGTATGAAAAGGCCTGCAGGCTGAAACGTGCTGAGTATGTAAGTCCGGATACAAGGGAACTTGTGAATGATTCCCTGTATCTGGCTGCATTCGACGGATATTTGCGGGCGCTTGTGGCCGGTGCAGGCACCAGAGGCAGTGCGACATGGAATCCGAAGAAGCTGGATAAAGTATTTGAAAGTGCGCGAGACTATATCAATAGCGGGCTTGCGCCGATTGTATACTTTCGGATGGCACAGGCGAAATTGGCGCTGGGCGACAGAGAAACGGCGGTGGACTATTGCCACAAGTCCGTTGATGCGGCTGAGCACAATCAGACAATGGCGTCAGAGGTGCTATTAAGAATGTATTTCCTGTTGGGTGCGGAGGAGGTGTCCAAGTATTGCGAGGAAAAGCTGAAAGCTGATCCGAGCTCATTACCTGCTAACTACACAATGTTCAACCTGGCCAAGATCAGCGGGGAATACAAAAAAGCACTCCTTTATATTGATAAGTGCATTGTGCTGAGCGATCAAGGCGGCAAGGAACGCGTGAATTTCATGGTTAAAAAGGCTGAGGTTCTTACATTGGCCTACGAAAGAAGTTCCGATAAAAAATACCTGGGCATGGCGATTACAGAATACGAAAGTTTATTTGCAAAAATGCCGAATAATACCAGTGTTCTCAATAACTTAGCGTATATGCTTGCCGATAATAATGAGCGGCTTCCGAGGGCTCTTGAGTATGCCGAGAAGGCGGTTGAACTTAAACCCAACGATCCAAGTGTTTTGGATACCTATGCGTATGTTTTGCACAAAAACGGTAAAAACTCCGAAGCTTTGGAGAAACTGGCATTTGCGATTCAGCAGTATGAGCAGAATAATGCCGTAGCACCGGCCGAGGTGTATGAGCATTTGGGCATGGTCCGAGAAGCATCGGGGGCAAAACAGGAAGCGCTTACCGCCTATAAGGATGCCTTGGAAATCGGCGGCCAGCAGCTATCGGATAGTATAAAGCAGCGATTGACTAAAGCCATTGAGCGTTTATCTCGATAATAAGAAGGTATATAACAGCTCAAGATATGTGTAACATGATACTCGGATAGGGAATCGAATCTGATTGGAGAAAAACATGGCGGACATGAAACCAACGGCTTCAAATAGGATGGTAGCTCCTGTTGGGCATAGGAGCCCCATAGATGCGGCCATGACACCGAAAGAAGTTCTTGGGATATTACATCGTCACGTGCTGCTGATCATTGTCATTACAGTCCTTGGATTGATCTGTGGTGGTGCGACGTGGTATCTTCTTAAGAGCAAATTTCCACAATATACGGCAAAAACGTATATTGAGGTTCTTTCACCGGCGGAAAAGGACCCAATGATAATGATTGCCCCTCAGGCAAACAAAGACATCTTGTATGGCCATCGTGTCACTATTGCAAGCCGTATCAAACAGCAGAATACCCTGGAGCGTTTGCTTTCGATAGAAAACGTACGGTCGACAAAGTGGTATCAAAGCTTCGATGGAAGCGTGAGGAAAGCTTACAAGTATTTAGACAAGTACATGGGTGCCTATGCGCAGAGGGATGGTGATTTTGTAGAGTTATCGATGACATGTCGTAACGCCGAGGAAGCGGCGAAAATAGTCAATGAAATGGTTAGTTTGTTTACAAGTTCTCAGCGGGATGAAAAGCAGCAAGAGGTTGCAGCCAAACTCCAGCAGCTTCGCCAGCAGGAGACTCAGCTAACCGATGAGAAAAGGCAGGCTCAAACGGCTATGGACGATCTTCGTGCGTCAACAGGAATTACTGATCTTGAGCGACCCTCCGGGCGGTATTTTCAGCATACTATTACTATAAGACTGAACGCCTTGGAACTCGAGAAGAACGATGTTGTTTTGGCTTTGGGGCAGGTTGAGGCTACCATTGCAAACCTTGAAAAGCTTGCTACCGGGCCCATTTCTAACCAGATCGAGTATGCTATCGAGCGAGATCCGATTATGCTCTCGCTTGCTCAGAATATCGCATTCCAGGAGGCTGTGCTGAGAGGAGTCCTAACCAAGTTTGGCGAGAATCACAGGGAAGTTCGCAAAACTCAAGAGGTGATCGAGGGAATCCGGGCTAAGAGGGAGATGAGAAAATCGGAAATCGCTGAACAGACCCGACAAGCCAATCTCGCCAATGCAAAAGACAGCTATATTGTGTTGATGCGGAGATCGGATGAATTGGAGAATATGCGTCAGGAGGCGGAAGCCAAGAAGAAAGATTTGGATCGCGCGCGTGTTCTATACGATCAGCGACTGGCATTACGCGACGAGAGAATTGCAATGCTCGACCAAGTCAAGGAGCAGATCGAGAAGCTGAAGATAGTACATGATGATCCGGAGACGCCTAAGGTAAGAGCTACAGCCATGGCCCTAAGGCCTCTGGAGCAGGATGTTTCCAGGAAGTGGTGGCTCTGGTTCCCGAGCGGTATGATCGTTGGGTTGTTGGTCGGTATTGGCCTGGCATTCTTGCTCGAGCTGGCGAATGATCTGGTTCGCACGCCGAGGGATGTCGGCAAGTATCTGCCTGTTTCCCTGCTTGGCATCATTCCTGACGCTTCCGAGGATGATCTGGCCAAGGGCGTAGAGCTGTGTCATGCTGTCCAACAGGCGCCATACTCGATTATCAGCGAATCCTATAGACGGTGCCGAGCGAATCTGAAATTGTCTGGGCCGGAAGAGTCCCATAAAACGATACTCGTAACAAGCGGCTCGGCAGGCGATGGTAAGACTTCGGTCGCAGCCAATATGGCCGCGGCGTTTGTTGCCGAAGACAGCAAGGTGCTGTTTGTTGATGCCAATTTCAGGCAGCCTGAATCTGAGAGACTGTTCCCGAAAAGCGATGCTGTGGGGCTTGACGTTGGAGATATGGACCCGAGCTTCGGGCTTAGCAGCCTGCTTATGGGCCAGTGCAGTCAGAGAGAGGCTATACGCGCCAGCGGTGTTGAGGGCCTGGATGTGATTGATGCAGGCCTCCTGCCTGCTAATCCGACCGAGTTGCTCAGCAGTTCGCGTATGGCGGACCTGATTAAGGAGCAGCGTAAGAACTACGACTACATCGTTATAGACAGCCCGCCGGTATTGCTCGTCAGTGATGCAAAGGTTTTGGCAAGGTTTGCCGATGCGACAGTGCTGGTATTCAACGCCTCGGCAACGAGAAGAGGCGCTGCTCTCAGGACGATAGGCGAGCTGAGAGGGGTAAACGCCAAGATCATCGGTTGTGTCCTGCTGGGCGCAAAGGCGATGAAGGGCGGCTACTTCCACGAGCAGTTCAGGTCCTACAAGAAGTATCAGAGTGTACAAATGGCCGGCGCTCAGGCATAGCAAGACAGGCGAGCTATGGAAAGAGCCTCTTGCATGATGCAAAGTAGATGATAAGGCAAGGATGTTATTTGGTGAACTATTACGAAGGACCCCGGAATTGGGGTCTTTCTTTTGCGCTACGCTAATCAGGTGAGGTACGGATCGTGGATAAGTATTTGGTGACGGGTGGAGCGGGTTTCATCGGCTCGAATATCTGTAAGAAGCTTGTTTCTGAAGGTTGTTTTGTGAGAGTCCTCGACAATCTGCTTACAGGTAAGAAAGAGAATCTCGCCTCGATAATTGATAAGATCGAGTTTATGGAAGCTGATATGGGCGACACCGATGTCGCGCGGGCGGCGACGAAGAATATTGACGTGGTCCTGCACGAAGGTGCTCTGCCGTCGGTGCCTCGCAGTATTGACGAACCTGCTTTAACCCACCAGCATTGTGTGGATGCGACGTTCACGCTCCTGCTGGCCGCACGTGACGCCCATGTGAAGCGTTTCGTATATGCAGCCAGCTCCTCAGCCTATGGCGACACACCGACGCTGCCGAAGGATGAGACGATGCGGCCTATGCCATTGTCCCCGTATGCGGTAGGCAAGCTTGTAGGCGAGTACTATTGCTCGGTTTTTGCAGGGGTTTTTGGGCTCCAGACAATCGCGCTGCGATATTTCAATGTTTTCGGTCCCCAGCAGGACCCGACCAGCCAGTACGCCGCGGCCATCCCCGCCTTTGTTACAGCGATATTGAAAGACGAGCCGCCGACTATTTATGGCGATGGCGAGCAGAGCCGTGATTTTACTTATATCGATAACGTTGTCGAAGCGAACCTCCTTGCCGGACGTGCGAAGAAAACCAACGGCGAAGTGATTAACATAGCATGTGGCGAAGCCATAACGGTTAACGAGATAATCGCCATGATCAATGAATCGCTGGGCAAATCGGTAAAACCAAACTACGTCGATTCACGACCCGGCGACGTCAAACACTCTCTCGCGGACATCACCCAGGCTCAGAAGATAATAGGCTTCAAGCCCGTAATAAGCTTCAAAGATGGTCTGGCCAAGGCCATAGACTGGTACCGCGAGAATCTGGTATAGTTGCACAGTCGAATCCAGTGTGGATTTGGGGTTACTTTTTCTTAGGTGGCTCCGGCGGCACCCAATCCAGTTGATTCTTTAGCTCCTGGGATTGCTCTATAAGCGTCTCGCGGGATGGATATTTCTTTCGCTCCAACTCGAAGGTCCACTCGTACTGGTCGATTGCTCTGTTCGGATTGACTATTTGGGCGAAGAAGTCGAAGGGAAACTTATCGTACCACGGGCCCTTTAGCTCCTTGTGCGTTGAGAGCGTCTGGTATCCCTCCTTGGCGATTCTGATGTTATAATCGCCATACCACTGGAATGGCACCGTAACCGGCGATTCGCCTATCTCCTCGTCGTTAAGACTCACCAATGCTCCCTTTGGCTCCGTGAGAATGGTAAGCCTGCGTTCAACGCAGCCGGCCGTAAGAAGGCCCGCCAGAGTGATTGCAACGACTAAGATTATTCGAGTATTATAGCTATTCATGTCAGTCATCCCTGAATTTTGCTCCTATACTTCTTTCCTGCATATTATACGGGCAGGTGCCTTCGATAAAAGCGCAAAATCCCGCAGTTCGCATATCCGTAGTCAGTTTGTGGCCGTGCGAGCCCTCTACTGAACCGAGCCTGTTGCATGCTCAATCGGCTCGGACACATCGCCCCTCAGCCCAGGTTCGCAGCCGCTGGACGGTCTCCGCCATTGTTACCGACAGCGGAGGCGAGTTTTCCAGCACTGATATGATGCCTTGCGTATCGAGTTTCGATTTCTCTGCGAACGCCTCGTGCAGAGCGGATATGATCGCCTGCTCGATTTCCGAGCCGCTATAGCCGTCCGCAACCTCGGCCAGCGTGTTCAGGTCGAATTGGTCGGGCTCGCGGCTGCGTTTTTTCAGATGGATTGAGAATATCTGCTTTCGCACAGTGTGGTTGGGCAGGTCCACGAAGAATATCTCGTCGAATCGGCCTTTACGCAGCAGCTCCGGCGGCAAAGCCTCGATATCGTTAGCCGTAGCGACCACGAACACAGGCGCCTCGTGTTCCTGCAGCCAGGTCAGCAGCGTGCCGAACATCCGTTGCGAAAGCCCACCATCGGCGCTTCTGCTCGCGGCCGAGGCGAACGCCTTCTCTATCTCGTCGATCCACAGGATCACAGGCGCCATCATTTCCGTCTGCCTCAGCGCATCCCGCAGATTCCGCTCGGATTCGCCAACGAAGCTGGCGTACAGCGCCCCAGGGTCCAGCCGCAGCAATGGCTGATGCCATGCCGTTGCGATTGCTTTCGCACAAAGGCTCTTGCCCGCCCCCTGAACGCCCAACATCAGGACGCCTCGTGGTGGCACTATGCCGAATTCGAACGCCTCATGTGTAAAACCGTCCCTGCGCTGGTTGAGCCATTTTTTCAGGCATCTCATACCGCCGATCTCCGCCAGATCGAGAGGCGCGCGTACGTATTCGAGCAGCCCGCCATGCTGGATCATACGGCGCTTGCTGGCGATTACCGTGTTAATATCATTGTCGTCGAAGCGCCTGTCGTCCGCCACCGCATCGCTTATAATCCGCACCGCCTGCCGGCGCGTAAGCCCCCTAAGGTTGCGAACGATCAAATCGAGCCCCTTCTGGGTAATGCCCACCTCGATGGGCTTCTTGCGGTGCAGCCGCTGGAGCGTGGCCCGAATGATGGTCTGCAGCTCTTTCTCGTCAGGATACGATATCTCGAATGGTCTCGTATACGCCCTTATAACGTCAGGCAGGTTCCCTGTATGGTCGATCATCACGATAGTAATGCCCGTGCTGCCATACTCGTCGATCATATCTCGCAGAATGCGCAGCGCCTTGCCCGTCTTGAGGTGTTCAGCTAAATCGAGCGTTACGCAGATGGACCCTGGCTTCGCCCCCGCCATGTTTGCTAGACCCGCCGCAGGCGTATCAGTACTGGCAATAAAGGCCCCGCCCGCCAAAAGCCCCTCGCGAACCCCGCCCGCCAGAGACCACACCCACATATCCCGATTAAGCCCCATAGCCGCCTGCCGCACAATCTCCAACGCATACCGCTCCTCATGCGTAGCGATAGTGATACACGGATACCCACTACTGACAAGTTGTTGAAATCGTTCGATATCGGTCATTTGACACTTCCTATTAATCTCAGCCGAGAGAAACCTGCCGCAGGATTGTATCCACTTATTCTTGGCCTGCTCAATGGGAATTCAGTCACCATGTTTTGCCGCATAGCCTTGCTCTCAATACTATTATCATGGCCCAACGAACTCGATTATGTTCCCATCGGGATCTTTGACGAGCGTCAGGAAGGTATTGGCGTTTAGGCGATAAGGTTTCTTAACGGGAGCAAATCCCGCCGCCTTAACCTTTTCTACGGCAGCCTTCGTATCTGCCACGAGCAGTGTCAGATAGCTGAATCCCAGGCTGGAGTTGATGAACTTATTATCGACCTTCTTGCCCGGAGCATCGGGGAACGACATAATCTTGATCCGCGTCGCAGTCGATTCATTCTTGATCGCGAACACGCGTACATGGATTGCCTGGTAGTCGGTCAGCCCAGAATCGCCCGCCATTTCTTTGGAGACATCGAAGCCCGAAAGTTCCTCGAAGCCGATGGCCTCCTTATAGAACTTCGCCGAGGCGTCGAGATCGCTGACAACGATCCCCAAATCTATAGTGCTTCTCGTAAAGTTGCTCTTAGCCATTTCGAATGCCGCTGCCGCCCCTAACAGCAGCCCAACTACACAGACTGAAGCGATGAGTATGCGAGAGTGCTTCTTCATGGTTTGCTCCTTCATAATGTTATGTACGTCAAATTTATTTGGTACACAGAGATTGTACACGAAATCACGCAATCTGCCAGTACCTTCAGGAAAGGCGAATGTCTGATTGCGGCACTGAAACGCCAGTTACGACGAGTTGAGTCCTGAATCCTGCGAGTTGACAAGCATTGATGGAAGGCATATTGTCTGATTCCCTTTGATGTTAACGAATTGGAAGGAACAACATGAACGTTTTCAAAGTTTTGAAGTACGCAGGACGCGTCTTTGCAGGGTCTTTGTTTGTTTTCTTATGCCTAATGAACACTGGAGCGAACGCATCGTCCGAGGAAGTAAGGCAGGGTATGTATCCTGTTTCGCCTTACGTCGATGCAAGTC
>CAZYMD010000102.1:0-18011 GCA_964649005.1 uncultured Pirellulales bacterium
CCTTCTTATCCGGCTCGACAAACGCAAAGGCAATACTGCCGCCGTCAAGGAAACGCGAGCCATCAATCCGTACACCCGCCAGCTCTCCCTCTACATAGTTATTGCTGAACACGGTCCTGGCCGCTGCCAAACCGACAATAGCTGTGCCGCCGGGGCAGTAGACTGCGTTGTTGGCGAAGACCATGTTCTTCGCCTTGCTCCACCGAATCACAACCCCCTTAGGGTGATTCACAATAGTATTATTGACAATCATGACATTCCGCATCCCGGATACCGCCGCGTGTGGAGCCGCTGTAATCCCAGTCACCGAACAGTTCAAAATGACATTACTGCGGACAATCGCATCGGAGACGACCTGGATTCCTTCGCCGGCATTCCATATCATGTTTCCTTCGACAATATTCACTTTACGGCCGCCGCCGTACACGAAGATGCCCGGGTACTGCCTGCCGATATTGGTGTCGTGGATCACATTGCCGCGCACGATGTTGTTGTAGGAGCCTGCCTTAATCTCGATGCCATCGTTGCCGCCGTCGCTGGTGCTGCGCGTGTGATGGATGTAGTTGCCTTCGATGAGGCTGTTCGTCGTGACGCACGAGCCATCGTGACAGCCGATGTACATCCCCTCGCCTTCCGGCGAGCTTGTGATGCTCAGGCCCGTATGGTGAATATGATTTCGCTTGATGATGAACGAATCGCAGTTGCCGCTGTTCATCGTCAAGGCATTGTTTCCGGTCTCAAAGATGTCGCAATCTTCAAACGTAACGTGATGGCCCCGAATGAATCGCACACCGGAGCTGCCACCCTTGAAATTGAGTCCGCAAACGATCAGATAACAGCAATCGACGAATTCGATGTTGTTTTGACTGTCGATGTTATCCGCCGGACGAGTCATCAAAGGCTTCGCTTGATCGGCTGCTCGAATGACAATGGGCTTCTCCGCCGTACCTTTGGCGGTCACCGCCCGCCGACCATTCTGGGAGTAAATCCCGCCGTGCAATACCAGTTCGTCGCCCGGCTCAAGCGAGTTCGCAACTCGTTCGAACTGCTCGTCGGAATCCGCCGTCGCAGGGCTTATCTCGAATGTCGCTCCTCGGCATTCGCACTCGCCAAGCCACATTACCAGTAAACACACGGCGGCGATTGCGGGCAATATTCGCGATCGTATGGGAAGACATTCTCCGAACGACCTGACTGTTCGCCTGCTGCTGAATCGAATCATAATAGTCCTCACTTCAAAGCCAAAATAACTCTCAATCGCGACCGACTCTTCGCCTGGCGCAGACGCCTTTGCCTCGCACATAGAACGCAGAGTCGCAGCTGACGGTATGGCCAGCAACCATTCTGAACCGTTACCAAGCGACTTTCAAGCAATAAATCCTCCCACACCAAACGAGAAAACCCCAAATCATACCGGGACAAGACGATAATGCCGCCGCTTGTAAACATGCGAAGCCCAACTCACTTAACTCGAACATCCCATCACAAGATTCCAGGCCTATGTGCGTAAACCTGTATTATTTTATATAGTTTCTTTTTATGTGTTTGTATCTAAAGCTCCGTCCTGCTATTATTCGCATATGATCAAATACAAACACGTTTTGGCTCTGAACCCGTATTTCGGGCATGCCACCACATTCATGGGTGTCTTCCCGCCGACCGGCCTCGAATATATTGCCGCCGCGATGAAAGACCTCGTAGGCAAAGTCACGCTCATAGATCTCAGTTGCGAAAGAAAATATCAGGACCCCAGGGTTCTGAGCGAGTTCATCCGCGATGAAATCGATCTGCTGTGCATCAGCGTCCGATGGGATACGCAATTCGAGCAGGTCTGCGATTTCATCTCCCAACTGCCCCCGGATGTCTGCACCATCGTGGGCGGCTACAAGGCAACGCAGGAAGTCGAGTATCTCTTCGACCGCTGCCCGAACATCGACATGATCGTACGCGGCGAGGGCGAAGATATCATCAAGCAGATCGTAACTGGTGTCCCGCATGAAGAAATCCTCGGGCTTTCCTACCGCCGGGATGGACAATTCGTTCACAACAAAAACCACCCGCTGCCCGAACTGACGAACATCGCTTTCCCCGACCGCTCCCTGCGAAGGTATGAGTACAGCATCTTCCAGCACGGTCTTCGATTTCGCACCCACACCTTCGACACCATACTCACCACCCGCGGCTGCCCGTTCAAATGCAAGTTCTGTACATTCAGCCTCAATCCTCTCGGCCAAAAACGAAGCTACACCGAACGGCCCATCGAGTCGGTCATCGAGGAATTGAAAACTATCACCGCCGACGTCGTACTCTTCAGCGATGACAACTTCTTCACCAACCTCAAGCGAAGCGAACAACTCTGCGATCTTATTATCGCAAACAATATCAAGAAGACCTTTGTCATCCAGGCCCGCGTCGATGTCGCCAAACACCCCGAAATATTAGCCAAGGCGGAGAAAGCCGGCTTCAAGGTCTGGCTCATCGGCATAGAATCTCCGCACGACCGAATATTAGAGCAACTCCAAAAAGGCATCACCCAGCAACAGGTCCGCGAGGCCATGGCCGCCCTGACCCAGTACGACTTCTACCTGCATGGCTACTTCATCTATGGCAACATAGGCGAGACCGAAGAAGAAATGCTCTACATCCCCAAGTTCGCCCGCGAGATCAAGCTGGACTCCATCAGCTTCCAGAAGCTCCGCGTCGAAAAGTTCTCGCCCCTCAAGGAAATCGTCGATAACACCCCAGGTTACCACTACGCACGCATCGGCGGCTGCGTATATTCCGACAAGTATGGACGCAAGGAGCTAAAGAAAATCCGCAACAAAATACGTTCGGAGTTCTATCGGCTCGGTCAAGTCGCACACATCGCCGGAAAAGCAGGCCGTCTCGGAATCGTTTGCTGGCCCGAGCTCGCCAACGCATTTCTCGCCCTACCCTCCATATTGTATGGTATGATCGTCCGCAAAAGGCAAAGAAAGAAAAAGTCTAAACTATCACAAACTCGATAATCGAGGAATCTTCTCCACCAGCATAAGCCGGCCTTACTGAGGTTCTATGGATTCTTGACTCGCATTTTTAGTGTCATTAGGCCTCATTTAATGCAAGTTTCGATTAATTCTAAAACTTTGTCTTGCTAAACAACCGATATAGTGTTACAAGTAGTATCGTGTGTATTGGCATATAGGATAGTGCCAGGGCGGAAACGCACGTTTCTGTATTGAATCCGCCTGTTTGAGTACCGTTGTGAACTCTTCTGCGGATCCTTACAGTCCCCCGAGAAGCAACCTCACAGATATGCTCTTCGACCAATCTATGTCTTTGGTCAGGGCTAATTTAACATTTTTTAGGATTATGTAATGCCATTTAAGACAATTGGTCTATCAGACTCGCTGGTGCAGGGCATCCTTGCCACCGGCTACACCGCCCCGACTGAGATTCAGTCGCAGGCAATCCCCACCGCGATAACCGGCCGGGACATCATTGGCTGCGCCCAGACGGGCACAGGCAAAACCGCAGCATTCGTGCTGCCCCTATTGAACCGCCTCTCCCACGAGAAGGCATCGAAAAAGAAAGCTGTAAAAGCGCTGATCGTCACGCCCACCCGCGAGCTGGCCGGGCAAATCGAAAAGTGCATAATCGACTACGGCCGATTCCTGAAAGTGCGAACGCTCAGCATCTATGGTGGCGTCAACATCAAACCCCAACTCGATTCTCTCCGTCGCGGAGTAGATATCGTAGTCGCCACGCCGGGTCGTCTCATGGACCACATGCAGCGACGCACTATCGATCTCAAGCACGTCGAAGTGCTAGTTCTCGACGAGGCCGACCGAATGTTCGACATGGGCTTTATTAACGATGTGCGAAAGATAGTCTCCGCCCTGCCGAAACAGCGACAGACCATGCTCTTCTCGGCTACGATGCCGCCTGAAGTGCAGGCCCTCGCAAAGGATATGCAGCAGTCGCCCAAAATGATCCAGATCGGCAGGCCGCGAAATCCAATCGAGACCATCACACAATACGTCTACCCCGTCCAGAAGGAGCTTAAGGTCAGCCTGCTCCTGCACATGCTCAAGACCTCCAATATGTACAGCGTCCTGGTCTTTTCACGCACAAAGCACGGTGCAGACAAAATCAAACGCAAGCTCGAAAAGGCGGGCATCGTCTCGGTAGCCATTCATTCAGGCCGCACTCAACGCCAACGACAAAGCGCGATGGACGGCTTCAAGAGCGGCAAGTTTCAGGTAATGGTCGCCACAGACATCGCAGCTCGCGGTATCGATGTCACCGGAATTTCCCATGTCATCAACTTCGATGTCCCCGCCTATGCCGAAGACTATATTCATCGCATCGGCCGAACAGGACGGGCCGCCGCAACAGGCGATGCAATCACTTTTGTCTCCAGCAGTGAGAAAAAGTACCTCCGCAGCATCGAGAAATTCATTAACCGCAAGTTCGAAATGCACAAATGCGAGGGTTTCACATACACTGTAACAGAACAGCCGGAAATGCGAAGCATGCCTAAATCCAGACAGGCCCGCAGAAAAGTTAGAAACGAAGCCGCACCGAACGACTCTGTTGCAGACAGCATTAAGCGTTCCGGCCCAGCCATGATCAAACGCGAAAGAGTGGCCACCGGCTACAAGCCAAAATCCTCAAAGGCCTATAAGCCCCAAAAGGCTGCCCACTCGTCCGCTGCCAATAAACCAACCACAGCAGGCAAGCCAAAGAGAAACAAGAAGTCGGCTTCTTCTAATAAACCAAAAGCCGATGGTTTCTCGCACCACGCAGCACAACCTGCGTCTTCAAAACTATCACGCGCCGCCCGAAGAAAGCGACAGAAACGCTCGGCAACATAAAAAGACTATTGTAACATCGGGACAGTCTCTAACGGCTGTCCCGGTTTCTTTCGATTTACTCCATCCAGGCTTTAAATATACTACGCAAGCACAGCATAAGCGAACAAAGCCACCGTCAATTTCAGGATGAAGAAGCAAATGGCTGGCCAGTTACCGTATGCCGGAGCCGTTAGTTCAGGATTGATATTTGCACCCATCAAATCCCCCCTGGCCTATAAATATATAAACGGGGTACATTAGCCTAATTTTAACTAATTCCCAGGAGACCGTTCTGGACTTCTATTGCCTTTCGCCTCGCTTTCACTCCGCTCGGCAAGCACAAGATAGATAATGCCTACGATCAGGGCGATGACGCTGAGAACCGTCAATGTATTTCCGACGTAGCCAAGCATGTGGGCGAAAAGCCTGGCATTCCAAGAACTTACGCCGGAGCCAAATATTGCCGCGGTGATGTAGCGGGACGCAAAAAGAAATGCCGAGATGGCACAAAACGCAACCCCTGCTGCTCTTCTGTTCATATCTTACTCCAATCGCGTTGGATTTTGTCGTTCACTTGCCTTTTTGTAGTGCGCCAAGGCGATTGCTGCGCTATCGAAGTCCTTGTCGGTGAACAGCAATGTGGTCTGGCCGAGAAGGATTTGGTCGCCTGTTTTGAGAATAACCGGCTCAGTCACCTTCTTGCCGTTGATGAAAAGACCGTGCCTGCTCTCCAGATCCTCTGCGTAGCATTTGCAGGTGCTCTCGTCGAAGCGCACCCGCAGATGCTTGCGAGAAACCATATCATCCAGTATCTGCCGCGGAAGCGACTCGGTTCTCCCGATAACGTTGGTGCGAGATCCTAACGGCAGATACTCGCCCCTCTGATTTCCTGATGTCACGATTAGTGAAGCCATCTTGTTCCTCGAATATTCCTAACCGATTGTCTCTGGCAAAACTGTCGCTTTTAGAGTACACATTCTTCGCCGGACAATCAAGAACGTATCTTGCCGCAAACTCCGCTCTCTTGTTTTAAACACTCAGAATGCCCCCTCAAGCCGGAACGAGTCCATACAAGCCTGTGGGCGCTGTCCGAACAGAAAGACGCATTCTAAACCTTTACCATTGGCTATTCTATGTTGGGAATCTTCCCCAGCACCGCCAGTGTCTGGAAAAAGTGCTCTGTCCGCTTGTAGAGTTTTGCAGGTGAAGTGAGAAAAAGCACCAGTTGTTCAACAAGTGCTTCCGGACGTACGGGCGCGCGCTGCTACCGCACGTGTTGACAGGTGGGATAAGCTGCTCACGCCGCAATCAGAGGATTACGACGGATTCGTCCGGCTGCTCGGCAGGTATTCTCGTTCCATGCGGTACGGAATCGGTGTTTACATCGCTCCTTGTTTGTGGCTCGAAATGCACCTCTCTGTCCCTGCTACGAGCCTCCAGGCGTGCAACCCTCTCCTTTGCCTTGCTCGCTATCTCAGTTACGCGAGTAATGACAATATCAGCCGTATCCTCGAAGGGATCGACGACAAACGCCATCAGCTTCTGATAAACCTCATCAGAGACCTGCAGGGTCTTCATAACGATACTATCTCCATTTAAGCTGTCCGCTCATATAGGCCACACGGTTGTCCATCTTAAGTATACGAATAAATTCATCGATTAGCCAAATTCAGCAGTTACCGGCACACGCAAGCCCGTATGCAGGTGAATGTGGTAAAATGGTGCATTCTGCGCCGACGTCCGAGAAACCGTACTTCCAGCCATCCGCAAAGACAGTCCGCTTCTATCCGGTTCGCTATGAAAAGAATCTCCCATGCATAAGAAACCAATTATCAATAATACATTAACAAGATGCCCCCGAGTTGTGCTGAGGGAGAGGAAAAGAGGGAAAATCCTCGGGGGCATGGGAAATTCGATTTTCTCTTAGAATACTACTCGCCACCGGCCAGTCAAATAAAAAAATCGATCAAATCCCGGCCGCCTCTTCAAAAAATCCTATAGGCAGAACATACCCGCCAAGTTGTGCGTAGAGCACTCCAGAAGGCTCGGAAGCTATCCTCAGAAAGAACTCCACGCCTTTGAAATGATCGGTTGTTAGTTCGCGACTGATTATGCTATCATCTTCCGCGGACGTGTGATAGCTGGCCGCTGAATGCAACCTGCTGCTATGGGGTAAAGACCGAATTCGAGGATAACTATGAGTACTATGAATAAGTGCTGCAAATCGCTGATAATCGTATTGTTGGGCGTTTCCATGTTACAGGCCGCTGATTGGCCACACTGGCGTGGCCCGTACTACAATGGCTCGACCGACGAGAAGAACCTTCCTTCGCAGTGGAGCCGGACTGAAAACATTGCCTGGAAAGCTGATCTGCCAGGCCCGTCAGCCGCAACCCCTATCATCTATGACAATCGCGTATTCATCCCCAGCGTTGATTTAGAGAGAGAAATGCTGCTGGCTATGTGCTTCGACCGCACCAATGGAAAGCTCCTCTGGAAGCATGATATCGCAGAAGAAATCCGAAGAGACAGACGCAGCTATTTCGCTGCGCCATCCCCCGTTACAGATGGGAAAATCGTCGTCTTCTTTTATTCCAGTGGCCACCTCGCCTGCTTCAATGTTGAAGGCGAACGTAAGTGGGCTCGCAACATCCAGGACGACTACGGAAAATTTGCATTTCAATGGACCTTCAGCAGCAGTCCCACGCTTGTCGACAGCAGGCTCTACATACAGGTGTTGCAACGGGACGTCACCATAGGTGACCGCGGCTTCCGGGATCGCACGAACGAATCGTACCTGCTCGCAATCGATCCGCAAACTGGCGATACTCTCTGGCAACATATTCGCCCGAGCAAGGCTGTAGGCGAATCGCGAGAAGCATTTACTACACCCATCCCCGCCTCCCTCAACGGCCGCTTGCAGTTGCTTGTTATTGGAGGCGACGCCCTTACCAGCCACGACCTCAAAACAGGCGAAGAACTCTGGCGATGGGGCACCTGGAATCCCAATCGTATAACACACTGGCGACACGTCCCGTCACCTGTTACAGGTGATGGCTTGGTTCTTGTCTGCGCCCCCAAAGGCGACCCCATCTATGCAATCCGCCCCACCGGCCCGGGCCTCCTTAGCGAAGGCGCTATTGCCTGGACCAGCCGTGATAATGCACGCGAGGTTTCGTCCGATGTCCCGACCCCCGCTTTCTATGATGGTGATTTCTTCATCCTCAACGACTTGCGCAAGCACCTCTCCCGCGTCGAGCCATCCACAGGCAATGTGAAGTGGACCATCCGAACGCCAGGCAAAGCAAAGTACGAAGCTTCCCCGCTCGCCGCCGATGACAAGCTCTACATTATCGACCACGCGGGCGAGGCCGTGGTGATCAACGCAACCGATGGCGAGATTCTCAAAGTGATCTCAATGGACGATCCTTCCGGCCGGGATGTCGTTCGAGCTTCAATCTCCGCCTCGCATGGCCAACTGTTCATACGCACCACACGAAATCTATACTGCATCGGCAAGTAATGCGCACAAGCTGCAGGCCAAGGCAACTGGCCGCATATCTCAATCAGGCTGTATCTTCCACGATGAGGTCTATATAACCGCCTGCAATCAAATCTGCATCTGAAATACTCAGCTCCTTCATCAGCTCGGCGGCAATCCGCTCCCCATCCGCCCTACTCTGCCCAGGCTTGAGAACCACTTCAAGCTCGACGAAATGGCCGAGCCCTTCGACACCATCCAGATGAATCCTCGTCTCCCCGGACAAATACAGCTCCCGATTCTTCCTGACAACGCCGCGAATCCCGAGCGCCTGGCCGAGAACGGCTCTCAACATATCGGGTTCTGATGTCGGGGCGATAGAATAATTGCACTCCGCCGGCTCCGTGCTATCGCCCCTGTCATAGCATATAAGCTGGCCGCTCGTTTCAGCAAATTTTCTAAGCTTAAGTCTTCCTTTTGCGCACCTGAAGTACGTGTCTTCCTGGAAGATGTGCGTCGGCCCTGAATCTGATACTTTTACGGCTGCACGCCTCGCCCGTTCGAATTCTCCAAGCCTTGCCTTAATCTCAACATTCCGTCCAATCACACAATTACCTCCATTAAACAGCAGACACTCAGGGGATCACAGTGCAGTTCGCATTGTCTGCGGCAGTACATTTTAAAATACAAATGATACACACATCAACATCAGAAATATACGCAGAATCCCTGCAAGATTCAAGGAATGAATACGTTTGCGAAAGGTTCACTCTTGATGCATCCCAATCACCGATATCATAGATACTGCTTTCTATAGACAGGCCTCAGATTCAGGCTTTTTGGGGGGCCGAGTTAATCGTCAATAACAGGCGCATGGAAAAAGCCCCCGAGTTGTGCGGAGGGAGAGGAAAAAGCGAGAAAGCACTCAGGGGCTTGCGAATCTTTACTTTTCCTTATAATAGCATTCCATGCCCATTAATGCAAGGAAAAAACGCCTTGTGGTATTGTTTTTCCAAGGTCATTCGATGTCAAGCTTTTTCTGAATTTCCTCCAGGGGAACGCCCTTGGTTTCGGGCATCATGAGAAGCACCCATACAAGTTGCAGGACCATCATGCCGGCATAGAAGGCAAAGACGCGTGCGCCTGCCTGATTGGCGCCGGGGGCGTCTGCCTTGCCCACCAGCATTGGGAAGGTCCACGATATGCCTGCACACATGATCCAGTGAGTGAAGCAGCCCAGAGCCTGGCCCTTGGCTCGCACACGGTTGGGGAAGATTTCGCTGATGAAGACCCAGATTACGGCCCCTTGGCCAAAGGCGTGGGAGGCAATGAAGAGCAAAAAGCTATATAGGACGACACTCCCTGACTCGGTCTGGAACGCCCAGGCTGCGGCGCTGAGACTGACGATATAGCCGATCGAGCCTACCAACATGAGCCTCTTTCGCCCGAAATGATCGATGATAGCCATTGCAAGTATCGTAAAGACAAGATTGGTCGCGCCTACGATGACACTTTGCAGCCTTGCGATATCGGCGCTGGCACCGGCCATCTCGAAGATTCGCTTGGAGTAGTATAGGAGGGCATTGATGCCTGATAGCTGATTGAACGCGGCGATGAAGAATGCAAGCAGGATAGGCTTTAAGTACTTCCTGCACAGGAAGGGCTCGTTCATCGTGTGATGGTCAAGGTCGATCGATTCCTGGATTTGCTGCATTTCCTGATTGACGTTCGGATCACCGAGGGCTATCAGTGTTTGACGGGCCTCGTCGCTCCTGCCTTTGGTTAAAAGCCATCGAGGGCTTTGGGGGTTGCCAAAGAGCAACAGGAAGAAGGCGAGGGCGGGGAATGCTTCGACCCCAAACATCCATCGCCACTCAATCGCGCCAAGGTTCATCCTTCCTATGATATAATTCGACAAGAAGGCAAGGAGTATGCCAAAGACGATGTTGAATTGCATCAAGGCCACCAGGCGGCCCCTGCTCTTTGCGGGGGATATCTCTGCAATGTAGATCGGGCCCACTACGGACGAGCCCCCCACAGCCAGACCGCCGATGAATCTTGAGATAATAAAAGACGACCATCCCCAGGCGAATCCGCTTCCCACAGCCGAGATGAAGTAGAGAATTGCAAGGCCTATGAGCGTCTTGCGCCTGCCAATAGAATCGGAAGGACGACTGGCCAGCCAGGCGCCCAGAATCGTACCGATTAAAGCACTCGAAGTTGTGCAGCCATGCCAGAAGCCTGTGCGACCGAGAAAGCCCAAGCCGTTCATGTAAGAAGCCATCGCCTCGTACGTACCCTGATACAATCCTTCAAGGGTCTGCTCGGCGCCGGATATTACGGCGGTGTCAAAACCGAACAGCAGTCCTCCAAGGGCCGCTACGATTGCGCTCCTGTACAATATGGCTCGCTTCATCCTTGTTTTACCTTTCCATTAGCAACATACTTTTACAATGTCAAGAGCAGGCTATTATCCCACGAATTTATCCATATAGAGCAATGGCCACAGTAGAACTTTCCTGAGCTTTACACCTTGTCCGGCGCCGGGCAGACGAATGGTTTGCGGTATTCGCGGTTCATGATTTCATTGGCGGCGGTGCTGTTTGTAAATACCTCCTTTTCGGGATCGAACTTGAGCATCGGGCCCATAGACATTGGGTACTTGTCCAGGTCGACGCCGTTGTCCTTGAAGTGCCGGACGGTGCGGTTCAGGGTCTCGATGTTGTCGTCGAGGCTCTTAACTTTCTCCAGCATGGCTTTGGCTTCGGCGATGGAGACTTTGTTGTTCTCGCCCATATAGTAGCTGATATTCGCCAGATGCGCCAGGGCTGCCGAAAGATGGCCCTGGAAGGCATCGGAGCTGAGGCTGTCAGCGTTGCGACTGCGGACTGCATCAATGAAGTTGCCATAGTGGTCGCCTCCGCCCTTGAATTCCTTGATCTTATTGCCATCAGGATCAAATGCCACGCAATTGGTATAGGACTTCTGGACGAGGTAGCCTTTGGTGCCGTAGAAGATAACGCCAATCCTGTTGCCCTTAGTGCTGTTGAACATGGTGTTGATCTGCTCGTCGGCGGAGTTGTTGACCGAGAGGCCCCTGGTCTCGAAAACCATGCACTTGTCGCCGTAATCGTAGACGGCTATCTCAGTGTTGGCGGTGTCGCCTGCATCGACGTAGTTGGGGTCTTTGCGTTCGGCCTGGTAGCCGAGGCGACCGCCGTATGCAATGACGCTGTTGGGATGACGGTTAATGCCAAGTCCCCATCGGGCGATATCGGTCTGGTGCGGGCCCTGATTGCCCGAGTCGCCATTGCCATAGAGGCGCTGCCAGTGCCAGTCGTAATGGAATCTCGACCGAGTGAGTTTTGGGGACGTATATGGAGCAGGGCCGCTCCAGAGGTTGAAGTCCATCTCTTCCGGAATCTTGTAGTCACCCAGGGGGCCGATTGAACTTCGGCGTTTATAGCAGAGGCCTCGAGCGAAATTGACTTGGCCTATACCGCCATCGGCGAGGAACTTCATGGCGTTTTGAAGGGCCGGGTTGGAGCGGCATTGCGTACCGACTTGGCACATTCTCTTGTATTTTTTGGCGGCGGCCACGAGGGCGGAGCCTTCGGGAATGTCGTGGCTGATCGGCTTTTCGATGTAGACGTCTTTGCCCGCCTGCATGGCCCAGACACCGCATAGCGCGTGCCAGTGGTTGGGGGTTGCAGTGGAGACAAAGTCGACGGATTTATCGTCGAAGACCTCCCGCATATCTTTGACCCATTTCGGCCGGGCGCCAGTACGTTCCTCAACTGAACTACAGCGCTTCTGGCCGACCTTTTCATCGATGTCGACGATGTACGCGATCTGGCAGTCTTTGCGGCCTGAGAAGGCCCCTATATGACTGCCGCCGCGGCCATTACAGCCGATTACGGCGCATAGAAGCTTGTCATTTGCGCTTGTTCTTTGGCCTCTGGCAAGGCTGGTGAATATGGGATTTACTGCTGCGGCGGCTGCGGCCGCGGTAAACATCGAACCTTCCAGGAACTGTCGGCGAGTCAGCTTTGCCATGATGAGTGCTCCTTAAAATATATTTAAGAACCTGTGTCAGCTTATTTGATCGTACTTATTGTATTGACACGTCGTCGTGAATGCCAGTGAAAAGCCTGTGAGATGGGATGCTGTGAGGAAAGCTATTGGGGGACCGTTTTTTCTTTAGACACACGAGGGCAGCCGCAGAGCCCCCCTGCCAGGTTCAGTGATTCTGTTATTGGCTGGATTGCACCTTTTCATCTCTCGTCCGGTCGTCGCTGTAGAATGTGTTGATACCGGCTTCAAGCTCATCGCGAGTTTTTGTCTTCATCAGGGCCAGCAGCACCTTCTTGTGCTCGGGATGACGTCGCGCGTAGCCAACGATGAATCTGCGAAACCTGCGGACCGCCGGCTGTTCCTGATAGATTTGCAGCATAAGATCGAGTTGTTCGAGCATCACGAGCCGCTGTTCGGCCATATCCGGAGGAACGGGAATGGGACGATCTTTCCATACACAGCGCAGATCACGAAATATCCAGGGATTGCCGATCGCACCGCGGGCGACAATGAAGCCGTCGAGCCCGGTCGTTTTCATCAAATCGACGGTGGCCTGCGGATCGAAAATGTCACCACTGCCAATGATCGTCGCTTCGGGAAAGCGCCTTTTTACATCGGCGATGATTTTCCAGTCCGCCTTGCCACGGTATCTGCCTGAGACGGTGCGGCCATGAATAACGAGGGCATCGACATGCTGTTCAATCGAACGGGCAACAATCCGCCAGAAATTGGCCAGGGACTCCGGCTCGCGATCGACACCGATGCGAAGTTTCATAATGAGGGGGCAATCGACCGTGTCCTGAACCGCCTTTAAGATGTCTATGACGGTGTCCGGATCGTTGAGAAGTGCACCGCCACGGCCACGTCTTAGAACCTTCGGAGCCGGACAAGCAAAATTCAGGTCTATGAGATCATACCCGACGTCCACAAGATCACGGGCGGCCCTGGCCATCGTCGCTGGAGTCTTACCAAGTATCTGGGCTCCCACGGAATGCTCATCCGGACCGGGGCGGAAGCGGGCCTTTCGCAATACTCGGGGATTAACCACGCTCTTGGCGAGCATCACATCGGCGAGCGTAAAGGGACAGCCAAACCGTCGGGCGAGCTTGCGCATGGCGTGGTCGCTGTAGCCACTCAAGGGGGCCTGGAAGAAGGGAACGTCTAACGTCAGCGTACCGAGTTTTAAGACAGAGTCGCCAGGTTTGGTTCCCATTCTACGAAATCCCTGCAACAGGTGAATAAGCAACGAACACGAGAAAGATGAGAATACACGATCAAGCTCTCTGGGACAATACCTGCCTTAGAATACAGCCTCCCCCTCGATGAAAACTTTAGGCAGGCGACTTATCGCGTATACAGAAAGCGGCGAATCACCATGTGCCCGTTCAAGACATCACCCAGTCGTATTCGATTTCCACGCGGAGCTTGTGCCCGGCTTCCTCCTGTGCCAGCTTTAGAAACATATCTCGGAATTCCGGCTTTGTGGCTATGGTGGCCAGATTCGTGTAAATCCGATACGAGTTTTTCTCCCTTTGCATTGCCACTCTCAGCGCCTGGACGTAGCTCATATCCACCTCCGGTTCAACTGGCGGCATAGCGTCGGCAATTCCAAGATTGCCCACTTCCTCCTTGTTGATACAGACCTCGCCTGACTTGACAGCTTCAAGCCTGATTCTGTGCTGCAGCTCGTCGGTAGCCATGTTCTCGAATGCCTTGGCCACCTCTGGCCTCTGAACCCACTCAATCAGCCTGACGTAGAACTTGTGTGCTTCGATCTCACGGGAAATCGCGAAATCAAGAACCTCGCTGACAGACTTGAACTGCTTAATTACCGGTACTCCACCCCGGCAAGTACCCGCTGAATCTTTCGGTTGCTGCGCCATAAGAACTTCTCCCAAATCGGCTCACACAACGCCTGTTTTCACCCCCCGGATCACACCGTGCCAGACAATTGTTCTATTATACGCATTGTACCCGGCCGGCTTAATCCATACAATCTTCGACTTTGAGGTTATTGCTTAGGACTAACGGCTTCGGCCAATGACAACTCGCGAAGAGTAGTGCTTATTCTGCGGTTGGCTTGGAGCATTCAGCATTGTAGCGGTGTTGCTTTTAAGGATTCGTTATTGTAGAGTGGTGGGACTATGGAAAAGAAAAAAATACATCTGATATGTAATGCGCACCTCGATCCCGTCTGGCTTTGGGAGTGGCAGGAAGGTGCCGGCGAAGCGATGAGCACCTTTCGCGTGGCTGCGGAGATTTGCGAAAAGGGCAAGGCGTTCATCTTCAATCATAACGAGGCGATTCTGTACAAGTGGGTGCAGGAGTATGAGCCTGAGCTTTTTGCGCGAATACAGAAGCTTGTTAAGGCAGGCAGGTGGCACATCATGGGGGGCTGGTACTTACAACCTGACTGCAATATGCCGAGCGGGGAATCGTTCGTACGGCAGATATTGGCCGGGCGGAGCTATTTTCTGGAACATTTCGGCGTACTACCAACAACGGCGATCAACTTCGATCCGTTCGGGCATACGCGGGGGCTGGTGCAGATTCTGGCCAAGTCGGGATATGATTCGTATCTGTTCGGCAGGCCGAGGCCGCACGAGCTGGATTTGGAGGGAGACGATTTCGTCTGGGTCGGCTATGACGGCAGTGAGGTTGTAGCTACGCGATTTAAGGGATGGTATTTGTCGCAGCGGGGGCAGGCGGCCGAGGAAATCGAGCGGCGAATCGAGCTGTACGAGGATAAGGACGTCGGTATCGTTCTGTGGGGTGTTGGCAATCACGGAGGCGGACCATCGAAGAAAGACGTCGTGGACATAAACGACCTGATCGCTAAAAGGCACGATTGTGAGATCAGACATTCGACGCCTGAAGAGTATTTCAAGGATATTACGAATAACAAGGGACAACTGCCCAGGCGGTGCAAAGATATCAATCCCTGGGCGACGGGTTGCTATACTTCGCAGATTCGAATCAAACAGAAGCATCGTGAGCTTGAGAATGAGCTTTACAGCCTGGAGAAAATGGCGAGTGCGGCTGCTGTGCATAGATTGATGAAATATCCGCAGGCCAAAATCAGCGAAGCGATGGAAGACCTTCTGATGGGCGAGTTCCACGACATTCTGCCGGGCTCATCGATAGAGCCTGTTGAGGAATCATCACTGAGGACGCTCGATCACGGGCTTGAGATAGTCAGCAGGGAGAAAGCCAAGGCGTTCTTTGCATTGTGCAGCGGACAGCCTAAAGCGAAGGATGGTGACATACCTGTGCTCGTTTACAATCCACATCCGTTCAAGGTTAAAGCAATTCTGGACTGCGAATTTCACTTGCCTGATATGACGGATGAGTATGTCGGTATCGAGATACAAAACAATAGCAAAGTAATTCGCTCACAGGTCGAAGAGGAAATGAGCGATCTGCCTATCGAGTGGCGAAAGCGTGTGTCGTTCATCGTGGAGCTTGAGCCGAGCCAGATGAACAGGTTCGATTGCCGGGCTATTACTAACGTCACCAAGCCGGAGCCGACGCTGAAAGCCAAAGGCGGGAAAATCGTATTCAAGACCAAAGAGTTGGAGGTGGTCGTTAATACCAGAACCGGTTTCGTGGATCGCTATCGTGTGCGCGGGCGAGACTGTCTCGGTAAGAAGGCGTTCGAGCCTATTGTGGTAAAGGATATCGAAGATTCCTGGGCGATGGATGAGGTGAAGTATGCGGACGTCGTAGGCAGCTTCAAGCTGATGGGACGAGAGAGAGGCTCGGCTTTTTCGGGATTGCGCGTTGACGAGGGAAAGAAGATCAGCTCGGTGCGAGTAGTGGAGGATGGGCCTATAAGGAGCATTATCGAGGCGGTTTTCGAATATGGCGATTCTGCGATCTGCCAGCACTACAAACTGCCCAAGGTTGGCACGGAAATCGAGGTCGAGACGCGGGTCTACTGGAATGAGAAAACGCGAATGCTGAAACTGTCTATTCCGACCGTCGAGGCCGATAGCAAATATATCGGGCAGGTAGCCTACGGCGTGGCCGATCTGCCTGGCGAACATAACGAGGCGGTGACGCAGAAATGGGTGGCTGTGGTCTCGAAGAAGAACAACGTCGCGCTGACGTGCATAAATAACGGTACGTACGGATCGGACTTTTCGGATGATGGCTTGCGGATGACTCTGCTTAGATCGGCGGCGTACGCATCGGAAAAATGGCCCACGATAGTACAGGATCGGTTCAGACCTCGAATGGATCAGGGGCTTCGTATCTTCAAATTCTGGGTGAACGCCGGCTCAGTCAGCAAGCGACTTGACTGCATTGACCGCGAGGCACTGGTCAGGAATGAGAAGCCCTGCATAGTATCGTTCTTCCCGGCCGGGACGGGCAAAAAACCATCGCCCCTTGCGGTCCTGAGTGACGATGTGGTTCAGATAACAGCGATTAAGCGGGCTGAGAAAGGCGATGCATTTATTATCAGATTGTTTGAGCCAACGGGCAAGAGCCGGACGACTATGCTGTCGCTCCCGTTCGTGAATGCCAGGATCAAAGTGGCCTTGAGCGGCTTCGAGATAAAGACTCTAAGGGTCAATGCGAGGACGGGCAAGGTCGTCGCGGCAGATCTGCTCGAACGACCGATCCGATAGACTTCTCAGTGTCTATGCCGTCCGCTGGCTCATCAAGTGATGCAATTGAGACCGTTTGGAAAAGGAACTGAAAATGACTGACAACGAGATCGGGAAAACATCGCGTGTAACAAGACGAGATTTTTTAAAGGCAGGTGCGGCGGCTTCGGCGGCAATTGCTTTTTCTTCGAGCGCCGCTTTTGCAGCGGGTTCGGACACAATTCGTATCGCACTGATCGGCTGCGGAGACCGTGGTACGGACGCGTGCAAAAACTGTCTGACTTCGTCGGAAGGCCTGGAGCTTGTGGCTATGGCGGATGTATTTGCTGACAGGCTCGAAGGCTCGCTGGGATCGATCAAGAAAGACTTTGCGAAAAACGTTAAGGTGACACCTGAGACAAAGTTCCTTGGCTTCAATGCGTACAAGAAGGTTATGGCAATGAAGGATGTCGATGTCGTGCTGCTAACGACACCGCCAGCATTCAGGCCTGTGATGGTAGCGGCGGCAGTCGAAGCGGGCAAGCACATCTTCATGGAGAAGCCAGGCGGAGTCGATCCTGTGGGCATTCGCTCGCTGCTTGCATCGGCGGAAAAGGCCGACGAGAAGGGACTGTCCATCGTGGTGGGGACACAGCAGCGATGGCAGCCTCAATATCGTGAAGTCATTCGGAAATTGCGCGATGGAGAGCTTGGTGATATCGTCAGCGGCCAGGCCTATTGGCACTGGGGCTACGACAAGTGGCACTTCCAGGACAGGAAGCCCGAATGGTCGGATATGGAGTGGCAGATTCGGTGCTGGCCTTATTTCGTGTGGCTCTCGGGTGATCACATCGTCGAACAGCACATGCACAATATGGACATTATCAACTGGGCGATAGGGTCGCCTCCGGTTCAGTGTCTGGCTATAGGCGGTCGCCAGCAACGAACGGGCCCGGAGTTCGGCAACATCTGGGACCACTTCGCTGTGGAATACGAGTACGAAAATGGTATCCGCGTGGCAAGTTACAGCTC
>CAZYMD010000103.1:0-18010 GCA_964649005.1 uncultured Pirellulales bacterium
GGGCCGTTAATGAATGCAGACCATGCAGTGATTCAATATGCGAACTCTTAAGCGACTAATCGAGAAAGTTTCGTCTGGTAATTCGATTCGTGTGGCGGGCCTGATGTCAGGCACATCCGCCGATGGGATTGACGTGGCGGTTGTGGATATCGAGGGCAGGACTGTTCGGCTGGTGGCCTTCGATACGTTTGCCTATCCCAGGGCATTGCGGGCCAAGGTGCTCAGCCTGTGCAGGATTGAGTCGTCCAGCGTCGAGAAGATATGCCACTACAATTATGTCCTCGGTGAAGCCTTTGCCAAAGCCCTGATCGATCTGTGTCGCATTACGGAAATCAAGTTGAACTCGATTCACCTGATCGGCTCGCATGGCCAAACAATATATCACAATCCAAAAGGCAAACGTCACGCAGGCAAGGCAATAGGCTCAACGCTCCAAATCGGCGAGCCATCAGTTATCGCAGAGCAAACCGGCATCACAACTGTCGCCGATTTCCGCTGCCGGGATATGGCGGCGGGAGGCCAGGGCGCACCGCTCGTGCCCTATGCGGATTATTTTCTTTTTCGCCACAGACGCTTGTCGCGCGCCATCCAGAACATAGGCGGAATCGCCAATGTGACGTTCCTGCCCGCAGCTTGTCGAAGCAGTGACGTTATCGCCTTCGATACCGGGCCCGGGAACATGATTATCGATGGCGTTATGGGGATTGTCACAAATGGCAAATCACGATATGACCGCGATGGAGCAATGGCGAGGCGGGGCACTGTCAATAAGGAATTGCTGAGGCAAATGCTGAAGCATCCTTTTCTGCGAAGGCGTCCTCCTAAATCAACCGGTCGCGAACAATTCGGCGGCGATTATTGCGAACAGTTCTACAAAAAAGCCCGCGAAATGTCACTAACCTCGGAGGATACAGTGGCGACTGCAACCGCCTTTACAGCACGTTCGGTCGCTCATGCCTACAGTAAATTCCTGACCGCTGTGCCGGACGAAATGATCCTGTGCGGAGGCGGGGCTCACAACAGCATATTGATCGGCATGTTGCAGCAGGAGCTACAAGGCGTTAGAATCACTTCGACAAATGAATTCGGCATCAGCGTCGACGCAAAGGAGGCCGTCAGTTTCGCGATTCTTGCTCTGGCGACGCTTCAGAGCCGCTGTAACAATATGCCGAGCGCAACAGGAGCCGAGCGACCGGTCGTACTGGGAAAGATTGTCCCCGCATGAAAAAAAGCAAGTGCCTGCCAACAACCGAGAAACGCAATCCGCGAAGCCGGAATATCGACGAGCTTTCGACGCTGGGCGTTGTCGATCTGATCAATTCCGAAGACATGCATGTGCCAAAAGCGGTGGCTCGCGAGCGCAAGAAGATCGCAGCGGCTATTGACATGATCGTCGAGCATTTTCGCGCAGGTGGCAGATTGTTTTATGTCGGCGCGGGAACAAGCGGCAGACTGGGCGTGCTCGATGCATCGGAATGCCCGCCCACGTTTGGCGTCAGGCCATCGCTCGTGCAGGGGATCATCGCAGGGGGCCGAAGCGCGCTGGTTCGTTCCGCTGAAGGCGCCGAAGACCACCGGTCAGACGGCGCCGCCGCAATCGACAAGAGAGGCATCAAAGCGACCGATGTGGTCGTGGGACTGGCGGCGTGCGGAATGACGCCATACGTGCTCGGCGCCCTCAAGCGCGCCTCTCAGATTGGTGCAGGAACGGTTTTTGTCACCTGCGCCCCCGAAGCAATAGACAATGTACCGGCTCAGATCGTGATAAATCCAGTTGTCGGCCCTGAGGTGATTACCGGCTCGACCAGGATGAAGGCCGGAACCGCCACCAAGCTCGTGCTCAACATGCTCACAACAGGCGCGATGATCAAGCTGGGAAAAGTCTATGGCAACCTAATGGTCGATCTCAAAGCGACCAACGAGAAGCTGCGCGACCGGTCGATCAGAATTGTGACCGAAGTGACAGGTCTGCCACGAACTCGATCGCGTGACTTACTTGCGAGGGCCGATGGAAAAGTTAAGGTTGCGATTTTAATGCACTTCCGGCGGGTCAACGCGACAGACGCATTAAGGATACTCAACGACTGCAACAATTTACTGCGAAAAGCCATTGAGGAGACCGCCTGATCGAAGGAATCGACGCACAAAATGTCGCCGGATCGCTGGCTGGGATTGATATTTTCATCGTCGGTGTAGCGGTTCTGCTGCTGTTTGTTATATCCTACGTCTTTGGCAGAGAGGAAAAGGACACCAACGATTTTTTCCTGGGCGGTCGTCGCGTCCCTTCGATTGTGGCCTGTCTTTCGTTCGTCGCCGCCGAGATCAGCGCGCTGACAATCGTGGGCTTCCCCGCTACGGCCTACGAAGAAAACTGGGAGTACGTACAGTTCTTCATTGGCTCCGCTGTCGCCCGCATCGTGGTCGCGTTTCTCTTTATCCCCGTTTTCTACAAGTACAACTGCACCAGCATCTATGAATTCCTCCGTCACCGCTTCGGGCCCGAAACGCAGTACGCAGGCTCGATCTTTTTTTTCATCACCCGCCTGATCGCCTCAGGCGTCAGGCTATACGCCGCCTGTCTGGGCGTGGCTATAATCATGGGCTGGAACCTGGCCCAGACGCTGCTGATGTTTACGGCGGTGAGCATCATTTTCATCGCCTTTGGCGGGATCAAGGCCGTCGTATGGGCCGGAGCTTATCAGGCGGTTATGTTCTTCATAGCGGGCCTTGCGCTGCTGATCTATCTTTCCTCCCAAATTCAGGGAGGCCTCGAAACTGCCTGGCAAATTGCAGGCGACGCCGGCCGATTGAGCTTCTTCAGATTCAATTTTGACCTCAACGATCCGACGACTTTCTGGGCGGGCAGCGCCAATGCGTTCTTCATAGGTCTCGCCGCTTTCGGCACGGACCAGGAAATGGTCCAGCGTCTGCTCACTGTAGAAACTCGCAAATCCAGCCAGAGGACGCTGATCTCGACGATTATCACTGTCATCCCAATCATGTGCATCTACCTGGCAATCGGAACCCTATTCTATGTTTTCTATCAGCAGAATCTCAATGTCGCCGGGCCGACCGAGGCAAAGGAGGTCCTCTCGCATTTCGTGGCGCATTCTCTGCCGGCGGGTCTCAAGGGATTACTGTTAGCGGCAATCATCATGGCCAGTATCGACTCGCCACTAAGCTCATTGTGTTCGTCCTTCGTGACTGATATCTACCGTCCCCTGATTCGCAAGAATGCGACCGAGCGGCACTACCTGGTCATCTCTCGCTGCTGCATAATCATCTTCGGCCTGATCCTCGCCCTGATCGCCATTGCGTGCAAGCCAGTGAAAAATATTCTCTGGTTTGCGTTCCAGATTTTTTCGCTCACAGGCGGGGCCACTCTGGGCATTTTCCTGCTGGGCCTGCTCACAAAACGGCGAGCCAACAGAGGCAACGTCATTGCCATGATAGTAAGCACCATGTGCACGATTACACTGATGGCCCTCTCGAAGTTAGGCTACGTCCCTCTCGCCTGGAGCTGGCTGATCGTTGTCGGCACAGTCATCGCCTTCGTCCTTGGCTACCTGCTCGGATCGCCTCAGGATCAAACGCAGGATGAGTGATAAAGACATCGCCTGCACGCTCGGAATAACAAATGGTATTGTTGTGACCGATCCTTCGATATGACTCTGTCATTGCGAGCCGAACAGAGTGAGGCGCGGCAATCTCTGATCGTGTGAATGAGATTGCTTCGTCGCTTCATTCCTCACAATGACAAGCGAGCCTCCTGTCATCTTGATCGAAGGGGCACCTCCAAAAGCGAAGAACTTACTGCGCCACCGATAAGCAGATATTCTCAGTAGATCACCTACTCCTTGTACTTGGACCAATAGTCGGGGTAAAGTTCTTCTGCCTTGGCTTCGAGTTCTTGATCGCTGATTGCGGTCAAACGACCTTCCTCGTCGTATTGGTCGATAACCCACCTGGCAAGCTTGTGCACCTTGATCTTGCTGATTCTGTCACTGCCTTTGAGCCCGAAGAATTCGTTGAGCCAGTGTGCCACGCCGTCGGCGCCGCTCTTGTCGGTGATGGCGACTCGCGGCGGACGATTGAGCAGTTTCTCAGTGTCGAAGATATTATATATACGCTCATCCTGGCGAAGGCCGCCCGCATGGATGCCCGCCCTTGTCGTGTTGAAGGCTTTTCCAGCAAAGGGATAATGGCCCGGTATTGGCAGGCCGATGGAACGCATATAGTCCGCCAGTTCGGTAATCACTGTCGTGTCGATACCGCACATGTCACCCTTGAGGGCGATGTATTCCAGGATAGCCCCTTCGAGTGGAGGATTGCCCGTTCGCTCGCCGAAACCGAAGAGCGTCGTATTGACAAAATCGCATCCATAGAGCCATGCTGTTATCCCGTTGACGTGCACCTTGTGAAAATCGTTGTGGCCATGCCATTCGAGCCTGTCGCTCGGGACGCCGCACTCCTGATTCAGCTTGTAAATCAGCTTGGGTATGCTCCTGGGCAGCTCGGCTCCCGGATAACTGATGCCGAATCCCATCGTATCGCAAAGGCGAATCTTTACCGACAGTTCTTCAGGCACGTCTCGGCTCATCTCCATCAGGCGGTCCACGAACGGCAGAACAAAACCATCGATGTCCGCACGTGTAAGGTCTTCCAGATGACATCGCGGCCGGACTCCAGCCTCGAACGCAGCGTCCACAACCTCACAATAGCTATCGATGCAATCCTTACGGCTGCGGAACTTGAGCTTGTGGAAGATGTGGTAGTCCGAGCAACTGGTCAGCATACCCGTCTCGTTCAGCCCGGCCTCCTTGACCAGACGGAAGTCACCCTTGACCGCTCTGATCCAGCCTGTGCATTCGGGGTATTTATGGCCCAGCGCCCGGCACCTGTCCAGGGTCTCACGGTCGTTCTTCGTATAAAGGAAGAATTCCGTCTGTCTGAGCACGCCGTTTGGTCCGCTGAGTTTCGCGAGCAGATCGTAGATGTGAACCATTTGATCGATCGTATAGGGAGGTCTCGCCTGCTGGCCATCACGAAAGGTGGTATCGCTTATCACGATATCCCGGTCCTTAACGGATGAAAAGTCGAACTCGATGGCCTGCCCGTCGATGTACTCAATAACCGGCCCGTGTAAGCGAATCAGCGGAGGCAAGCTGTAAGGAAAAGTCTCCTCCAACAGATTGGGCCTTTGCGCGTCGATTAGACGATGATGTTTCGTTGCCTTTGCCATTTTATATCCTCAACTTTTATGATCTTGCTTAGCAGCTCCAACAAAATCCGTCTTATGTTTTTGTCTTTCCCGCCAAGTGCCTGTCCTGAGCGAAGGGCTTAACTGCATGGCCCTGGGCGCAGCCGAACGGGTGGAAATTTTGTCAGAATTACTTAACCTTCGACGTCCACACCCTGTTCTTTGCACACGGTAGTAATGAACTCGGCGGCCCCAGCGACTGTCTCGACTGAAAGGGCGGCGTCCTCGTCCATCTCAATGCCGAACTCTTCCTCGAACATAGCCACCAGCTCGATGGACTGAACGCTCTCGGCGCCGAGGTCGGCGGTGAAGTTGTTTTCGGGCTTGATCTGATCGACCTCTAATTTCAAAACACGGGCCGTAACTGCTTTTACACGATCTTCAACTGTTGCCATGAACTTATCTCCAATGCTGCATGATTATTTCATCATTGCTCGTCTGCCCTTCTTAATGGCCTCTTTTCGTGGCTGGGCGGTCATCTCAAAAATGCTTTCCCACATCGCCTGCTGGGCCTCGGTCCACTTGCATCCGCGCCGGCTCATCGCCGTCTGGGCGGTCTCGTACAGTTTGCGCCTTCCGAACCCTTTGGTTACGATGCCTTCAATGAACCAGGCGAACGACGGTATCCACTTGGGCAGCGGCTTTCCGGTGGCCATTATAATCGCCATCGCGCCGACGTAGGAGCCGGTGTTCAGAAGCGTGCCGATGGAAGTCTTTGTATGATCCCCAATGAGCGAGCCGACTTTGGTCGAGCCTGTATCGATGGCGTTTTTACCGTCCAGCATAACTGAGACCGATGAGTAGTCGTTTTTAAGGTCGCTGTTGGTCGTTAGCGCGCCGAGGTTGACCCACTGGCCAACGTAGGCGTGGCCGAGGAAACCATCGTGATACTTGTTAGAGTTGCCCTGTATGATGGATTCTTCCACCTCGCCGCCAATCCTGCACATCGGCCCGATGGAGTTGCCTTCCCTGCACTTGGCGCCAAGAAGGATAGAGTTCTTTCCGATATAACATGGCCCTTCAATCCTGGTGAACGGATGAATTTCCGCTCCCTCATCGATGTAGACAGGACCATGCTCGGCGTCGATAACCACCATAGGATGTACTGTAACGCCTGGGGCGATGTAAACATCTTTTTTACCGCCACGAATGGCGTTGGGCTGCTCGACGGTTCCTTCGATGCCCGACTTGCCTGCTGTGGTAAAATCCGCTGCCAATTCGGCCGGATTGGCCAGAATCAAATCCCATGTGTAGTTCCATGTGGCCAGTGCGCAGTTCTTGCAGGCAAGCTGCTTTTGTGCCGAAGCGAGGAAACTCTCGATACTCTCGGCCGGCAGCTTCTTTGCATCAGCCTTCGCGATGCGGGCATACAATACCCTGCCCTCGCTGTCTGTGCCGACCTCGCTGGGGCCTTTGGTTTTAATATCGAATTCGGGAGTTTTCAGACGTCCGTCCACGATAAAAAGATCATCGCCCGCCAGCGACGACAAATCGTTAACCGCCCAATCCGTGCTCTCTGCATACGCCTCGGCCATATAATCGGGCACGAAACAGGCCACATCGGACAAACCGACCTTCTCGGCCAGTTTCTCACCCAGCGACCGCATCCCGATGCGCAGGTCCCAAACAGGACGGCTCAATACCAAAGGATAAAAGTTTCGCCTGAAGCTCTCATTTCTATCAATCAAAATCAATCGCATTACGTATTTCCCAAATTTTCACTCCGCCTCTGGCGGAACGGTTCCGTCCCGAGAGGGCAATATCTTCACAGGGAACAATGATTCAGCCAACTTTAAGATGTCCAATCCACCTGCCGATAACTCCGAAATTCTATCAGAACCAGCAAAATACGTCAAACATTCTATCCGAGCCTCAATTCTCAGTGTCTGTGCAGATTTTCGGGCATTGGCCTTCGGTCTCATACTATGCATTGGATAGTGTATGCCCCTGCCATTGCCGCGCAGGTAGGAATGCAGACTGCTTCGATGAGTTCCTGGATCCCTGCCTTCGCAGGGATGACAGAGTCGCCGTCATAGGCCGGAATCCGCACTTGCCAGGATATTTTCACACACACAATTCTCACATTGGCTATGGTGTGATTGATGTTTGTAGTGAGCCCCAGCACACCGGGATCCTGCCGGTGGAAAGGAACAAGAGCGGTCTTGGGGACTCCTTACGAAGGACGCCCTCGCCACGAGAAACGCCTGATTCGGATGTCTTCCGCCATAGGCATACCTTGGGCGGCTTCGACATAAACCGCCTATGTCGCAGACGCGCTGGGGCGGGGCAAACCGATTTATGTTACCTACAAACGTGAACTGAACCCAATATTCGCCTCGCAGAACTGGCCCGAGCCGGATTTTGCAAAATCCCTGCTGGCGTGGTAACATCTAGTGCATAGTACTATCCAATAATAGCTCTGATGGGATATTGGCAATGCGAAATCTTGTGCAGTGTGCAGCGTTTATCCTGATCTTCTCCTGGGCAGTACAGGCGGATCAGTCCGCCTCTGGCGGAGCCGACCCTGTTCCGGCGGCGCCAGACGCCTTTATCATCGGCGCCGATATCTCCTGGGTGCAGCAGCAGGAAGATCAAGGCAGGAAATTCAAGGACAACGGCGTCGAAAAGGACATCTTCCAGATCCTCAAGGACCATGGCTTCAACGCCATCCGCCTGCGAATCTTTCACAATCCCCAATCCCCCAAAGGCTACTCGAAACAGGGCTATTGCGACCTGCCCCACAGCCTCAAGATGGCCAAACGCATCAAAAAAGCCGGCATGATCTTCCTGCTCGATTTTCACTACAGCGACAACTGGGCCGACCCGGGCAAACAGTACAAGCCGCTCGCTTGGGAGAATCTTCCCTTCGACGAGTTGGTTATAGCCGTTGGCGACTACACCAAGCAGGTAGTGGCCGCCCTCAAGGACCAGGGAACACCCGCTGATATGGTTCAGATCGGCAACGAGATCAGCAACGGTTTTCTCTGGCCCGATGGTAAGCTCGACGACTGGGACAAGTTCACCGCGCTGATAAAGGCGGGAATCAGGGGCGTAAAAGAGGCAGACCCAAATGCTGCGATCATGCTGCATCTGGCCTGCGGCGGGCAGAACAAACAATCGATAAATCTCATGGAAAACCTGCTCTCACGCCATGTCGAATTCGATATCCTGGGCCAGTCCTATTATCCAAAGTGGCACGGGACTCTGGACGATCTTCGAAGTAATCTCAACGACCTTGCGAAGCGATACAAGCACGATCTGATCCTGGTCGAATACTCACAGTGCAAACGCGAGGTAAACGAAATCGTCCGCGCCCTGCCAAACAAAAAAGGACGAGGCGCGTTTATATGGGAGCCAACCCAATGGGGTGAGCCTCTCTTCGACAGAGATGGAAACACCCTGCCAGAAATCGATCTGTATCGGGAGTTTGCCAAGTGATGATGGTGGCTTCGACTCCCTATGCGACCGCCCTTGGGGCTACAGACTTCGCTGAAAACGGCAAATGCACGTCAATCGAACTGTATGTCCGTTAGGAGGAACTCGACGGTGTTTTTGCCGTTGTAGCTGTTGATCTGTGGGTGGTAGGCAACGCTGAAGCAGTCGACTTCGAGTAGTTTCTTCTCGAATCGGCCAAAGCCGAAGCCTATACAGCGAATCGTTGCGACGCCATCGGTTATCGTCAGTTGCAGGTGATCGTTTGTTACTCCAACCCTCCTCGGCGGCCCGGCCAGCCGAACGCCTCGCGTGGCGAACAACGGCTTGGGGTTTCCCTGGCCGAAAGGACCGAGCAAGCGAAATTCCATAACCGCGGCCCGACTCAGATCTCTCAACGATACTTCAGCGTCGATCTGCAGCTTGGCGATTATGTCACTTTCGCAAATGTGCTCTCGTGAATAGGCCTCGAAGTCAGCTGCGAACTGCTCGATCTTGTCGGCCTCGATGGTTATGCCGGCCGCCATCTCGTGGCCTCCGAAGCTTAAAAGGTGCTGCGAACAGGCCCTGACCCCATCGAGCAGGCAGAAGCCTGGAATAGATCGTGCTGAGCCTGAGGCGATCCCGTTTTCGGGTGCGTTAATCATGATCGTAGGCCTGAAGAACTTATCGACAATCCGGGAGGCCACGATTCCTATCACGCCTGTGTGCCAGTCCTCGCTTGCCAGCACGATGCTCTTTTTGTCGGGGTGATTGGCGCCTTGGGCGACGATCATCTCGCAGGCCTGTTTGAATATCTTCCTTTCACAGCGTTGACGCTGACCGTTCTGCTCCTTGAGATACTCAGCGATCTGCATCGCGTGCATCGGTTTTTCGCTCGTGAGCAATTCAACGGCCAGCCTGGCGTGTCCCATTCGGCCTGCCGCGTTGAGCATCGGCGCCAAACGAAAGCCTATATCGTAACTGTCGAGGCCCTTACCCGTCAGGCCCGCCGACTCGATGAGCGCCTTGATTCCGCAAAGCTCGCACTCGGACAGAGACCGCAACCCGTAGCTTGTCAGCACTCGATTCTCGCCGCGTAAATCCATAACATCCGCAACGGTCCCCATCGCTGCAAGACTTGTGGCGTTGAGCATAAACTGGCGCATCGGCGCATCGAGCCTGGCGCCAGCGCTGAACTGATTGGCCAGTGCCCAGGCCAGCTTGAAGGCGACCATCGCCCCGGCAGAATCCCGGTTCGGATAGCCCGAATCGAGAGCGGGATGAACGATAGCCAGGGCTTTCGGTAACTGCGCCTCAGGCTGATGATGATCCGTTATTATCAGGTCCAGGCCAAGCTGCGAGGCAAGCTGCGCCGATTCAATCGCAGTGATGCCGCAATCGACCGTGACCAGCAATTTCGTGCCTCCCTGTGCAAGAGACTCGATAGCCTCGGTATTGAGGCCATAGCCTTCATCAATCCTGTGAGGAATATAGTAATCGACCTCGGCGCCGAGCAACGTCAACAACTGCCACAGAATGGAAACACCGGTAATGCCGTCAACGTCATAGTCGCCGTAGACAGTGATCTTCTCGCCGTTTTTGATCGCCTCCTGAATACGACCAACCGCCGGCTCGATGCCCGGCATCTGCTCAGGGCCAATCAAGTCCGTCAGTTTCGGCCTTATAAAAGCGGTCCCGACATCAGAATCCGTAATCCCGCGATTGATCAGAACTTGGGCGGTCAAAGGCGATACTTTCAGAGCCCTGGCCAGAGCCGCCGCGCGGTCGTCCCTCGGTGCTATCACCCATTGCTTTGATACAAGGCTCTGGCTGCGCGAGTGAAAACGACGGGCCGAGCCTCCGCCAAGCGGAACCGGTGCACCGTTCTTGCCCGTTGTATTAGATTCAGTCCTTGAATAAACCGGCATTGAGTAAAGACGCCAATAATTTCTTGAATCAGGTTAGTTCGATACTTCGGAGTTTATCATTGCTTCCCCATCCGCGCCTGTATCGCCATCGGCATCAGTCTCGATATCCGGGATCACCGGAGGCAAAAGCGTACGTGCGATAGCCTCGATGTCACCGGCCATGTCACTCTGGGGCCTCAGACGGAACTTGTAACTGTAAGTCGTGGCCGGTAGTGTGTATTCAGGGTGAACTCGAGCACCCCAGCTATCATCTCCACCCACACCCATCTGTTCGTAATCGAGATTGACGGTGATGAAATCCCTTACGGGCAACTCGTATGTGTGCTTCGCTCTTTCCAGGTCCTGCATCGTGCACGACCAGGAACTAACATTCAACAAGGGCATGCCGATAGCCAACAGGCCGACTCCATCCTTGTTGGTCAGGGCAACCCACCGCACCTCGGTTTTATTACCTGTTTCCTGCGGTCGAACGTACGAATGCATCTGTTCCTGTATGGCCCCCGAGTAAAGACCGACAGCGGCGCCGGTCTTGCGATCCGAGTAGGATTCATGAGGTCCGCGCCCGAGCCACGTCATCTTGTAGAACTCCTTGGGCATCGTCATCTGCATGCCGAAACGAGGCAGGTTTGGCAGGTTTTCACCGTGCGGCACGATGGTGTTTTCGACCACGATATCAGCACTTCCATAAATCGTGTAGACGGTGCGTAATTCCGTTCCGTCCCCAACGGGCAATGTTGCCTCGGCGGTAATCTCGATGACCTGCTCGCTAATTCGCTGGGCGGTGACCTTGTTCACTTTGCGGTCGGGACCGGCCTGCCGCCAGACGCCAAGACGTCCGGGCATCCCATTTCCGTTATCGTTGTCTATAGGAGCGCGCCAGAAATTAGGACTCAAACTGCCTCGTGCGGTCCCGATAAGCTGAGCCCGACTGAATATGAACGACTCAATCGCCCCGCTTGACTTGCCTACCACTACGGCGAAGTCTTTGCCCTCAACCGTAAAGTTGGAAGCCGATTCCTTAAGTTCGATGCGCGGCATCGCTGAGAGTCTGAGCACTTGAGCAGATGGCACATCGAATGGAACTTTGAACTGATCCCAGGCCACAATGTGTCCCCGATCCGCCCAGGATGTATACTCCGACAGGGCGAAAGATACTTTCAACCAGTATTCTGAGCCAGGCCTCAAATCGGGCGTTTCAAACGGAATCGTGATTTCCTGCATCTGTCCTGCAGGAAGTGCAATTGGCACAAGAGTTCCCCTCTGTATCACAGCCCCATCGATCGTTAGTTCCCAGATTATCTCCACGAAATCAAGGGTCCTGAAGTCGTATTCATTTCTGATTATCACTTTTCCTTCAAGCAAGTCCACCGGCTCGGCCCAAATTCGCTGGTAGATTTTGCGAACCTCTTGCAGATGAGGATTAGGCTTTCGGTCAGGCTGCACCAATCCGTTGCAACAAAAGTTGCCATCGTTGGGATTATCTCCGTAATCGCCGCCATAGGCCCAGAACTGCCTGCCGCCTGAAGAGATCTTACGCAATCCCTGATCGGCCCAGTCCCAGATAAACCCGCCAATAAGGCGCTCATGCGAACGGATTGCATCCCAGTACTCCTTCAAGTTGCCGACGGAGTTGCCCATCGCGTGGGCATACTCGCACAGAACCATCGGACGAACGTCAACAGGGTCCGTAGCCAGATTAATTATCGCAGGAATCCTGGAGTACATTCTGCTTTTCATGTCAACGTAAGGATAGTCTTTAGGCCTGCCTGCTGCACCCTCATAATGTATGGGCCGTGTCGGATCATAATCCTTGATCCACGACGCCATAGCAGCGTGGTTGGGCCCACAGCCACTTTCATTACCGAGCGACCAGAAAATCACCGATGGGTGATTTTTGTCCCTCTCGACCATTCTGACAGCCCGTTCGAGAAAGGCGGTATGCCAGGTGGATACATTCGAAAAGAAGCCGCCCAGCCCGTGAGTCTCAAGGTTCGCCTCATCGATCAGGTAAATACCATATTGATCGCATAACTCGTACCAGTGCGGGTCATCGGGATAGTGCGAGGTGCGAACCGCGTTTATATTGTTCTGTTTGAGCAGTTGGATGTCCTGAATCATCCGGCTCATAGGTATGGCTCTGCCATGGTCCGGGTCGTGCTCGTGCCTGTTCACACCGAAGAGCTTGACCGATCGTCCGTTGATTAACAATTGACCATCCTTGATTTCGACCTTCCTGAATCCGACACGAGAACTCTCCACTTCGACAACATTTCCCCTGGCGTCCTTCAACGTCAGCACAAGCGTGTACAGATTAGGGGTTTCCGACGACCATTGCCTTGGCTCGGGAATCTTCGCCTCCATAAGTGCGAACTTAACGTTGTCCCTTTGTGGATACTTCTCGTTCATGATCGCCAGGGCGTCTTTGCTCAACGGCTCGGCAAAAATCGGCTTGTTCTCAGCGTTATAGAGTTGTGCTTCGACGGTCCAGCCCTTGGCGTCGGCGCCGTCGTAAGCAGCCAATTTGGGACGGATCGACAGGATGCCGTCCTTGTACTGTTCGTCGAGATCGGCGCGGACAGCGAAGTCTCTGATGTGCACCTGTGGGGTTGAGAACAGATAAACGTTGCGATAAATCCCGCTCAGTCGCCACATGTCCTGATCTTCGAGATAGCTGCCGTCCGACCAGCGATAGACCTCAACCGCCAGAACGTTCTTTTTGCCCGGCACGATGTAGTCCGTAATGTTGAACTCGGCGGGCGTCATGCTGTCCTGGCTGTAGCCTACCTTCATGCCGTTAACCCAGACGTAGAAAGCGCTCTTGACTCCGTCAAAATGTATGAAAACCTGCCGGCCTTTCCACCCGTCTGGAACAGCGAAGTTCCTCCTGTATGAGCCGACCGGATTATAATCGTGCGGAATATACGGCGGATTCGCAGGGAAGGGATAACGCATGTTCAAATAGATCGGCCTGCCGTATCCGTGCAACTGCCAGTTGGATGGGACCGGGATTTCAGCCCAACCACTGACGTTGTACTCTGGCTTGTAGAAGTCCATCGGACGGTCCGCCGGTTTGCGGACCCAGTTGAACTTCCAGTCACCAATTAACGATTTATAGAATGGCGACGCCTCGCGAACGGACCGAAGCGCCGTCTGAGTGTCGTCATAAGGGATGAGCGTGCAATGGCCCGGTTCCTTGTTTATGCCAATGACTTCCGGATTTTCCCAATCGAGGGTTTCGGCCGGTGGCCCGGGCGGGCGAAGCGACAGCGGGGCACAGCCGAGAGGCAACAGGCCGGCCAGCATAATTACCACCCCCAGAGTTCTGAGTGGGGCATCTTTCGAGTATCGCATTACTTCACTCCTTTGTTGCAGAGAATATCCTTCGTCACTCCATAAGTCTACACGAACGGAGGGCCTTTGGCTATTGTTTTTCCCGTATATGAAACGCTAGTGTCTGTGTAGATTTTCGGGCAGTGGCCTTCGGTCTCATACTATGCATTGGATAGTGTATGCCCCTGCCATTGCCGCGCAGGTAGGAATGCAGACTGCTTCGATGAGTTCCTGGATCCCTGCCTTCGCAGGGATGACAGAGTCGCCGTCATAGGCCGGAATCCGCACTTGCCAGGATATTTTCACACACACAAACGCTAACGGCGCACTGAGAACGCGGCTGTGAACAGCGATGAACGGATCGAGCCAGGCTTTCCAGGCGGTGCTAAGCTCTCCAGGACAGCTCTGTTACGCTGTTGTCCTGGGCTTTTTCGCCTGCTATTGCATGAAGGGTAAATTTCCCCCCAGCAGCCGTCAGTGAAGCTTCGACCCAGCCGACAGGAACGCCCTGCCCGAAGCAGTAGCCTGTAGCAGGAACGTTTATCAGGTGGATATCCTCGAATTTAGTATATGAATACGCATGTGAATGACCGTAGAATATTGCCTTGACCTTGCGTATTGGCCCGATCATCTCGAAAAGACGTGGAACGTCCAGCAGGTCTCCATCACCGTCGGTCATGGTATGGTGGAAACAGAGGATTGTCGGTATTTGGTCGTCCCCGGCTAAGTATTTACCGAGCCATCTTCTTTGTGCGGCGCCCAACAGGCCGGGAGTCTTGTTCACGAACATCAATGAGTCCAGCATGATTATACGAACAGGGCCCGTCTCAATAACAGTCACGTGCTTGCCCGCAACGTTTTGCTTTTGGCCAGGCAGCTCCGTGAAAACGTTTTGGAAGTTGCCTCTGTCATCATGGTTTCCCATAGCCATGAAAACAGGCTTCTGCTCAGCTAACGGTGTGAGTAGATGTTTGAGATTCTTGTAGTCGCCCAATTTCCCTTCAAGGCGAGCCAAGTCGCCGGCAATTGAAATACCATCGAGTTCTGTCGAAAGCAACTGTGGAACTGTATCGTTGAGATTCTTGTATGGGTAGAAATTATTGTACTTCTCTTCAGTATTCTCAGGAATATGCGTATCAGCGAGAAACGCCCAGCGCGTCTGAGCCTGCGACACCTTGGCCTGGCGTTTGCCTGGACTGCCGCAACCGCCCAGCGTTACTATTGTGGCGACGGATACCAGCGAGGTTTTAAGAAAGTCTCTTCTGTTTGTCGGTTCGTAAAAGATATGTCCCATACGTGTTCCCTTCTGGATTCTGTCGCTTGTCCTCGACTAAATTCTCCTGTACAGACCGCCATTGCCGCTGAGGTCTTTATAGATTGCGTCAGACATCGCTCCTGAAACAATTACCAGCCCGCCGGTTGTATCATGTCACTGACAGGCTCGTTCCACCAATTCGGATCTCTGAAATACTGCTCGATCATCAACGCTGCGTTGACACCGTCGCCGATGGATGTGGCCAACTGCATTGCTGCTCCGATCCGGCAGTCACCCGCCACGAACACGCCCGGAACGGTTGTTCGCAGATACGCACAATCGCACCTGATAAATCCCTTGTCCGTCAATTCGACAAAGCCCTTGAGAAAGTCCGTATTAGGGACCATCCCAACAAATACGAATACTCCGTCGCAGGCGAAATCCTCTTCCTTCTCTGTTTTTACGTTCTTGAGCCGAACCGACTGAACTTTGCCTTCACCCTGTATGGCGGTCGCCACTGTGTCGTATTTGATCTCCAGATGGGAATCAGGCTCTTTTACCCTGGCCAGCAGCTCCTCGACCAGAACCTTGTCAGCCCTAAATTCATCCCGACGATGAATCACTGTCACCAGACTGGCGTATTTGGCCAGGTGCATCGCTTCTTCGAGAGCCGTGTTGCCCCCACCTATCGCGACGACGTGCTTGTCCCTGAAAAAAGGTGCATCACAGGTGCCGCAATAACTAACACCGCCGGCTCGGAACTCTTCCTCGCCCGGGATACCGAGGTGCTTATAGTTGCTGCCTGCGGCGAGAATGACCGCACGGGCCGTGTATTGCTGATCGCCGCAGAAAATTGCGATATTCCCGTCCGGCTGCTTTTCAAGGCGACTGACATTGCAGCCAGTCTGGATCTTCGCCCCGAAGCCCTCGACCTGCTTCTGCATCTGCTCGACCAGACCGGGGCCGTCGATTCGAATAATGCCCGGGTAGTTCTCGATCCGGTCCGTCGTGCTGATCTGACCGCCGGGCATCATGCGTTCGAGCAGCAGCGTATTGAGCCTGTCGCGGGCCGTATATACCGCCGCCGCCAATCCCGCCGGGCCGGCCCCTACGATAATAACGTCGTAAACTTCATCGCTCATCTGGTGTGTCCTCACACATTGCTACAGGTGCGCATCGATTTTCTTTTTGACATCCGCCTCGAAATTAGGCGAAACCCCCACAACCTGATCCACCGCCTGCCCATCCTTGAAGATGTGCAGCGTCGGTATGCTCATAATCCCTCGCTGGGTGGCCGTCTCACGTGCATCATCAACATTAACCTTACAGACCTTGATCTTGCCCGCATACTCCTCGGCTATCTTATCAAGCACCGGGCCAGCCATCCGGCACGGCCCACACCACTCCGCCCAATAATCAACCAGAACAGGCACATCGGACTCTAAAACCTCGCTCTGGAATGTCTCGTCAGTGACCGCTATTGCATTGCTCATTGTCCGCTCCTTCATATAAAAATGTCCATGTAACTATACCCAATGTTCGACGACTCATCTTAAAGTGCCGCGACACTCATGTCAAATACGTTCACCGAGGTTTTCACCGAGTAGCCTATTAGCAATCATTTTCCTGGCACACTCCAGCCCTGTTCAGTCGGCGTCCTCTTTGGCTTCGCTCTGGACCTGTTCGAGCTGCAAAGTGAATCGGTCGAGCTTCTTATGGCCGTCCTCGTATTGGCTGTAAGCGTTGCGAAGGTGCTTGCCGAGAACGTCCCAGTTGGAGATAAAATCGGCGAAGGATGCGTTGAGTCGCTTGAGATTCTGGCGAATTTCCGCCGCCTGCTTTTCGATCTGCAAGCCGTGCAGGCCCATCACAACCGTCATCAGATAGGCGTACAGCAAATTAGGCGAGACAGGGATCACCTTCTTTTCCAGCGCATAAGCCAGCAGGTCCTGGTTTTCACTCTGGTACTTGATGATCGTTTCGTAGTAGATGTTCTCGGCCGGTATGTACATAAGCGCGAAATCGAGCGTACCCTCAGCGGGTCTGATATAGGCAGAGGCGATCTTGTCGATGTGGGTAGTGCAATCTTTGATGAACTGCTTGCGAAGCCTGGTGCGCTGCTCGTCAGTTTCCGCCACTGTGAGCTTCTCGAAGCTGGGCAATGGGAATTTGGCGTCGATGGGAACGGAAAAGTCGGCCAGCTTCACGAGCGCATCAACCGCCCTGCCATCCTTGAAGGCGTGCTGCAGTTCGTAGGACTCCTGCGGCAGAACCGTCGCCAGCACGTTCTCAAGCGACCACTCCCCCATTTGCCCTCGCATTTTGGGCGACTTCAATATGTCCTGCAACCGGCGGACGTCTGTGCCGATCTGGAGCATCTGCTTGTTCGTCCCCTGCAGCTCACCAACCTGGCCGTACAGCGCACCGAGGACTTTCTGACTGGATTCGAGCGATTGAGTAAGCGTGCTCTGGCCCGTTTGCAGCGATTTCTGCAGGTTCTCGGAAGTTCTGTCCTGAGCCGCCTTAAGCGCTTCAAGCTGCTGTTGCAGCAGACCGACGCCCGCAGCCTGAGCCGCTATATCCTTGCGCGTGCCAAACGATACGCTGATCAGCCACACCGAAAGAGCCAGCATTGCCAGCACGGCCACCGTCAGAACTACCGCCACTATAATTAGAGCTGTCTCCATAATGCTATCCCCTGTAAAAAGACAAGCTCGATTATAGACAGCCCAACGCTATCCGTCAAAAGGCAAAGATTCCGACCTGCCCGTGTGTGTGAAAATATCCTGGCAAGTGCGGATTCCGGCCTATGACGGCGACTCT
>CAZYMD010000104.1:0-16170 GCA_964649005.1 uncultured Pirellulales bacterium
GTTCAGATTGGCGTCAGGCGCACTGCAGCCAACCGCCACATCTACGCCGGAAACCTCCATATCCCAACAACAGGAAATTACGTTGCCCTGACTTGCTTTCCAATACCCTACGAGTCCGCCCGCACCAACGACCAGATCGTGGTGTAAATCTCCCGGTTTGATTTTAGTCAATACACCGGTTGCATATGAGTTCTTTATATCTGCTTGTTGTGCTATACCCACAAGGCCGCCAATGATCGTCCCTCTGACCAGAGCCGAGGAGTTACACATGGAGACAGTGCCCCCACATGGACCATCTCCGATTAATCCCCCGGCATTAGTCCGGCTGCTTACTTTTCCCGACGTGCAGCAGCAAATCACCATGCCGGGCAACATCTCACCGACCAATCCTCCGATGTCGCTTAGTCCTGTTACATCACAACTCGAGCAACAACTGGTTATTGATGAGCGCGCAAGCGCGTGCCCAATCAAACCGCCAACCATATCCTCACCGGCAACACGCGCCTTCGATCTACTACAGTCTACATAACCGGCATTACTTCCAATCAAGCCGCCTATTCTACTGTTCCCGGAAACCGATCCGGAGACATTGCATTGAGAAACTGTTCCGTGGTTGATTCCGCCAAGCAATCCGACGTGCCTCCGGCCAAGCACACATGCGCCCTCGATCTGCAGACCATCGACGATTGCATCATCGCCAATATAGGCAAAGAGCCCGATACATTTACCATCAGGCGCATCAATAATCATATTCCGAATCGAGTGGCCATTGCCTGAGAATGTCCCGCTGAAGACGGCTACAGCCACATCCTGTACTATGGCAACATAGGAATCGCTCTGAGTGCTGTGGCCCTCATTCAGGCTACCGGATATGACGGCGCCACAAAATACCCCGCCCCCCGGCAGATTTGGATCAAGATCGATGTCGCTCTCCAGGACATAACTCTTCGTCATCAGGCTCGAATCCGATCCGATCTGCATCAATTGCTCTGCAGTGCGTATCTCAAAGGGGCTATTTGGCTCTCCCGTGCCGGCGTTGAAACTTTGTGAATAGACAGAGGAACATAAAAGCATTCCAACGACAGTGATGATCTTCATGGATGTCCTAACACATTTACAACAAACAGATACATCATAGGACGACAATCGAACAGATCATCTCCAGGACTAATACGTAGATAACGTCCCCTTTGTTCGATGATATAAGTTCAGCCCAGTATACGCCCATGCATCGGGCTTGCAAATACCTGCATATCTATCACGATATAAGACGCCTCAATTACGCCAATCATTCCATGAATCTGCAAAAAATCCTACCCCGGCTCGCTCCTGTATAGATTCCTGCATGCTCATCGACAATCGGCGTTGCGGCGTTGTATGATCAACGATGTGGCACAAACGGTGACTGGCTTCGGCAGAGCGAAACTCAAGGGCAGCCAGCGGCTGTTGCACGAGACATCGGAGCTATCGAGGTAGTCAACTGCAAAATCAGAATTATCCAACGCAACGCATATGGCTACCGGGATCAGGAGTATCTCAAACCAAGAATCTTCAACCTCTACAGTTCCACCTATGCATTAATCGCATGAACCGCTTTTTTTTATACCGGCTTGATAAGAACCATATAGACAACGGAACGACACTTTGTAATAGATGGGCCAGCAAACCGCGTATTAACATCGAAACCTACACTATCGATCAAAGCCATAGGGTATTCCAACAGGTTACTGCAAAAAAACCTGGCGGGATATTTCCTAAACTCGGCACACACATATTTCCCACCGGGCTTGAGGACTCTAAACACTTCCCGTAAGGCCAGTTCCTTCCCCGGATTATCCAGAAGGTGAAATAGCAAACACGACGAAACAACATCAAATTGTCCATCCGAATATGGCAATTTCACCACTGTCCCAACACGATACTCTACATTGGGATGACGCCCTTCCATTCCCTTCCCGGCAACCTTTATCATACGCTGGCCGACATCCAAACCGCGAACCACGATTCCATCTGAAAACCCGGCAAAGCGTGAACTCAGCAATCCCGTTCCACAGCCAACATCGAGGATTTCCTCGTCCCCGCATAGATCAGCCAACTCGATCAGGGTGTCATAAACTTCTCCAAGAGTACGGTTGGCCCACCAGTTATAGAGGCCAAAGGCAGCGCTAAGGTCCAGGATTTTGTTAACAACCGACAACACGACACTTCTCTCGCATTTCGTTTTTCTTGGATACTGCCAAACAATGCCATGGTCTCACACTATGCAGTACTGACACTGTAGCTCACCGGACAATTTACTGAGTTGGACACAAGGCAGAATTTCTCCGCCAACTCGGAAAGTTCAGACAGCTTGCCGGCAACGTCTGTCGCCTTGGCCTTGACTTGGGCACGGACGCTCACACTGGTGAAACGCAAACCATTTCTGGTCTTTTCAACTACTCCCTCAGCCTGGGCCTCATATAGCTCAATCTCAACTCCTGATTTCTTAGCAAAGTGATAGAACACCAGCATCAAACAACTGTTTATCGAAGCTACAAACAACTCCTCGGGGTTTAGAGTATCAGCACTACCTCCGTATTCGACAGGCGGTCCAATTTCCGCTTCTTTTGCTCCACTCATGGTTATTATGGCGGGGCTTCCCACCTCACTGCGTATCGCGTTCTTGAATAACGTCATTTAAGCAAATCTCCATTTCGACATTCTTGATTGATATCAGGTTCAACTTACTACTCTGCCTCTATCAGGCACACATCAGGAGATAAACATCGCCCCTAATAATGGCGTAATCCACTGGTTTTTTAACCGGTTCCCTTTCTATCCTTCAGAAAAATATCTTGTGATCCCTCCTCATACGACCTTCTGGAAGGGCCACATGATCAAGCCTCCATCCAAGACCCGAACCTTCTTAAAGCCAGCCGCCTTGAGAATCAGAGCTGCTTCATAACCTCGCAGCGAAATCTTACAAAAGGCAATCACATCCTTATCCTTGGGCAACTCATCTAGCCGTCCCCGCAAAGATCCCAACGGAATCAACGTTGAGCCGGGCAGACGCACCTGCTCATACTCCTGGGGCGAACGGACATCCAAGAAAACGAAATCCCGCTTTTCTTCCAGCATCTTATGCACTTCGGCTGAGGAAACGCCCTCCATGTATCCATCAATTTTATTTCTCACCACGTTAGCAGCTGTGATGATGTTGTCCATGGCCGGAGCAAACGGCGGTGCATAGCATAAGTCAACGTTGGCCAATTGATCCACCGTCATACCCGTAGTCAAGGCCATAGCTGCTATATCAATACGCTTATCCCCAGCACCAGGACCTATGGCTTGAGCCCCAAGTAGTTTCCTCGTAGTTCGATCCGCAATGAGCTTCAGCATCAAAACTTTGGCCTGTGGCATGAAATGAGCTTTGTCCGGTGCAGGGGCCAAGACTGTTATGACATCGTAGCCCTGCTCCCTGGCGGCTGACTCGCTCAGACCTGTGCGTGCTACGCAGAAATCGAACACTTTGCATACCGTACTGCCCAAGACACCAGGGAAATGGTCATCCCCACCGCAGATATTTACTGCGGCTACCCGGCCTTGCTTGTTGGCCGTGGAACCCAAGGGCACAAAACAGGGTTTGCCTGTCATCAGGTCCTTGCTTTCAACACAATCGCCAGCGGCATAGATATCCGGATCACTGGTTTGCATGCGATCATTGACCTTGATAGCCCCTGTGGGACCTATCTCCAAATCGGCTGCATCGGCCAGTATAACATTCGGACGAACACCAATAGCCAAAACCACCATGTCCGCTGCAATTTGACCAGCACTGGTCTGAACCGCCTTTACTGATTCAGTGCCTTCAATCCGCTCAAGCTTGGTGTTGGTCAGCACTCGAACTCCATGGGACTCCATATGTTTCTCTACCAGGCGAACCATGTCGGGGTCCAGAATACGCAATATCTGGGGCATCATCTCGACAATAGTCACGCGGCAGCCTCGCTGCGCCAAGGCCTCGGTAATCTCCACGCCAATCAAACCACCGCCGACAATGACCACATCACGCGCCTTGTCTTGAGCCAGCGTGGCCCGGATGCCCTCGGCGTCGTGAACGCCCTGGAGGGTGAACACATTGCCCAGGTCGGTTCCTGGAATTGGCGGAACAACTGGTCTTGCTCCAGTCGCAAGAACCAGTTTGTCGTATTCCAACCACGACTCCTTTCCACGCACCAAGTCGCGCAAACGAATGCGCTTACTCACACGGTCGACCTCAATGGCTTCCGTTTCGTTGAAGACTTTGACGTTCTTGACATTTTGGAAAAAGACCGGATCACGTACCGTACCCACGGGCGTGCACATCAACTCTTTCTGCTCTTTGACCACACCGGAAACGTAGTAAGGCAAACCGCAACCGGCATAGGATAATATTTTACCCTTCTCAACAATTGTCACTTCTGCATCCTGACATAGCCTGATGATCTTGGATGCAACCTTGGGACCGGCTGCAACCCCACCAACTATCACTATACGTAATGGTTTACTCATTCGCTTAGCTCCTGTATTCTTTAATGATTGAAATTTCGCCAACGGTAGTAATATCACGATCTCGGCGCCACCAAGATCCGCCTTAGCTGCTCGAGCATTCCCTCCAGCAGATGTGGTAATAGCCTGCACCAGAGCCAGACCCAGCCCGGTCCCAGGATGCGCTGAGTTCTTCGCGTGGCCCGTTCGCACGAACGGCTTAAATACTTCCTGGAGCATGTGCTCGGAAATGCCAACGCCAGAGTCGGCCACAGCTATTTTGAGACTTGTTTTATCTACCGCTATAGATAAGCGGATCGAGCCATGATCGGGGGTATACTTGAAGGCGTTGTCCATAAGGTTCTGTATCATTTCGGTGAACAACGCCTTGCCCACACTGATATAGCCTTCCGCCTCATTAATTTGAACCGTGAGTTTAATTCCGCGTTTTCGAGCCTGCACTGCATATTCTTCCGCAATTCTATGGCCCAACCTGGTAGCATCTGCTAACAGGAAAGTGCCCACCTGACCATGTTGGAGTCGGGTAATAGTAAGAAGTCGGTAAATAGCCTGTTCCGCCTGAGAGCACCGCTGATTTGCCTTGCTCAGGAGATCCCACTGACGCTCATTAAGTTCACCGGCATATCCGGCCAGCACCGTTTGCAGTAGACTCCTGGCCGCCATCAAAGGCGACCGCATCTGGTGACTGCCCAATGACAGTAGATTCAGGGTGTTCTCCAAATTCAACGGCTTTGTTTGTTCCTTTTCAGATTTATTATTCAATCAACTTCTCTCCAAGTGCAAAGACTAACAATCCGCACCTTGTTTCAAGGGCGTGGCTAAATGCTTAGCACAAGCCCAACAATTGGCTCGAAACATAGCGGCATTGGCGCTCCATATCACACAACTTTGCCACTATTTTGGTGCTTGCCTCGATTCGCGAATCAAAGCAGGCGTCTATGAGTTCGACTCTTACTGTAGACCGCCCCATATCGTGGGCCTCAAATGCCTCAATCCCCTTACGCGCAGCAAGTTCGTAGCATTTTACTGGAAGCTCGGCCATCTGAGCAGCCTGGCGCACGACCTGCATCACACTCTCCGGTGTGGCGCCGCTCGCAAGCGCCTGTTGTACACAGGTCGCCACAACAAATACCCCATTGCAGCAATTCAACAAACGGCCAATATTATCGTACACATCGGCATAAAGCTATAAAAACCACTAAGGCGGTACAAACTCAGAAATCACTATAGAGATTCGACCATAAATCGTCAAGAGGTCTCTTGCACAGGGCAATAGCAATTACTATTGAGTTAGGATTTTGAGCAGATCAGCCGCAATGGTCTTATATTGCTATCAAGTATGCTTGTTGTGCAAGAGAAGCCATCTCGGACAAATGAATATGGGATCGACCTATTTGGTGATATTGTCATTCATCTCACGAGTTTCGACATCTTTGACGTTTTTTAGAATGACCGGCCCTGCTGCATCGCTAACTTTCGGAAAACGTACTGCGTCAAAAATTATATGATCAACATCTTCACAAAAAATTGCAGTGCGCAGGTCCTTCTTTGCACAATACAGACGAACGTTTTCAAGGACAACGTCTTTGGCTTTTCTCGCATAGAAGCCCCAAACAGGCAGAGGACGGGCATCTACTCCGGGCTTTTGAGCAGACGCTTTCGCTTGCTCGGCGGTGCCGCCGCCTTCATATTCGATACTCGAATCGCGAATAACCACCCTTCCGCAGGCTGTATCGCACCAGCTTTCTACAGAGATCGGCGCACGATAAACACCTGTGGCGCTCAGCCCTGTAATTGTGATGTTGTCTGCGGTATTGCCTGACCTTTTGAGCAGCACTCCAACAGGTGAAGCGACGTTCTTCATTGTTACATCCGAAATCAGGACGTCTTCAAGAGGACCGTCGCAGGCGTCCCAGCCGCCCGGCTGAAGGATGATGCCTGATAGCATGTTGTAGCGGTCGGAGGTGCGATGAGGATGCAGCCCCGGGCCATAGAAAAGACAGTCATCGACTATCATGTCTGTAACCGGGCCTATGATGCGAATACCGTTGCAGGAGCTGTTAATAACGCAGTTCCTGATCAGAAGCCGTTTGACGTATCGACCCGCGATGGAGTCGTCACCTGTGAAGAACCTGCAATCCGTGATGCTGATGTTGTGGCATGGCTTGTCGATCCAGCCGCGAAAGTGAACGCCGTCCCAGCCACCTGTGACTGTGACGCCTCGAACGTCCACGTTATTAGAGAATTCGATCATAATGGCGTAATTGGCTGAGTCCTTGATCGTGACATCACGGATGGTGATATTGTTGCTGTCGCCGAGGATGATCGTGTGGGGCCCGCGCATTTTCTCCTCTCCGCGAGGATTGAATACCTTGTTTCCGTCGATCATACCTGACCCTGCGATGGTGACATTCTTGACGCCGATTCCGAGTATCAATGCGCTGTGCCATTTTCCGAATTTCGCTTCGGGTGTGTTTGCAGGCGGGGTGAAATACTGGTAGTCGTCAAGCCTGGCGGTTCCGACCAATACGGCTCCGGCTTCGAAGAATAGGGTCACGTTGTCCTTTAGGTGAACGGTGCCCGAGATGTATCTGCCCGGACCGAAGCGGACTTGTCCGCCGCCGGCATCGGAACAGGCCTTTACGGCCTTGTTTATTGCAGTGGTGTCGATGTTGTTGCCGTCACCCACGGCGCCGTAGCTGCGTACATTGAACACACCTTCAGCGGCTGCACAGCAGTTACAAGGAATCACCATTGCAGCGCAGATGACTACTGTAACGATAAATACCCAGGATATCCGACAATTTCCCATAGACCTGATCCTTTCATTCGAATCGCAAAAACGTGTAGATATGCTTGATAGTCTAATTGCCAGGCCCGTACACGACAAAGCAAAAAAAAACGATACCGATATCGCTCGTCGAATCGGGCGGGCAGTCTGAATGACTGCGGGATAGGTGGGTTTTATGAATGTGAGGTAGCGGAAAACTCAGCGCTTTCGCGGCCGCAGCTTCAGTTCCGTCGTCACGTAACGGCCACTGCTCAATACCGTTATGCTTGCCTTTTCTTCTGAAGCATAATGATCGATCAGAGCTTGAAGCTCGGAGATGGAGTGCACGCTCTGCCTGTCCACCGATGTCAGAACACACGGACAGCGTACATCGTCCGAAGGCCTCTCGTAGAACTGCCTGATAATAACCTGCCCATCCTTCTCCTCCAGGCGTACCGGGAACTCCGCAGGTTCGAGCAGCAGGTGACAATGTGCACGTAAAAGTCCCTGTATATCCACGAGATCGTTTTCCTGACCCAGACAATTTGTTAGGGATGTCACCGCTTTGTCTGTGTTTTCGCATACGATTGGATATGCAAATAATGTCTTGATGCAACTATCGGCAACCTGTGCAGCGTCACCTGCCGCTTCAGCACGCTGCATCTGCGCCATGAACCGCCGCCCATGCTTTTTGCACGCCGCATTAAGAGACTGCTTCAGCTTGCCAATCGCCTCGTTCTCGGCGGCTTCAAGCAGAGTGGAATCGGAAGGAAACTCCAACGGATCCTCCGGCACGTTGCGCGCCGGATCAGCCTGCACAAAACGATCCGAACGAACCTGCTTTCCCTCCAACCGCTCGGCAAGAATCAGCTCGCCCGTGTCCGCATCCTGCATCTTGAGCATGCAAGCAACCCTCGCCGTCATGGTAACAGTCTGAATCGGATACTGATAGCTCACCATATTCGGAACCAACACTTCCTGTGGCGTACCGGCCATGCGCAGTCTTGCAGCGGCTACATCGGCCGCCGCATTAACCAGGTGACGCCGCGCCTGGGCCACATCCTCCCTGGCTCTCCGCTTCCTGGCCATTTCCTCGGGATTTCGCGGGTCCACACGATCATACCTCGCCAGCCTTGCCTCGGCCCTGGCCAGTCTCTTGCGGGCCTGTTCAAGCTCCTCCATCGCCCTATCCACCTCACCGGCGGCGAGCAAATAGTCCGGATTCGGCTCCGGCCGATACCCATCCTGATAGATCGACTCGCCGTACCCTGTGCGTCTGTTCTCTGATGTCACCTGAACATCGAGAACTTGTCCAGAGACAAAGGCATCCACTCCATCCTCTATCGCCGCCTCGACTGTCAACTGAGAATCGCCTTGAGCGAAAGTTGTCTGCATGTCAGGGCCTTCCACCAATGCGACATTCATCCGCCTCAGATGCGTCAGGTACTCCAGCGACGCTGAGTCGAATGTATCGGCCACTGTCTGGTGCTCCGGCCTCGCCTCAAAGCCGACAAACGCTATCGTGTAGCGAACCTCTCGCTGTACGCGTTCGATATACTGTGCAAGCTTACCTCCAGCATCGAAACTGTCTGGCTGATATCCGAGCGCCGAAACCGCATGCAAAACAGCGCATCCTGCAAATCCGTTTTTAAGCTGCTCGCCTGCCGCTTGCAGATGAACTTCGGCCAACCGCGACTGCACATCTGCAATAAGCACGTTCACGCCAGCGTATCCTTGCAGCAACCTGTTACTTCTGTTGAACAGGCGCAGCGCCGCAGCATACTCGCCCGCCTCCATGGCGCCGCGTCCCTGCGCGATCAACTTATCGCAAACTGCTCGTCGCGCACGTCCCAGCAGGTCAGGCAGTTCGGCATGTGACCGATGCAACCGCTGCGCCTGCTCCAGAACACGCAGCGCCTCTTCGCAATCGCCCTGCTCCAGCAGTACTCGCGCACGCGCGATCAGACCTCTTGCCTCGATCCGATCTTTCGCTGTCTTCAACACAGAGTTCGCTTCTCTTCCCCCCTCACGATAGATCAGCGCCGTCTGAGCTTCGGCTTGCGCAGCTTCAAGATCGCCCTGCTGCAATTTCTCTTCCGCCAATCCAACATAATACCGATATGCCCGATCTTGTATCTGCTTTAGGTCACCCTGCCCGCCAGGCATGGTCTTGTACAGGCTGAGGGCTTCGCTCATACGGTCGTTCGCTTCTTTCCACTGCCTCTGCTCAGCTAATGACAGCGCGGTCGTGCGCATCTGCTCGGCGTCGGCAATGGCCTTATGCACCCGCTGGCGAAACGCCCAGTAAGGCTGCTCCTGTGGGCAATACGTAACACATTTCTCGATAAGGGACTGAGCTTCTCCGAGGTCGGTCTGTGCGAATCGCTCCTCAGCCCTATTATAGAAAAACTGCCCTGCCTGGCGTTTGACTTCTTCGAGCTTCTCGCGATAACGCTTGGCAGTGCTTTTCTTGTGGCCATCCTCAGCGAGCTTGACTGCATGCTCCAATTCTGCAATGGCCTGTTCGTACTGCTGACGCTCTGAGAGTTTCGTGCCTCTTTTATATGCCTTATCGTACGCACAGCCTGCCAACACAAGGGCCGCGGCGAATATCATTATCAACAGCAATTTTATGTTCAGGTGACAGTGGCTTCGGCCATTAGGCTTTCTCAGACATCCTATTCGTTCCATTTCGCCCCACCTTTCCGAGCTTCTCATATCCGCCGGTCATCGTCCGAACGGTTCGACAAGTTTTGCCACATTCTATCGTTATACATTCATGAGGCAACTGCTCAATTTGAAACAGTACAAAAATGGCTGTTTCTATTCTAAAGGAATAAGGCAATATAAATTGCGCAAGTCACTAAATAATATTCGCAAACCGCTATAGGAGCTAAAATGAATATGAAAAATGGGCCGCCAGTTTTTGACGGCCCGTTGGAATTAATTATTTTTGCACAAACATGCTGCTTTTAGTTGGCTGTTTTAAAGCCTCTCAGGCCTGAAGACCAGCCATCGCTTTTGCCTGCTGTGTTTCTGGATTCGGCCCAGTACCAGTACCGAGTGCCTGGTGTCAGGCCTGTCAGGGTGTGAGTGAAGGTCTCACCTCCAAAGGCATAGCCTGTCCAGGATGTATTGGTCACCCACATATCGCCCTGTTTCCAGTAGCAGAATCTGTACTCGCAGGCACCGCCACCGTCGTTGGTGATCGAGCCACGAAGCGTAGCCGTATCGGATCCGATGGCATTTGCCGATTCGGTCCTGGCCACAGGTTTTGCATTCGCTTTGGGCCCAATCGATATCACGATATCAACAGTAGAACCTGCTACTACCGGCGTGTTCTTCGGCGGATTCTGATTCATCACTTTCCCGGCTGGCATACCGGCTGTGTAACTGTAAGTAATTGTCCCAACCGTAAGACCTGCGGCGTTTATCGCTACCTCCGCATCGGCTTTGCTCATTCCAACAACATCCGGAACTGCGTGCGTTGTGATAGTGAACGGTACTATGCCGGCGCCGCTGAGACCGTTACAATTCGGATCGTTGCAGTCGCTTACACATACATAGCACTGCTGAGAATCGACCAAGGGGACCGTCCAGTCACAGTGCTTGTTCGGATCGATGCTGGGCATAATTCCTATTGGATTCCATGTTGCTCCGCCATCGAGAGAATATTCAAGCGCAACATTGGCGATATCAGGATTTGCCAACCACTCGATCCCACATGCACCACCACCCAACAGGCACGCACCGCCTGACGGAGCGACTACTTCAATCGGTCCTTGTAATGTTGTGAAGTTCTTGACTCCAGAGGACCAGCCATCGCTGTTCATTATGGAATTTCTCGCCTCGGCCCAGAACCAGTACTGCGTATCAGGATTGAGGCCCATCATGGCGTAGCTGAACTGATCCCCTCGAATTAGCTGGCCGGTCCAGGGTGTACTGGATACCCACATATCGCCGCTCTTCCACCAGCAGAATCTTGTTTGGCATGGCTGGCCAAAATCATCGAGAAGCTGGCCACACAAGGTAGCATTATTTTGACCGATATCGATGACAAAAGCCGAAACCGCAACCGGGCCGGGATCGTTCGGGAACAGGTCGGCATTGTCGCCTACACCGTCACCATCACTGTCGGCCCATTCGGTCGGATCAAACGGAAAGGCGTCCTGATTGTCCGGCACGCCGTCGCCGTCACTGTCGTCGATCTGCCAGGTAAAACAGGGATAACCATCGTTCACCGATATAGATCTGCTCCAGATATTCTCGTTGGCAGTATCATCATTGGGATTGTTTACAAAATCCCATGGTTGATTTAGACCGATAGTTGCTAAATCAGTGAATGTAGCAACATCTTTCATTTCCGCGGTGGTCTTTCCGGTTCCACCTTCGCTGGCACCTTGAAAGGAAGTTTGAATATCCCAGAAGGAATTTAATACGGTAGAATCATCATTATAACCGACCAGTCCGCCGACAAAACCATCATATATAAAGGCAAAAACATTGCCTGTGCTGTAACAAGATTCTATGTGAGAAGTTTCTGCGTATCCAACCAGGCCTCCAGAATATTCTATATCCGAAGCGGCCATACATCGACTGTAACAGTTGGTTATGTCAGAATCATAGTCATAACCAACCAAACCCCCGACATATTCCTTTAATCCGTACGCAAGCCCCGTGCTGTAACAATTATTTAGCGGAGACTCGCTGTTGAATCCTACCAGCCCTCCAGTACTTTCTCCTTCATTAATTACAGCGAGGTTCGTGCTGTAAGAATTAGTTATAGAAGAAGTGTCATTGTTTCCGACCAGACCGCCGACGTTATAATTTAATCCATGAACCATGGAGAAACTATTACAATCTGAGATATTAGAAGAAGAGTAATTACCTCCTACGAGTCCTCCAACATCACTGTTTCCGAATACCTCTCCAAAACTATAGCAATTACTTACAGGAGAATCTTCATTATAACCTATAAGCCCGCCGATTCCATCACGAGTACCGGTGACTTTGCTATAGCCGCTGTTACAATTGCTCATTGGCGAACCAGAATTATACCCAATAAGACCTCCTATATAGGCACCTCCTGACACACTACCACTGCTGTAACAATTGCTTATGGTAGAACCATAAATCTCCCCAACCAAGCCACCAATATAATTTTGTGTTCCCGACACGCTACCAGTGCTGTAACAATTGCTTATGGTTGTTCCCATACTAAATCCAACCAAACCACCCACATCCCCCGATCCATAAATCAGACAATCAATTAGGCCGATGTTTTTAATGACGGCATCCTGGGGAAAACCAAATAATCCAATCGGATAATCAGCACTTGTGTTATTTATATTTAAATTAGAAATGGTATGCCCCTGGCCATCATACGAGCCAGTGAATAATACACTCCAATTGCCAATCGGTGAAAAACCCTCGCCACCATACCAGTTAAGCGTGTCCGAGGCGTCAATATCGGCAGTCTGAATATAGTGCTTATCCCACTGATCCTGATTTTGCATAAGCCAGGACAGGTTTCCCAGAGTCTCAATCTCGTAGGGATTACCCACACTGCCGTCACCCGCCGCCAGAGGTGTGGCCGTTGGGGGGGGCGCCGGTTGGGCATACACCTGGCTTGAACCAGATAATATGAGAATTGACATCAGGATAATTATAAGGGTTCTGCTTTTCATCGTTATTCCTCCTTTGGGGAAAAGTGATAAGAAAGATGCTTAAGTGCTTTGCGCACCGAAGATTAGAAGCTTGTATAAAAATGCATTACAGCCAACGTTCGGCATATTTGCCGCTTTTCTTCCACCCCATCCTGCGTTACGCTAAAAACAGCGCGTACACTCTCTGACCCAGACATTTTCTATGTAATACTATAAGAGACGTAACTCTTGTACGGAGCACTACCTTAACGTACCAACATACCAACCATACTTATAGGGTATTAATTCCCTTATGTCAAGAGGGAATGGCCCATTTAAACATTTTATTAACGTTTTTCTCGGACTTCAATTGTCACTCACTCTTTTACAAAGAGTGAAAAGCAAAAATATTATATAATTTCACCCCTATTATCCATATTTACGGCCATCACTCTTAATAGCTCGCCGTTTTAAACATGATGTTTCTCAGCAAACCCCAGAATTATATGCCGGCTTTATTGTCACTGGTGCTAATTGTTAAGGCAGGAACTTTTTTGGTGAGGAGAGCTTTTGGGGCAGATAGTGTTCGATCACGTAATTGAGGTCGTGAACGGCAAAGGCCTGCTGCTCTGCCCTGACTCCCATATCGAGCAGTTGATTTATCGCATCCTGCCAGGGCTTGAAATGGCCCACAAACGGATCGTTCTTGATGGCGTCTTTGGCCCGCTTGATATCAACATCTTTGAGCGGGTGGGTGGGCAGCTTGTAATCGATAATGTCCTGTGGCGTCACGCCGAGGAATCGTGCGTTGGGTACGCAGAAATAGCGGTTGATGTGGGCGGCGTTGCCTGAGCCAACCTTTAGCGTGCGATAGATGTTGAACATGCCATAAGGATCGCAGTCGACGAACGCGTACACAGGCAGCTTCAATTCGTCGGCAAGCCGACGGATAAAACGCCTACAGGCGCGCGTTGGAACTCCTCCCATCGAAACGAGAATGCAGTTGGCCTTTTTCCAGTAGCTGTGCTTGACGAGGCGCTGAAACATGCCTGCGGTCTCGATGGCGAGTACGAATTTTGCCTTGGTCTCGAACTTCAGGTGCTCTACGGAGATCGGAATTGAATAGGCGCCGGAGCCAAACTGGGTGCAGTCGATGCGCAGAGGTTTGCCCGTGTCGGGTTGGCGGTCGATAACCACAAGCTTGCCTGCAATTTCGCCACCCTTCTCTTCGGGAATAAAGCCGAGCTGCTCTCGATTGACTTCGAACAGCGCCTCGATATCATCGATGACAGTATCCGATTCAGGCTGCTCGTCGAAGCGTGCATCGTCCCAGTTTTTGGAGACATAGTACGCCTCTCGCTTGGTCATGATCTCATCGGTTTCGACGAGTGTCTTCGCCTGGGACATCATGCGCAGGGTCTGGGCGAAGGTCTTGACCGTCGCGACGGTGAGCGTTCGGACCTTCTTCTTGCCTTTTAGTTCGAGAAAGCCTTTCTTTGGGTGGTACTTGACGTTGCTTAGAGAACGCAGCGGAAACGAAAGTGTGGGCTTGCTTTTACGCTGAATTTTGGATCGAACGGTATCAGCGGTTTCTTTGATGCGATTGGCGGTTTTTTTCACGACCTGCTCCTCTCAAGAATATCGGTCAACTGTTTGACCATAGTTTTTTCCTGGCGTTCGGAAAGGCTCAACATTTCGCGCAGCGCGATGGCGATATGAGGAATATACTTCTCGATATAAGCTTTCTTGCGTTCGGATTCCGCAGCCTTGCGCCGCCTGCGTATGAACACTGACAAGCGACGTCCGCACTCCTGAAGCGCAAGGCGCACCTCTTTGATAATTTCCGGATAATGGGCCACGGCCTCCTTGCTCTCGGAGGTGAAAGGCACCCAGACCGAAGCCATGTGGACCATGATAACCAACGGTCCCGTCGGCAAAGCTCCCGCGGACTGTTGCAGCGCGTAGTTACGCCAACCCGTATTGAGCACCGAGCGCGTGATAGCGCATGCAGACTGCTGGTAAAGCAAAGGCACGCGATTGGCATATCGTAGAACACGAGCGAGCCCTTCGGCCGGCACGGAGCCACCGTATGCAAGCCCCGCTTCTATCTGGAAGGGATTGCCACGATAAACCGCGGGAGGGCGCGTGACTGACGCGTAAAAATCGGCCTCTATCTGTTTCTTGAGGCCGGCCAGAATCAGCTCCTCGCCGATGGGGCTGAGGCAATCCGCAGGCGGATTCATGATCTTTGTCTGGTTTATCGCCTTGAAGAGATTGTCCGCTTCCTGCCTGGCGATTCGTGACGGCCGGGAGCGGTCGGACAGTTTCGCCTGCTCACAGATCATCTTTGCCAGGCGACTGCTTACACGGGAGAACTCCAAATGGAGAAACGACTGAAGCGTACGAGCCTTCGTCTCGTGGAGCATTTTTATCAGCAAGCCCAGCTCGACGCCGTAGGGATGAGGCTTAATCTCCTTGGTATGGGCAGGCAATTCTTTCGATGCTCGCTTGTACTCTCTGGTCTGGCCGTCCGGTGTTATGAACTGAAGCGATATGTGGGGATTGGCGATGGCGGTCTGCTCGATATATTCATCCACAGACTGTCGGCCCCTCTGAAACTTCGCTTCCAACTCGATCTCAACCCGCGTGCCCCTTTGGACAGGCCACTCGATGCTCTCATCGACAATAATACGGGGCTCGTTCCTTTTGGTGTCGATCTCAAGCTCGTAGTGATGCGCGGGCTTGTTGCGAGATGTCTTCGACGTAATGGAGACGGGCTTGCCCGTCGTCAGTTGGCCATACATGCCAGCCGCAGAGATGCCGATGCCCTGCTGGCCACGCGACATTTTGAGCCGATGAAACTTGGAACCGTAGAGAAGCTTGGCGAATATTTTGGGGATCTGACTCTTGAGGATGCCAGGCCCGTTGTCTTCGATGGTGACACGAAAGCGATCGTCTTCCTTGCCAGTGGCAATGACCACCTTAATGTCAGGTAATATCCCAGCCTCTTCACACGCATCCAGCGAGTTGTCCACGCCCTCCTTGATCGTCGTCAGCAACGCCTTGCGAGGATTGTCGAAGCCGAGAAGGTGGCGGTTCTTCGTGAAAAACTCGGCAACCGAGATATCTCGCTGCTGCCTAGCCATATCTTCGGCTGTGGCATGACGAACAGGTTGCTTCGCTGGGGGCTCTTTAGGCAGCGATTTTACCGCCTTGCTCTTCTTCGAC
>CAZYMD010000104.1:16270-17818 GCA_964649005.1 uncultured Pirellulales bacterium
TTGCTTCGCTGGGGGCTCTTTAGGCAGCGATTTTACCGCCTTGCTCTTCTTCGACTTAGCTGCTTTGGCGGTCTTTTTGGGGCCAGCTTTCGTCTTTACCTTCTTTACAGTTTTCCCGCTGGTCTTTTTCTTTGCCTTCTTAACGGCCTTGGTCTTTGGCTTTGCCTTCCTGGCTTTTCCCATGAATTCGGCTCCTTGTACGAATATGAGGGCTGGGCCCATTCAACGGCATCTTGTGATACCGAAAAGCAGCGATTACGTCAAGTTTGCATTGCACGGTTGATGCTCCCTCCTATTATCCGCCCAAGGACTAACCACCCTTTCATTGTGAACTATAGAGCATGTTAACAGCAGCGTGATATGGTATACTAACGAAGTTAAAATGTTGGGCGATACCCATCATAAAGAGTGAACTGCTCATGTGCACAGAGAACAATATGTGTTGTTTTACGAAGGCACTATTACCGTTGCATGCTCAAACGATGTAGTATTTTGTTAAAGGGAAATAACAATGCATGGAAAACGAAAAGGGGAAAAACAAGTAACCAGGCGTGAGTTTATGGGCGCAACTGCTGCGTTTGCAGCTTTTACGATAGTGCCTCGACATGTTCTGGGAGGTCAGGGGCGAGTTGCGCCCAGTGACAAGCTGAATCTCGGCAGCGTCGGTGTGGGCGGCATGCAGGGAGGCAGCGATGTTGGAAATGTCAGCAGCGAAAATATCTATGCGCTTTGCGACGTGGACGAGAACCACTTGGGTAAAACAGCGAAACGATTCCCGAAAGCCAAGCTCTACAGAGATTTTCGAGAGATGCTGGACAAAGAGCAGAAGAATCTCGATGGGGTGACTATCACAATTCCAGACCACATGCACGCGACAGTGGCGCTGTGGGCCATGGAACGAGGCCTGGGCGTTCATTGCCAGAAGCCGCTGACGCAGAGCGTCTGGGAAGCGCGTCTATTGACCAAGGCCGCTGAAAAGTACAAAGTGCCCACCCAAATGGGCAACCAGGGTTACTCTCATCCAGCTACGCGCGTAGCCAGTGAAATCATCTGGAGCGGGCAGCTCGGTGACATAACCGAGGTGCACTCGATGAGCGGTGGCGGCTTTTCACGAGGCATAACGCAGTGGCCGCCTGTCGAGGAAGTTCCAAAAACGCTCGACTGGGACCTCTGGACCGGACGGGCTGCGGAACACACGTACAGTTCGAAGATCCACCCGATACATTGGCGAGGATTTCTGGACTATGGCACGCAAATGATCGGCGACTGGGGCATCCATATGCTGGGACCGGCCAACTGGGCTCTGCAACTCGGCAGTCCCACCAGCGTAACGTGCACAGCAGTGGAGGGAGCAAATCCTGTCACGTATCCTAACTACGCGTGCATGTTTGAGTTCCCGGAGCGAAAGAACAAGTACGTTCCATCGGGAAAGATGCCTGCCTTAAAACTGTATTGGTATGAAGGCAGTATGACCAGGAACTTCAAAGTGCCTGAAGATCTGACACAGGAGGATGTCAAACGATATAACGAGATATTCGTAGGCACGAA
>CAZYMD010000105.1:0-17773 GCA_964649005.1 uncultured Pirellulales bacterium
CGGTCGTCGCCCCAATCAGAATGATGATGCCCGTCTCGACGTCGTCCAGCAGGACATCCTGCTGGGCGCGGTTGAAACGGTGGATTTCATCGATGAACAGCACCGTCCTGGACGCACTGACCGCCAGCCTGTCCTTGGCGGCGCCGATCACTTCACGTATGTCCTTCACCGTTGCCGCAGGCGCGCTGAGGTAGTGGAACTTTGCCCTTGTATGTTTTGCGATTACAGCAGCCAGTGATGTCTTCCCGACGCCGGGAGGACCGTAGAATATCAGACTGCTGAGCCTGTCGGCCTGAAGCATTCGAGTAAGAAGCTTACCCGGACCGAGAAAATGAGACTGCCCTACGAACTCATCGAGCACCCTGGGCCTCATGCGAACCGCCAGCGGCGCCGCCGATTCCACATTGGCGCGCTCGATACGACTGAACAATTTCTCATCTTGACCGTGATCACGCATCGGCGCAATTATAAGAGCGGCTGGCGACCTTGTCGAACGTTTGTTTGCCTAAACCTCCAGGGACCGTACCCGTGCAATGACAGAAGAGCCAACCTAAAAGCCCTTGGTAGTACTAATATCGCGAGTGTATATGAGTCCTACCTACAGAACGTCCGACAAAAAGTTCGCTGCCACCCCTGATATTGCACCATGAGTGTGTAGACTTCGTGAAAAAGTTTTTTGCTCAGCAGGGTTTTTTCCCTTGCTTCGTTATAATCCCACACTACACTTGTGCAATTGGTGGCGGGTGATTTAACACTATACTGGTAAGAGTGTTTTTGCGCAGCAGGAAAAACTAAGTTAAGGAGAAGAGCATGAGAAAAAGAGCAATTATTGTAGCTGCGGTCATCACGTTAGCCACCGCGGGGTTGTCCCAGGCGTTTGAGCCGGGAGATATCGGCATCGATGTAGGCGCAAGTTACATGAGCCGCTACGTCTGGCGAGGCTTTGACACGTATGCTAAAAACCACAGCGCGTTCCAGCCTTTCGTCGATTTCACTTTCGGCGATACAGGCTTTAGGTTTGGCATCTGGATGTCGAGAGCCAACGGCAGTGGATTTGAAGCCTTGGAGGAAATTGATTATACTGTTGCGTACGGCAACTCCTTGTGGGGCGAAACTTCACACGCCATGAATTGGGAGGTCGGTTATACTTACTATAACTATCCAGACGGCCCTACACCGACGTTGAATCCTACACTCGCAACAAGAGACCTGGATGCCCAGGAGATGTTTCTCGAATTGTCATGGCCCAGTATTTGTCCGGCCGGGATAGTACCCAGCTATACTCTCCTTCGCATGTGGCCGGATGAAGGCGGCAGGAGATCTGATGGAACTACACGATCCAACTTCCGCGACTCAGGCGGCTGGGGGCACAAATTTGCCCTTGCGTACGATCAGAAGGTTCCCGGCTTTCTTGGAAACAATCCGGAGCAGGTTCTTAACTGGACTGTCGAAACCTGGTTCAATGATGGCGTAGGCGCCGCCGATGTAGATCAGGATTGGTCTCACGCGGTGTTTGGTGTTTCTACAGACTTCGGCGCCTGGGGAAACGGCACCATCACTCCCGGTATCTGGTACCAGTCGTCTTGGGATGATTCGGTCAACGAGTCGGATGAATGGTGGTTCGGCCTGACAGGAAAGTGGAAAGTACGGTAGAGTTGTTACTGTTGTAAGAAAACACAAGGCCGGTTCTTTATGGACCGGCCTTTTCTATTGGATATTGCACGCACCGCCCGAGCGACATATAAATAAGCCTGAAGCACATTTCATCTGGAGTATCAGGCCGCCCTGTCGCCGGCGAATTGGGCAATCTGCTCCAGAGAGGTTCGCGCTTCGCTTGGATCAATATTATCCAGCGAGCTAATAGCCTTATCGATGAATTCCTGCGACCTGTTGCGTGCGTACTCAAGGCTGCCATGTCGGCGCAACAGTTCTCCTAACTCACGTCGAGACTCGATTCCACCCATCAGCATATCCTCGATCTCGCCTTTCCTGTCCTTTTCTATCGTCCTGAGCAGATGTATCAGAGGCAGTGTCAGCTTGCTATTACTAATATCGCTTCCGAGCGTCTTGCCTGTCCTGTTCTCATCCCCGACAACGTCGAGCAGATCGTCGGTAATTTGAAACGCGATGCCGGTATTCAGGCCGAACTCACTAAGCGCCTGTGCCTGATCGGTCCGGGTTAGAGCCGCCCCGATCCGGCAACAGCTACTGAACAAAGAGGCGCTCTTGTTCGCTATGATATCGATATACTCCGGCTCGCTTAGTTTGAGGTTCTTTTTCTGAGCAACCTGCCTCAGTTCACCCTCACATACTCTAACCGCTGCTGTACCAATCTCACGTGTGGCTTCATAAGGCAGTTCCGCGCACATCTTGAAAACGCGACTGAGTAGGAAATCGCCAAGCAGAACAGCCGACTCATTACCCCAGAGACTGTTTACAGTGGGTCTGCCGCGGCGCGTCTGGCCCTGATCTATAACATCGTCGTGCAGCAAAGTCGCCGTATGAATAATCTCAACCACAGCGGCGACTGTTATATGCTGTTCTGTAATCGGGCCGCAACACGCGCCGGAAAGAAGAACCAAAGCGGGTCGAATCATCTTCCCGTTTTTAGCGTCTATGTGGCGCAACAATTGCTCGACTTCTTCGGCGCTGCCGGGCGCAGTAAACTGTTGGCTCATCAACTCCCTTACCTGATCCAAGTGCTTGCTGATGAGTTCGAAGGCAGGTATTACGACTCTTGAATGATCGATGGACATCTCCATATGCGCCGGTAACCGTTTCACGCATGGCCTCCGGCTAAAATGCGTCGATAGAACGCTATTTCACCTTTCCATGGGCGTATTCGAAGAATTTCTCTCGTAGCAGCTTTGTAATGGGCCCGGGGTTGCCGTCACCGACGATACGCCCATCGATTTCGACAATACCTATAACTTCGGCAGCCGTACCAGTCAGGAAGAACTCATCGCAGATGTACAAATCGCAGCGGGTAAGGTTCTTCTCAACGAATTCGATGCCGTTCTCTTTGGCAAGCCTGATAACGACCGACCGCGTGATTCCATCCAGCGAGCCGGCCTGAACGGGCGGCGCAAAAACCACGCCGTCTCGGACTATAAATACGTTGTCGCCCGTGGCTTCAGCAACATAGCCTTCGTGATTGAACATGATCGCTTCGGGCACATCGTTATCCAAAGCCTCGATCTTCGCAAGAATGTTGTTGAGATAATTGAGACTCTTGATCTGAGGCGAAACCGCCAGCGGATGGTTCCGAATCGTCGTAGCGCAGACCACCTTCATTCCCGTTTCGTAGAGTTCCTCGGGATAGAGCTGAATTTTGTCGGCTATAATAACAACTATGGATTTTTCGCACGTAAATGGATTCAGGCCCAAAGTGCCGATACCCCGTGTTATCAGAAGCCTGATGTAGCCATCGGAGATATTGTTGGCGCGAACGGTGGTTTCGGTGGCATTCATAAGCTCTTGTCGGTTCATGGGAATATCGAGCCGAAGAGCCTTGGCCGACACATAGAGCCTTTGCATATGGGCCTCGAACTCGAATACCTTACCCCCGTAAACCCGGATACCCTCGAAGACCCCGTCGCCATAGAGCAGACCGTGATCGAAGACCGAAACCTTGGCGTCGGCCTGGTCGACAAGCTTATCATCAAGCCACACTTTCAACGTCATAAACAACCTCGTAAAACGTTATATCTATGCTCCATGCGTTTCTCACCTAAGTCCTTATCTTACCATCTGATAGGGTTATTATCTTGCCGGCCCTTTCTGCAATCCTTTCGTCATGTGTAACCATGACTATCGTCTGGCCGGCGCGGTTCAGTTCCTCCAGAACCTTTAGGATACCATTTCCTGTGGCTGAGTCAAGGTTTCCCGTAGGTTCATCGGCCAGAAGCAGCTCCGGCTCATTCATTAGAGCCCTGCCTATTGCCGCTCTTTGTCGCTCTCCACCAGAGAGCTGATATGGCTTGTGCCGGGCACGATCCGCCAGACCAAGCCTTTCGAGCAATTCAGCCGCTTTTTTACGGGCGCGACCCCGGCAAGCAAGCCAGCCGGCAATGCTTCTCGAAGCCATCGCCGGTAGGAAAACGTTCTCCAGCACACTTAATTCGTCCAACAAATGGTAGAACTGAAAAACAAATCCGACCGTCTTATTGCGAAATTGGTTCAATTCACGCGCGCTCTGACGCCCAAGGTCGCGCCCATCGAATTTGACAACGCCTTTATCGGGCTTGTCCAAAGCGCCCAATATATGTAGAAGCGTGCTCTTACCGCTGCCAGAAGCACCGATGATTGCCACGAATTCACCCTTTCGCACAGATAAATCCAAACCTTTTAGGACCTTAACCTTCGTGGCGCCCATGTGGTAAGACTTCTGAACGGCTTGGGCCGAGATGATAAAATCGTTCTTGCTCATAATTTACTGATCACTTTTCGAGTCGCAGCGGGACGCTCCCGGCTCAGCGCAACGGCCAACAATGTTAAGCCACCGCCCCAAAATAATCAATCATAACTGGTTGACCTGTAAAATATCCACCGGCCTTCGCCTTGCCACCTGCCAGCTCGGTATCAATGCCCCGATCAAACAGGCTGCAATGGCCGAGCCCGCTATGATTACAAGCACGCCGAACTCGACCCGGTTGGGAATCTCCCCTATCGCATAGATGGTTCTATCCCAAAGCTGAAAGCCGATCCGTTCGAAAAGCAAATCTTCGATACGGTTGATATTCACGAGAAAAAGCCAGCCGCCAAGCAGGCCGAAGCATGATCCCAGAAGGCCGACCATGAATGCGAAGCCGCAAAACAGCTCGACTATGTTGATACTGGAGACGCCTATGCTCTTTAAGATGCCAATGTCCTTGCTCTTATGGCTGATAATCATATAGAACACGACAAAGACAATGAAAACCGTCGTAATGCCGACGAAGCCGAACATTACAGTCATCATAGTCTGCTCTTTTTCCATAGCTGCTATGAACGTGCGTCTGTTCGCTTTCCAGCTCTGGACATTCACTGTATCGAGCAGATACGCATATTTCTCGTCTTTCTTGGACTCTTTAAATTGGCTCCAGAGAGCTGCAACTTTCTGACACCCATCATCCAGCTTCATGCTCGGCATGAATTTCACATGTATGGCCGAAATCCGCCTGACCGGCCCATCCATTCCGCAGAGCACTTGTGTTTGACCGAGCGGCAGATACACCAGCGACCCATCCACCCTGGCCAATCCGCTGTGCGAATGATCGCTGTAGTAGAACATCTGCGTACTGGCCAGCCCCAGCCCGGCGTCACGCAAAGCGCCCTTTGGCGTAAGTGGAAAGCAACTGATTGAAACACCGAGCCGCACTGGATTGCTCTCGTATGGATATTCGCTTCTCTCGTCGCGGTCGAACAACAGGTCGATGCCCAGCACGCAGCCGTTGAGGTTCGGATCATAGCTCGGCGCAAAAGACTTGGAAACATCCTTCTGATTGAAATACAGCGAATCGCGAAATCCCGTAGCCTTGCTGTGCCTGACCGGGTCGATGCCCATAATCTCAACGCCTCGATTGAGATCTCTGTCCTTTGGGCTGAGAAGGCCATACGAGTTTACGACTGGCGAAGCACCGACAACGAAGTCGGATTTATCGAGCACTTCAAGGAATTCCTCGTAGTAGGTAAAACCTACAAGCGAGCGAGTACTGACAACGCAATCACCCGCAAAGTTGTGATTCGCTCGCTTGAAGTTGCCCACCAGGCCTGTCATCACAGTCATCACAACAACAACTATAAAAACGCACAGCGCAACAGCTAAAACCGCAAAATACGTAATTTTGCGGTTGATGAGATATCGTAATGCCAGGATTATCTTATACATGGATTGTTTCTTAGAGCCCGGATTCTATCGTTCGAGCCGTAATGTGCGTTCTATTCATATCTCAAAATATTAACGGGTTTGGTTCGTGCTGCAACGATGGCTGGTATGAGCGCCCCGATAACCGCCGCCAGGATCGACAGCCAAATAAGATCATACGTTTTCAATCTGAGCACAAAGTGCCATCCATTCAACTTAATAGGTATAGCAAACAGGATTGCATACCAATCGGTTTCATTGGGGATTTTGCTGAACATATATACGCTGCTCTTCCATAACTTAAGGCCGAAAAGTATGCGTATCCAGTTTTCAATGGTATTGATATTCCTGGTGATAATATAACCAAGGGTCGCGCCGATACCCGAGCCGATCATGCCCACGCACATACCGAAACCTATAAAGATCATGGCTACTGAGCAGTTGCCCGTGCCGCAGCTCTTGATTATGGCGATATCCTTCTGCTTGGTCGTCACTATCATATAGAATATGCAGAATACTAATACGATAACGCTGAAACTTACGACCCCGAAAATGACCAGCAGAACCCCCATCTGTTTGCGCAGCTCTTTTACGTATCTGCTTTGCTTTTGCCGCGCGGTATCTATTGTCGTTGCATATTTTATCTCGTAGAGCTGTTTGGCCGCAAAAACATCCCAGACCCCGCGGATTACCCCCAGTGCAACATCGGGCTCGACCCCCTCGCGCAGCTTGATATGAATCTCATCAGCCAGCGGCGCCGTCTCATCGGGATACAGCTTGCTCTGGAGATCTTCGATGGGCAGAAACACAAATCCGCTGTCAATCTCGTAGACCCCCGTGAAAACCACATCGGCTACAGTGAAGCGAATCATCTTCCTTTTGAGTTTCGGCCTCTTGGCATCTCCCTGACCGACCGAACTTTCGCTAATCGTCCCCGTTGTTACGAAAACCTCACTGCCGATTATCTGATCGGCCACACTGAAATCGTACTCGTCCGTTTGCTCATTGGGCTCCGCGATGACTCCGATTCCAATGAAGCCCCCCGTTTTGTCCTCGTTGCCGGGCACTGCAAAACTCGGATCGCCAGAAAGATCCTTTTGCCTCAGAAGCGACTGCTTGAAACCGGTCACTTTGGCTCTTCGCTCAGGCTGAATCCCCCAGATACTCACGGCTCGCACGTTACCTGTGCCTCTGCCAATGTGCAAAAGCCCTTCGGCGCTTAGCATAGCAGTCGCCGCTTCGACTGCGCCTGTCTGCTCTAATTGCTCGATCAGCAGTGGGTACTTGGAAATGTGCCTGCTGCCAGGCGCAGTTATGATAATGTCGCCGACGGCCTCGGTGGCGCTTTTCTCGAACGCCTTGATGAATCCCGTAAAAAGACTCGCCACGACAATCAGCAATGATACCGAAAGCGCAACCGCCGCGATGCTCAAAAAGACGATCTTCCTTTTACGCAGATATCTGAGCCACAGAAATAGTTTCAACATGGCGCCAACTGTTAACGCCGACTTCTCGGCAGGAAATATTCAGATCCGCCCTTGACAGACGGTCACGGTTTTACATCAGTCTTTCGCACGCCTCAGAAGCGGAAACAACATGACATCGCGAATACTAAGCGCTCCTGTAAGAACCATCACGAGCCTGTCGATTCCTATGCCAAGCCCGCCCGCCGGCGGCATCCCGTACTTCAACGCGTTAATGAAGTCCTCATCCATGGTTGCCATCGTGTCCTGCTGACCCCGAAGCTGGATGCGGAAATTCTCATACTGCTCCGCAGGATCGTTAAGCTCCGTATAAGCGTTGGCCAGCTCCATTTTCGCGATGAACAGCTCGAAACGCTCGGCATAGCCTGGCTCATCCTTCTTACGCTTGGTCAAGGGACACAACGCAGCCGGATAGTCGATCACGAATGTCGGATCGATCAGCTTATCCTCGACTGTAGCCTCGAACACCTCGTTGATCACGACAAGATCGTCCATCTCCGCTTCTGATATCTCAAGCTCTCTTGCTTTGGTCCTTAATCCCTCTATGTCATCGATATCGCAGCCACTGTGTTCCTTGAGCAGGTCCGCATACTTGGCGCGGCGCCAGGGCCGTTTGAAATCGATCGTGAATTCCCCGAATTCCACCTTCTCGGATTCGCAATGCAGCTCTATGCACAGCCCGAAAATGTCCTCGGTCAAATCCATCATTGCATTGTAATCACCGTAGGCCTGGTAGACTTCCATCATCGTAAATTCCGGGTTGTGCTGCCTGCTCAATCCCTCGTTACGAAAACTCCGGTTGATCTCGAACACCCGCTCCAGGCCGCCCACGAGCAACCTCTTGAGAAACAGCTCAGGCGATATCCGAAGGAACAGGTCCATGTCCAGACTGTTATGGTGTGTAATGAATGGCTTTGCAGCCGCGCCGCCCGCAATTGACTGCATCATGGGCGTCTCGACTTCCAGAAACCCCCTGCAGGTAAGCAGCTCACGAATGGTGGCGACGATCGCGCTTCGTTTCCTGAAACGCTCCATTACCTCCGGATTAGCCCAGAGGTCTACATACCTCTGCCTGTATCGCTGGTCGACGTCCGCCAGACCGTGAAACTTCTCAGGCGGAGGAAGCAGGCACTTGCTAAGGAATGTAACACTGTCCGCCCAGATCGTAATCTCGCCGGTCTTCGTCCTGCCCAGTTGTCCCGACGCACCGATCACATCCCCAAGCTCGAGAAGCTTCGCAAGCTGCCATTGTTCAGCAAGCAGCTTCTTGCTCAGCCCCAACTGTATCGTACCGCTGCAATCGCGCAACGTTATGAAGATAAGTTTGCCGATGTCCCTCAGCAGAACTATCCTGCCTGCGCAGTTGGCTCGCTGGTTTTCATCGTCCTCAACAAAACGATTCTTGACAGCCTCGGCCGTCTCGGTCCCGTCGTATCTCTGTCCGTACGGATCAAGACCAAGCTCTCTAACTCGTTCGAGCTTTTCCTGCCGCTGTTGCTCTAACTTTCCCGGCTGCTGCGTATCCGTCAAAACCATTAACCTCTCAAGACTATATGCCTATTTCTTATTCGCCAGTATCATGGTCTCGGCTTGGCGCAGTTTCGCCTTAACCACCAACAGACCGACCGCCAACTGTGGATCAGTGGCGATGGTCTCTTCGCGCGAGTGCTTCTTCAGCTCACGATTGGTCTTGCCGTTATCGGCCTGAACCAATACGTCGTTCTCTCGCTGAATGTCCACAAGCTTTCTGATCTCGTCGCTCCTGAGTTCGACCTTAACGTTCGGGCCTACCCCCCACTCTTTACTATCACGCTTCTCGGCTTCTTCTTTGCTCATTACCCGCTGGTCTGAAGGCAGGTGATAATACGCCATCGTATATTTCAGTTCCGAGCCGCCGCCGGTATAGCCGGTCATAGTCTGCACGCTGCCCTTGCCGTGCGTTCTGGCCCCAACAAGAACCGCCCGTTTGTGTTTCTCGTCGGCCAACGCCCCGGCTAAAATCTCCGAGCCACTGGCTGAGCCTGCATCAATCAGAACAACAAGCGGGTAGTCTGGATGAGTTCCCTTCCCGTGCGCATCTTCATAGCTCGGCCAACGCCGGAATCCAGCACGAGGCTGAGTGCTGACAATTCGACCCTTGCCTATGAATTTATCCACAATCGCAACAGCACTGCTAAGCAATCCTCCCGGATTCGCCCGAACGTCCACAACCAAACCTTTCAGCCCTTCCGATTCAAGCTCGGATAGAACTTGCTCCAGCTTTGCCGAGGTGTCCGCTGCAAAACTCGTTATGCGGATATAGCCGATCTTTTCCTCGTCATCGATCATGTACAGCCATTTGCCAGCGGATGTTCTTTGCCAGCCGCGAAGGGAGGGAATCACGATTCTATCGCGCGTTATGACTATATCCTCGGTCTTCTTGGCGCCTACCCGCCTTACCCCCAAAGTAACTTTGGTTCCCTTCGGACCGGTGATCTTCTGGACCGCACAGGGAAGACTCATGTCTTTAGTGCTAATGCCATCCACAGCCTCGATAACATCACCCGCATCGAGTCCGACCTTATAGGCCGGTGTATCGGGCAATAAGCTTGCAACCGCCAGCTCACCGGTGCGCTTGGATATCTCCACCCCGATTCCGGTGAACTCGTTCATCATGTTCTTCTCGAACTCCTGAACCTGCTTAGGCCAGACCATTGTCGTGTGCCGGTCGAGTGCCGAAAATGCGCCAATTGTAAAGTGCGTCACAAGTATCTGCTCCGGCATTTGCGCGGTAGCTTTATTGAGCTTCAGAATCTTCTCGAATACCGCCAGAAATTCTTTCCTCTCAAAGCCGCCTGCCGGTGAGGCGCTAACTTCATCCTCTACCGCCGTCATGGATGAGAGCCATGCCGAGAGTTGCTGCTTGTCCGGAGGTGTAAACCAATCGCTGCTTGTTCCATTGGAATCGGCAGGAGCATCGACAAACCTGGTTGGATTGCCAAGAACCTCGCCAAGCAGCTTGCATCGTTTCAGAGCCTCCACCGCCATCTGGCGATAGTCCGGAACGTCCACATAGTCCATACCCAAAGCATACACTGCAAGAGTGAACATCTCCTTCTTTACGCCTTTGTAGCGATCCTTGCTGGTCTCACAAGGACTATCCTCGAAGGACGCTGCAATTTCCGCCTTATCCAGCAATTCCTCGGCGTAGTTCGAATAACTCTTATTGTTCGGATCGATTGCCGACAGCCAACCGTATGCGTTCGTATAAGCCTCAAGCCACTTGCCGTTCACCTCGAATTCAGCGGCCTTGTCTATCGCACACTGGATCGTCTCGGTGACATACTCGTCGGATAAAAGCTCCTTCTTTTGCTCCTCGTTTGCATACTCCCATGCCCTTGCGACTACCGACAGGACCTGACGAATATCGTTCGGATCGTCCAGATCGATATCATTTACATCGTTTGCGTCGCCGACCTCATTCGCATCACCGACCTCGTTCGCATCACCGATCTCATTTGCATCAGGCCCGGCTTTGAACTTTTCCAGCTTCGCCAGTTGCTCGGTGTACGCCGCTTCCCGCCCGGCTTGACGTTCCTTCTCTATCTCGCTGAAGCCCTCGACGAGCACCGCCAGTTCCGATATCGGTGTGCCGGAAGCGTTCGAGTCGCTCTGCGCCTTCGCTATCAGTTCGGCTGCAAGATCGAAATCTCCGCGACTGATCAACTCAACCGCCTGGCCAACAGTCCCCAATTCGACGGTGTCGATCGACGCAGCAGCACCGATACCGTAACTAAACGTCAATGTTACCAGCAACACTAATACAGCCAGGCAAGACACACGAACTCTCGCCGACGTTCTTGTTAAATATTGCGATAGCAAGGGACTGCTCCTTTAATATACACACAACAACGAAGATCAGCCGGCCTCCTCCGGATTCGGGCGATCATGTGACTGTGCTTTCGTAATTGTCTACACAATTATACGCACTCGGCGGCCTTGCCGGCGCAACCCAGAACATGTAGCTTATGTCTGACCATCTCCCTGATAGCGTCACGAGCGGGACCCAGGTACTTGCGAGGATCGAACTCGGCTGGCTTCTCGGCGAAAACCTGTCTAATCTTGGCGGTTAGCGCAAGTCGAAGGTCCGTATCGATGTTCACTTTGCACATGGCCATCTTCGAAGCTTTCGTTACTGCTTCCTCAGGCACACCCATCGCGTTGGGCATCTTGCCGCCGTACTTGTTGATAAGATCAACGAATTCCTTCAACACACTACTCGAGCCGTGCATCACAAGCGGGAAACCAGGAAGCTTCTCCGATATTTCCTGAATGAGGTCGAAAGCCAGCGTCGACGCGGTCTTGAACTTGTAGGCGCCGTGGCTCGTCCCGCACGCTACTGCAAGAGAGTCGACTCCGCTCTTTTCGACAAACTCCACCACCTGATCCGGATCGGTCAAATGCTTGCTTACGTCTTCGACCCCAACTACGTCCTCTTCGATGCCGCCAAGCTGGCCCAGTTCCGCCTCGACCACAACGTTGTGGGGATGAGCGTATTCGACCACTTTCTTGGTCACCGCGATATTCTCCTCGAAACTCAGGTGTGAGCCGTCGATCATCACCGATGTGAAACCGTCATCGACGAACTCCTTGCACGTCTCGAAGTTGTCCCCGTGATCGAGGTTGATCGCAACAGGAATATCAGGATTCTCTTCGACAACTACATTGATAATCGCCTTGAGATAGCTGTTCTTCGCATAAGCACGCGCACCCCTCGAAACCTGAAGTATCAGCGGCGCTTTCTCTTCGGCGACCGCTTCGATGATACCCTGGGTGATTTCCATATTATTTACATTGAAAGCTCCGACTGCATAGCCGTTCTTATAAGCCATCTCGAACATTTTCTTCGTATTGACTAACGCCATATTATTCTCCTTATTCGTTCCAGAATAACGAACTCATTAATCAGAGTATCAAAACTGATCCAGGCAAATAACAATTCGCTGGCCCAATTCACTTCAATCCGCTTTAAGGTTATACCCCCCATCATCCTATTCCAACTTTCAACACCTCCTTCTTTCTTAATAACCTGCCACGCCGCCGAGCCCCATATAGTCTCGAGACCCGATCCCCAGACCGCCAATGCCCTGTGGCCATATACTGAACACTATTGCACTTTCATCTATTGATTCATCGGCGCTGTACGTAATACCCCAGAACATCCTGTGGTAGCGCCTGATTAAAGTCATTTCGTTGCGCACCGTAGCGCCGTAATCGAAGTCGTACTGCTGCGAAAGAACCAGCGTATACCTCGGATCGAGAACATAACTGATCGCAAACACAAACGCGTTTGAGCCTCTTTCCAGCACGTCGGCGCCGTTGGTGACCACCACGCGTCTCAAGTACCTGCTCCCGACGTAGTAGCTCAGGTTAGGCCATCGCATACGCGAAACTCCAACGTTGAACTGCTGCACTACGCCGCTCTGCATATCAAAGTTCATGTCCGAAAGCACCGCCGTCGTATCGGTCATTCGCCACAAATAGTCGGCTCCGACGGAGTTGCGTCTTGGCCCGAATAGACTCGTACTGCGCCGCTGCAGCGCCGGTATAAGCGGCCTGTTCCACATGAATCGATCCGGACCCGAAGTGTCGTCACCGGAATTATTAACCCATGTAACGTCAGTATTTAGCCGCATCCAATCGACTGTGCGTCGGTTCTTGCCGAAGCCCCGCTTTGTCTGCAGCCGCTGTGATATACCTACGTTCAGCGTGTCGCGTTGTTCGAATGGGGATTCGCTTTGTGTATACCCGACGGCCGTCATATAGGGTCGGATCAGGTGTCGCATCTGGTCGAGATTCCACAGTCTGGACTTAACGTCGGGATAAACCTTCCAGTAAGGCTGGCCGGAGACGCGAACACCCGCCTCGCCGCCCCAAATCCTGTCCTCAAGGGGAGCCGTGCCGCCGTCAAGATCGGTATAGTAGCCAAGCCCGTCTTCATAGGCAACCGTACCGGCCACAAATGGTATAACCCTCGCCCTGCCAACCGAGATCGGCATGTCAACCTCGTTCCTCGTTGCTGCATAAGAGAAGAACTGCTCGCTAACGCCGGATGAAGCCCCATCGCGTTGCCGGTATCTGCTGAGCTGTGTATCACTGTATAATGTCAGTCTGTCATCGAGGAAGGATTGGCCCGTTCTGTGATACTCCAGAGTGGGAAGCTCCTCCAGCGGGCTGGCAAAATCGTTAATCCGCACCTTACCCAGAGCCGAAAATCCCCAGTTATCCTCGGTCCGCTTCAAATGCAGCAGGGTCTCCTGCTCTTTGCCCACATTAAACTCGCTTCGGTAAAAGCTCTCCATGAAGTTCTTATCAGAGATATAGCTGACCTCGCCGGTCAGTTGCCAGTTGTTTGGCAGAAACTGTCTGTGCTGCCAGCTTAATCTACCACGCAGGTCACTGTCCGGCTCAATATCTCGCCGGCTATCGTGCCGGCCGAGCTTGTCTTCACCAGAATCGGTGAGAATATAACCAAGAGTCCTGCCGTAACTATTACCGCGATTGTAAAGCACGTCGACGCCCGTACCAACGCCACGCTTGTCGTAGAAATCAAGTGCGTAGGTGCTTTCAACTCCCACCGGCTCCTTAAAGCCAAGCAGCCGCGATAAATACCATCGTGTCTCGACGAGAAAACCATACCTGCTGTTATGCCCGGCGCTCGCACTCTTAATGGGGATATCAGGCCTTTCAGAATCCATATGCACATAGGGTAAATGCAGAAGCGTCTTCTCATACACCTTGAATCGGACATCGTGCAAATCGGCGTCATAGCTCGTTTTCGAATCCTTTTCGCCGGTTTCATCGGTACCGGTCGTATCAGTGATTACGGCGGTCCCGACCTCCAATTCCGTCTGATGCCGGTTAAACTCGCTCGTGGTCAAAACCACTTTTTCCGCCGCGAACTGATCCGCCGCCACCTGCCGAAGCTTCTCAGCACGAACATATATAGGGATACCCTCTTCAGGATCGAAACTCATCATTACTGCATCGACGACGATAGCCTTGTGGGTCAGGAAATCGAAATAAAGCTGCTCGCCGCGAATCGTCCGCGGCCCCTCTGTCATCAACACATCACCGGATAGATACACGGCGCTAATATTGCCGTTGTCGAGAGAACCTGCTTTGTTCGGGTCCGAACCGGAGTCATCGCTCGAAAAGTATACGACTCCGCAATCCGCCTGAAGCTCAAGCACCCCTCCGTTCTCGTCCTGCTTCTGCCAAATATAAAACCTGCCTATTATAGTAGCGATGTCGCTCCCATCAGGCGCCTTGCCCGCCATCTTAACGCGGATATTTCCCCCTCCGGAAATATTAACCGGATACCTGAAAACAGGCTCAGAACTTGTCGGTTGAGAGCCCTTTTGAGGCTGTATAGTGACTATAGGCGTCACCGCATCAACTGCCCCGGGTGGCCTGGCCTCAGGCGTACTTGGCGTGACCCCCGCGACCCCTAAGGCGGCGAACGCCATCCCGTACAGATCTGTCCCACGCGGGTCGGCGATCTCTCTTTGGTCCGCGGTGATAAAAACCTCGCCGGTGATACTGAACCACACCACTATCATCCGGCGTTCCTCAACCACCATTTCCTTGAGGTCGGTCGTCTTGGCCCCCGCGGCCTTATCCGCCACAACGTTGCCCTGCAAATAGGCTCTTGCCCGATACTCTGCCGGAACATCCGCAGCATATTGCCTTTCCAGCCATATAACTGCTTTGTTACAGGAGTACTGGTTGGCGCCAATAGTCATCTTCGCCCCGGCCTCAAAGACCAGAACATGCTCGCCCGTCTTCAACCGATGGCTTGTCATCGCAGGCCCGCTAAGATGAAGGTCCTGCCCGCTGAAGGCTTCGACCTGACTAACGGACCCAGCCGATCCGCCGCCATAAGCGGACCCGGCCGTCCAGCTAAACACCGCCAGCAAGCACGCAATGCAAAACGTCTTATTAAGCATCCCTACCATTCTTAATTGTACACTTCTCATTCTGCCTTAACATATACTCTCGGCGCAGCCCGACACCCCGTCGGCACATTTGGCAGATTATAGTCGCTCGGTCCTACAAAGCCAGTAAAAATCACACCCTTGGACGCCATTACTTGATTTATCGAATGCTTTCCGATAAAAGGTCCTTTCTAACAACCTGTCGCGACTTACACATAGGGACCATAATGGCGAAAATAGAATATTCAAAGCACCAAAAGACGGTCATCTCAAATTACTATGAGAACATCGACACCATAATGCTCCAGAAGCTCAGTGAGCTGGTCACCGAACTTTACCTTGCCGAGACCGACACTAAGCGCGACCGACTCTGGCAAAGGGCCGAGAAAGCTATGGCAAAACTCAAGGTTCCACCAAACATTATCGGCCATATTATGCAAAAAAGGAAAGTCGAAATACTCGCAAAAAATCTTCAGGACTGGCTCAAACGTGCCAAAAAATGATCGAGACCTCTGAATAACCCGGTTCTTTTGAAAACCACCCTGCTTTAAGATACTGCTGAAGCTGTTCTTCTTTGAGGCAAGGTAGCTTTTCAGAGTCCTCGATAGTCGCTAAGCTGTAGTATGCGTTTTTGATACTGATAAGGCCCATGCACAATGGCAAATGTGATCTTAACAGAAGCTAAATCGCCCGAGCAACCCGACCCGAACAGAGGATCAACACACAAAAGGCTGAGGCCCCACCTATGATCTCCTCTGCACAGCTCATTCTCGGCTTTGTCCTGCTCGTACTCGGAGCCGCATGGCTCGTCGATGGGGCCTCGACGCTGGCAAGAAAACTCAATGTCTCTGATCTTGTTATAGGACTTACTGTCGTGGCTTTCGGGACCTCTGCCCCCGAATTCTTCGTAAATATCTATGCCAGCGCTACTTCAAACACCGAAATCGCCATTGGCAACATCCTCGGCAGCAACGCGTTCAATATCCTCCTAATCCTTGGCGTTTCCGCACTTATCCGCCCGCTCTCAGTTGGCAAAGGCACTGTCTGGAAAGAAATCCCCCTGAGCCTGCTGGCCGCTGTGCTGGTACTTGTCATGGCCAACGACAAGCTCATCGATAAAAGCTATTTCGATGGCCTGACCCGCATTGATGGCATCGTCCTGCTGACTTTCTTCGTCGTATTCCTGTACTACACATTCGGAATCGCCCGCCAGTCAACATCGCCCGCCCCCTCCGTCTTCGTCGCCCCATCGAGAGTATCAAAAGCGGTTTTCAAGGTTGCGTTGGGCCTCGTCGGTCTGATCGTCGGAGCCAGACTGGTCGTTGCCGCAGCCATTACCCTCGCCAGGGCCTGGGGAATAAGCGAAGCCGTCATCGGCCTGACAATCGTATCGGTGGGAACGTCATTACCCGAACTCGCCACCTCAGCCGTCGCCGCCTACAAAAAAAACGCCGAAATCGCCGTAGGCAATATCGTCGGCTCGAACATATTCAACATCTTCCTTATCCTCGGAACCTCCTCAGTAATCCGCCCCCTCCCCTTCGGCCAAAAATACAGCATAGACGCTCTAATAGTTGTCCTCGCGAATGTGCTGCTCTTTATATGGATGTTCACTGGCAAAAGACGCAGCCTCGACCGCTGGGAAGCCGCAATCTTCCTCCTAATATACGCCGCATACATCACATTCACACTAACCGCCCGCTAATCCAAAACAAAACCATCGCCTCCAGCTTCCACAAAGGCAGCGCCCATTTACGCACTCACGAACTCTCGTACTCTCACCCTTCAGTACCCCAGTGCCTTGTGGCCCCAGTTCCTCGAGGCCTTTTTTCCCTCTTGAAATCCTAACAACATTTCCATATACTTTCAGCGGCGTAATAATACGGTTGCTCTTTGATTTACGGCTTCTTTGAAATAACACCACGAACGCCGGAGCCTTATACGGAACACATATATACATTGTTGGATGCACGACGATAAAGGAAGAATAGAATGGGCGATTCGGGAAAGAGAGACAAAGGCAAAAGGGAACAACAGAAAAAGGCCAAGCTTAGCCCAAAGGAAAAAAAACAACTGAAAAGAGACAAGAAGAAATAATCACCCAACCATCGCCCCCGGCCAGAGTTTACCCTGGACGCGATCCAGGACTTTACCCTGATCCATGTCCTCGAACGCTTGAATCTCCGGATCGATTCAGTACCCAACATCACGGGTAAGAACCGACGCGCCCACATCCACCAGGCGCCTCGCTCAGGCCCAACCATCTGTCATACTGAGTGAGCGAAGCGAGTCGAAGGATCTCCCCTCCGCATTAGAAGCTGCTCGCACACACATAACCACAATATCATCCCCGCTCACATACAGTCATTCCTGCTCCCCTTCTGTCATTCCCGCGAAAGCGGGAATCCAGTCCTTGTCACCCTGAGCTTGCCCCCCAGGGGCGAAACGAAGTGAAGTCGAAACATCTG
>CAZYMD010000106.1:0-17672 GCA_964649005.1 uncultured Pirellulales bacterium
CCTATGCTTCGGATACGTTGGAATATCCGTTCTTTGTTCCCAGCCGGACTTAGCGGCGCCAGCCAGTCGTTCCCCGCGTTGAAAACAACGATGCCAACCATATCAAGCCGGCTCAAACTCCGAACGGCTGCCGCGGCCGCAACCTTGCATATTTCCACCTTCTCGCCAGACATGGAACCGCTTCTATCGATCACCAAAACCAAAGCTCCGCGAGGCATCTGCTTCTTCTGAGGCGGGTCCATATCCACAGGTACAATCTCCGCTACAGGCGAATCGATCCACCCACCGGCCCCGAACGAGTCCGCCCCGCCAACCATGAGCAATCCTCCACCCAGGTCGGTGACATAGCGACGAATGATTTCCTGCTGCTGATAAGTAAAATGGCTGCAATCCGTATTAACGAGAATAACCGCGTCGCTATCCATCAATTGCACTAAAGAATCAGGAAACTCAGCAGCGATGCTATAGCGAACGTCCATGTCCGTGCTCTGCAGCACCCGCACCAGCGATTGGGCCTCGACGCCGTCGGCGTCAACTAACAGAATGTGCCCAGGCCCCGCCACAATCATCATAGCGTTGGCTCGGTTGTTTTCCTTGATCTGGTCCTGCGTCGGTTCATCAGGAATGAATTCCGCGGAAAATTCATGTATTCCGGCAGAAACAATTGGAATCGAGACGGTTTTTACATTTGTGCCTGGTTTTAGATTCAGACCCGCCATCACTTCAGGGGTATCAGGATCCAAATCTATGGTTCTTCCGTTGAGACTCAACAACAGTTTCCCGCTCGCATCCGCAGTGCTCTTAAGTACAAAACGCAAAGAAACAGTCTGACCGATGCGGGCTCGCCCCTGAACCGCCAGACGCTGAAAGACAACTTCCCGGTCATACTGATACCGTAGCGGCAGTACATCAATGGGAATTCCCATGCCCGCAACCGTTCGCGCCGCTTCTTTGAGATCGCCGGCTGTCTCGTTGCCCTCACTAACTAACAGAACACGCAGCGCCGAATCCGGCGGTGCTATCGCCAAAGCCATTTGTATTCCATCGGAAAGCTTCGATTCCTGCCCGCTCAATGAAGTGTTTCTCTGTGGAATTTCCCTGTCGCCGGACGGCAGCTTGGATATGTAAGCCGCTTCGGCTACATCAACAATCCCCAGCAGTTCATGAGGATCCTTATCACTCAAGGCAACCTTGAGATAGTCAAGAGAGGCGATTTGTAACACGGTGGGAACTGAAAGACTCCTATCGAGCACTACAATCGTCGTGGCTGCCTTGCTTTTCTGTGTAAGCATTGGGCGGGCCAGCAGGAACACGAGAACAATAACGACCAGACAGCGAAGAATCAGGGCGGTAATATAACGCTGACGGCTAAGTGCACTCATATTTCGCACACCCAGCCAAATAATCGGCGCCAGAAGCACTAAGGCAATCAGCCACAATGGCTGGGCAAAATAAAAACCATATGTGTGCATCATAGTTTAGGAAATATAAGAGATCTGCATTCAATCCGCCCATCGGCCTCAAGAGGAACAGTAGTAATGTCACAATCAGCGGTGTCCTGAATAAACGAAAGTGACATTATCGAACATTTGTGCATGCACAACCTCTCTAGGACCAAACCACAATCCTTGCGATTACAAATGAGACTATTGAGATTGAGGGCCGGACTTTTCAACCTGGCTAAAATACGTCTTGACTGCGTCCTCGTATTTTCTTGGTATCTCATTTTCGTTGATAGCTTCTGCAGCCCCATCCCGGGCCGCTTGAATAACCTGCGTGAAATCCCGCTTTGCCTCGCCTTTGACTTGAGCATCGTTAAAATACCAACTGGCGATGATCGGACCGCCTCCAGTCTTGTTCTGGACGCGGATTTTTTCCGAAGCTTTCCAACCTGGATCCTCACCTGGAGGACCATACCCCGTCCCGCTGGTGCCGATACCTGGTCCGATTCCACCACCTTGCCCAAAACCCTGCCCAAAACCTTGTCCCAAACCCTGGCCCATACCTTGGCCAAGGCCTCCAATAGTACGGGAAATCTCCGCCAGAGTAGCCTGGGCCATCATAATTTGCTGGCTCATTACCTCGAATGAATCCAATTGATCCATAAGACCGCCCATATCTCCGGCCGACATATTACCTCCTCCGCCGCCGCCACAAGCCATCATGGCCTGACCCAATCCCAAACAATTCATCGATGCTGCCTGGCTGGCGGACGCCTGCTTCATAAGCTCTGCTATTTTCTTTTCATCCAATCCCATCTTTTCCAACTCTTTTTGCAACTGGCTAAGATCCATCTTGGCAAGATCTTTACTCAGCCCCATCTTTTCAAGCTCTTTTTCCAATTGCGCCTGATTCGCCGCCAATTCCTTCAGTTGCTTGCCCAACTCCTGCAACTGCCTTGCCATATCCTCTCGCTGCTTATTAGAAAGCTTTCCATCCGCTAACTGCTGCAGCAACTGGTTCATCAAGTTGGAGGCCTCACCGTACTTGCCCTGGGCCAGCGCCTGCCTTAGCTTTTGCGAAAATATGTCCGAAGAGCCCTTCAACTGCTTGAACATCTCCTGCATCATGTTCATGGAGTCCAATTGCTTACCCGCGTGCATCTTTTGTATTTGCTCGGCAAGGTCTCCCAATTTCCTTATGGCTACCCGCTTGATCTCCTGTGGATCGGCGCCTTTTGGCGTCTGATCAAGCTTCTTGAGTGCCTCAGCAAGTTCTGGGTCCAACCGCTTGACAGCAAGCTTAACCGATGCAGTAGCCTGATTTACATCCGCTACGGCCTTCTCAATCTGCTTGACCTGCTTATCCTTCTCCTGTCGGCCCCTCATGAATCCCAGCAGGTCCTTCTGCGGCAGAAAAAATACTAATGCGAGCACCATAACCCATGTACTGGTGGCGTAAGCCCAGCATTTGGAAGGTCTTATGGGAAAATGCTTATCGAGTTTGATATTTTCGGCTCTTTTATGTGCTTCGGCGCAGGCCGCAGCAGCGAATGGATCGTCGCTGCCCGAAAATGCCAGTGCAGTGCTAAAACGTTCATTCAATCTCAACCGCTCGTCAAGCAATATCGATGCCTGCATTCGACTGGGCTGTTTCGTTACCCAAAGTAGCAAGATGGCAATTGTGCCGATTGCCCCAAAGCCCCATATTGCCGCATTTGTAATAATGCTAACCGCAAATAATCTCTCGGCGAGAACCGCCATAGCTGCTGCAATACCCGCCGCCAAAAGCACCATACCTGCGAACTTCAATAGTAGATTTATGCTGCAGCGAAGCCGCACCAATCGAAGCTTCTTATTGAATGCCTTGAGCATAATAACCCCTATCCCCGTTCCAATGCCGGATATAGTCTCTACGCCAAACCTGCCTAACAGGTTCTTGAAATACAAAGGGCCTGTTATAATGGACGCAGAAAGCGACAGTTCGTTACGTCTTTTTAACAAAAAAACGCATGAAAATCTTTTGTTCTGCCGCACTTACCTCAATTGTCACTACTCGATTATAGCCCCCGCCCGAGCACATACCAGACTTTTTTGAGGCTCTCAGAAGAATACACAGTTTCCAAAGCAGTACGTTGTTGTAGCTTTAATTCGATAGCAAGATTCGTGATAAACAAAAAAAACCTGTTACGATACTTGGATCAATCGCCTTGTATGAATAGAATGGAACTTAACTTATAGGATTTTCATGGAAAGGAAACAGGCCATGTTCGCACTGGAATTCTCCAAGAAAATCAAGGTCATCATAGCTATTATTTCGTTTGGTGTTGTTCTTCTTGCAGTCGAATCGGCCCTGGCGCAAAGCGCCCGTTCGCGAGTAAGCCGATCGAGTTCCCCTGCCCCACAAAGACAGCAGGCAAGCAGCCCAAGCGCTACAAGCTCACCAAGACCGGCTTCCGTTTCTCGCCCTTCAGCGCCAACAAGAAGCTCAAGACCCAGCGTTACAGCAACCAGACCCACCAGATCCAACCCTGTTCGCAGCAACAGATCTACGGTCAGCCGCTCATCTACAAGGATCACTACGCCAAGTTCGAACGGAATTCGATCTTCTCGCAGTTCGTCATCTTTTCGGAGCAGCAGGTCAATGCCTGTTTCAGGTAGAACGAGTGGAACAAGTCGCAGGATCAGCAGCACAACACCAGGTTCCACAAGCAGGATCATTCCCTCATCAGGCCCGAGCAGCGCTCCACGACTAAACTATCCGAATCAAACCAGCGGATACGCCAATCCGACAAGTGTACGGTCCAACATATCTTCAATAAGACCATCGAGGTCAGTATCGAGGCCAAGAAGGAGCATTGCCGGGCCTGTTATGGTAGGCAGGACTTTTTCGTCTAATACACGCACGTCTTCGTCTGGACGCATAGAGCCTGTAATGGTCCGACGCATTGGCTCACCGATCACAAGTAGCTCGCGTTCGACAACCTCGGCGCCTCGCATAACGACAGAAGGAGCAATAAGATCATCATCACCGTCCGTAAACCGGCGTAGCCCCACTGTTATATACAGAGGCCGTTCAACAGAGAAGACAACCTATGACAGCAGACCGGTTGCCAGGCAGATAAAACCCACTACAGGATCGAAGACATCCGCGAACCGTCCGGACATCCGCAGGAAAGAGGCTACAGGTGACGGCCCACGCACCCCAAGAGTGGAATCAGTAACCACCAGATCAGACGCAAAACCGCAGCAGCGCGATCCATCTGGCGATCCAAACTGGAACCTTCGCAACAGCAAAATGAAAAGCGTACCCAAAGGCTTCACGCGACCTAACGAGAACAAGGTCAGGGCCATTCCGGCTACTGGAAGACCAACGCCATCTCAGAGGCCCAATAAAGGCGGCACACGCTTCGACATAAGGCCGGACCACAAGCCCCGTTCGTACCTCGACAGACCACATATCATTTCCCATAGACCCCACCATGATTACGTCTATCGCGACTGGCACGACAGAATCAGCTATCGAATCATCTGGCCCCAATACAGAACCGTAGTCTATTACTCACACGGTCCCTGGCGCACCTACAGATGTGTACACCCCTACTACCTGCGAAAATACGCATTCGTCAGCATAGGCGGCTACTGGCCCATCCATTACAACTACCTTCGCTACTATTGGTATGGCTACCATCCCTATGCATGGGAGGGTTACTACCCCATAGCCCGTGAAATAGCAGGCAACAACTACAACTACTATACCTATAATTATTACGGTGACACATCCCAGCCTACTCAGCAGTTCGCCGGCGCATCGAGCGATGTCACACCAGTGGACCACACCACTTTCGCTGACGTTCGTGCGAGAATGGCCCTTCAACAGGCACAAGAACCCTCAAAAGCAACCGTAACCGACATATATTTCGAAGAAGCTGTAAAGGCGTTCGAAAAAGCTGATTATGCCCTTGCAATCGAGAACTTCGCCCAGGCCCTTGTCAATGCCCCCGACGACATGGTTCTACCCTTTGCCTACGCCCAGGCCCTTTTCGCAACAGGACAGTATTCCGCCGCTGCCGAATCAATCAGACATGCCATCGAGAATCTCAAACCTGAAACAGAGGGCGTATTCTATCCACGTGGGCTCTATGCCAAGGAAGAGACGCTCTTCGAGCAAATCGTAGAGCTGGCTGGCAAGGTCGAAGCAAACAACACCGATAGTGATTTGCAGTTGCTCTTAGGCTACCACCTGCTTGGCATCGGTGAGACCGAACAAGCGATGGGACCTTTGGAGCAGGCGATCCAGGATCCGAAAAACGCCAAAGCCGCAGCAGTGTTGCTGGATTTGGCAAAGAAAATACAAGCAGGTGAAGCTGCCGCAAAGGCAGAGCAAGAGAATAAGTAAAGGAAGGTGCTACGATGAAAAGGCGAGTTTCTGTCAAATTGATCCTGATTGTAATGCTTTGCTGTCTGCACATGCTACCAGCTCATGCAGGCAACTGGCAGGAATTCGCAGTGATGCCTTCATCAGACAACCAGCAGGAGCCCGATGTTTATGGTGATATAGTCGTTTGGCACGAGTTTATTGAACAGTATGGCGACTACGACGTCTATATCGCCGATATCAACAATCCGACTGATCCGAATATATTTGTTATAGGCGATGCAAATGATCAGATGTATCCGGCGGTTTATGAGCACACCATCGTCTGGCAAGACTATGTAGTATGGGGCGGATTGGCCGATTGGGATATCCACGCAACAGATATCAGCAACCCAGATGAAGCATACATATATTCGGTTTCGAGCTGGGCCGATGTCAATGAACAGCGGCCTGCCATCCATGGCGATACCGTCGTCTGGCACACGGGAGAAGGTGATAATTCCGACGTCTATGGCGCCGATCTCACCGACCCTGAAAATCCTTTGGTTTTTTCCATTGCAGAGTTCGAATATGGCCAGCAGAACGCTGCCATTTATAGAACAACTGTTGCCTGGCAGGATAACTATTTCGGCGACTGGGACATCTACACCGCCGATATCTGGCGGAAGAACAAGCCGGTCGAATCGGAAGTTGGATTGTACGAAGCCCAACAGACCAATCCGGCCATATCTGGAAATACGGTAATCTGGCAGGACGACTACTTCGGCGACTGGGACATCTATGCCGCCGATATATCAGATACCAACAATCCAGTCGAAACAGCGATTACCACAAGCATGGCGGATCAAACGAATCCGGATATCGATGGCAACATCGTCGTCTGGCAAGACAACCGGAATGGAAACTGGGACATATTCGGCTACAACCTGACAACCAGGACTGAGTTCCAAATCACCGACAATGACGCGGACCAGACAAACCCGGCGATTAACGACAATATAGTCGTCTGGCAGGACAATCGAACAGGCCCTTGGAATATATATGCAGCGATTCTCGATGGGCCCCAAGTGGCCAGGTGCACAAGGATGCTCCAGGGCGACGTCGATGGTGACTGCAAGGTGGATTTTCGTGATTTAGCCCTCATTGCCGCCGATTGGCTCGAATGTGGCCTTGAACCCAACGATGCATGCTGGTAGTGACAAGCTGACCGCACTTAACTAACAAATAAACCATTTGAACTGACTCTTCATATAGGAGGTGCAAAATGATCCGATATACAAAGACAACCATCACAGTGATAATCCTTACCTATGGCATGGTATTCATCTCAGGTTGCAGCAGCAACGCACAGACTGGCACCGGAATCGGCGCCCTGCTCGGAGCAGGCATAGGCCAACTCATAGGCGGCGACACCGAAGCAACCTTGATAGGGGCCGCAGTTGGTGGCGGTGCAGGGTACATGTTTGGCAACGAGGCCGATAAGTCCCAGGCAAGAACCGAAAGACAATGGATAAGCCAGGAAATGCAGTACGTTACGGTAAATATCACCAATAGCAACGGCTCTATCAGCCAGGTGCGCCTGCAGAAACAGGGCGTCGGCTACGTCGGGACCAGAGGCGAATACTACAATCATTTGCCCACAGAGAACGAATTACGACCAGTCTATGGCTTTTAAGAGCGTCCTTGGCGGGAACTCTGCACGCCGACCCCACACGCCAAAGACCCGACAATTCAGTTGACCGTTGCAGAATTCGGGAGGCGGGCTATAATCTCCGTTACCTTTTGTGAAGTTTATGCCTTGTAGTTATGGCTGGAACTTCGTGACCAGGCTGTCTCGGTGTGTTCCGGGCTTGTATATGAGAAGAAATGTAGGAATGAAAGGTTTACTATGAACAAGCGGCTGCGCAAGGCTCTCGAAGGCCTTGGCGATCCTGATATAGAACGCCGCCGCCGGGCGATGGAGCCTTTTGTACGGGAGACCTTTCAGAGATTCATTAGGTGCCTATATCGGTATCTCGGCAACGAAGTTGAGTGTGAGGACGTTCTCGAAGACGTCTATGCGGATATCTGGGAGAACCCTGAGCGCCTGAAGAATGTCACAAATGAGAGGGAGTTGCTGAGAACAACGTACATGTACTACATGCGGAAACGCCTGAGGGAAGTGTACAGGAGAATCAACAGAAATCTTTGTCTTTCACAAACTGACATGATGAACTTGATGGCGCCGGAACTCGGCGTTCTCGAATCGGTATCTCAATCGGAACTCAAGGAGATACTTCACAAAGCGTTAGGCAAGCTCAAATCGCGTGAGCGCAAAGCCATCGAGCTATGGATGAACGGGATGTCGATAAGGGCTATTGCCAACGAGCTGAATACAACCGTCGGAGCGGTGAAAATGCTGAAGTTCCGAACTATATTGAAGTTGGAAAAAATGCTGCACGGATATTGTCGTGAAAACTTGACGCCTGTTGGCAGAGGAGCTAAGAGCGATGTCTGACACAGATCGGGAAATCCAGGAATTGTTGGCCGACTATGCTGGGGCTTTACGTGACGGTGAAATCCCGGTGTTTCTCAAATCGATAAGTCGGGCGGAAAGTAATAAAATGGCTTCATCCCAGGAGTTTTGGGAGACAACCGAAATGGCTAGAGTCCTGAACAGCGTCGGTTTTGCCGAAAAGGCGGTTACACCCGATGTGGGCTTGTTCATATCGCGTGTCGACGCCAAGATTGTCTCTCGCATGAAGAAGGCTGGGGCCCCACGAGCCAAACGCACCGCGGGCCCAAAGATTGTTTTTGAGAAGAACAAAACCGAAGAAATGCTATGATTCTTGATTGTTACCAGTGTTCGTCATGCCACTTTGAAGACAAAGAGCCGTCAACGAGGATAGACCCGGACACCATTTCTCGCCGTCAGCCAAGACAGGAATTCGAGAATGTCCTCGTGGTATTCGTTTGTATCGAGATGTACGACAGCAGGCAGGAGATAGAGCAGGCCGTGGACGAATTCGAGGCATTGTCGGACATGCTCGGACCCAGGCCAATTGTATTATGTCCCAATGTTCATCTTTCCATAGACAAGGCCCCTGAAAAGGAAGCTGTCTGGCTGCTCGGCCAATTGGAGGAAATGCTCAAGAGTAAGAGCTACGAGGTGCACCGTCTTTCGTTCGGCTACCATAAGAAATACGGCCTCGAGTGCAACGGAAATGTTGGCAGCACGATTGGACGACGCTTCTATGGTTCGGACGAAAAGCAGTTCCTCAGACTACTGACACGTCTCGGTGTCTGCCCGCCGCAGACTCTACCGGCAGATACGCCGGACTGGGCAAGGCCCCTGACTGAAAGGCTGCTCAAGGTTCTCGGCAGCCGAGGTCAGACCTATGATGCTGCAAGGCGGATGCTCAAGGATCAGCTCGACGCGACGGGACATGGTGAGATTTGGACGTGCATGCTGTTTGAGGGAGAACGCCAGCCCATAGACGACTATCTCAGCACCCTATACGAAATCATCGAGGACTACCCCGATGTTATTGTGCATCGCGCGATGAACATGAGCGTGCCGGGATTTTCAAACGCTGCACGTCACCTCTTTCGCAAGTATCCTGAGGCTATCGAATCCGGCAGATTGCGCATATACAACAGTACTGTCTCCGACATAGAGTTCCTGCTGTCGCGGAGTTCTGTACTCTTGGCCTTTCCCCAGAAACCAAGGAGAGCCGGCTCCCATGCAGGGGAGATTTCGTTCGGAATCTACTGCAAGGATTCAGACTTTGCCAAAAACTTGATTCAGTGGTACAGAACGTTTCTTGTCGATGTGCGATTCGGGTGGATCCGCACCGAAGCCGAACTAAATGCCACTATAAGTGAACTCGAAGAAGAAACGTTCCAGGATGTGGGGCAATGATCCTTTACGATGGTCCGGTACATCCACTGTCACCGGCCCATACTGAATAAAAGGCAATGCAGTGAATAGTATCCTGCCGGTGGCTGTTGTTGTAGTCTACGTGCTTCTGCTCACGTGTGTCGCTTTGCGCGCACGAGCCGCGAAACAGTTTGAGGATTTCTCTCTCGCCAGGCGTCAGCTTCCATTGGCCTTGGTCTTCGGCAGCCTGGCGGCCACATATGTCGGGCCCGGCTTTTCAATCGGATTCGTCGGAAGGGGCTTCAGGAGCGGCCTTCTTTTCTGGCTTATCGGATTGGCTTACGCTCTTCAGAATATTCTCGTTGGAATTTTTGTAGCGCCCAAACTTCGCGAGCTAAAAGGCTGTCACACACTCGGAGACGCCATCGGCCAGAAGTACAATCGCCAGTGCCAGGTTCTGGCTGGTGTGATATCCGTCGGCTTGTGTGCCGCCTTCTCAGCGGTTATGGCCAAGGCCGGTGGTGACGTCCTACAGGATATGTTTGGTCTGCCCCCTTGGTCCAGCGTGGTCGTAGTCGTAGGCATAACCGTCTTGTACACCACTTTCGGCGGACTTCGCGCAAGCGTAATAACAGATGCATTTCAGTTCAGCACGTTTGCTATACTCGTGCCCCTGATACTGTTTGTGATACTCTTGCATCGTTTCAGTGGCACAGAAACCTTGGCAAAAGAGGCATACACAGCCACCCGGGAAGGTTTTAATGCGACTTCGCCCATGGAGATTGTGGGATTGCTGGCCGCGTTTTTCCTGGGCGAAATGCTAATACCGCCCTACGCAAACAGAGCGTTGGCATCCAAAACCACCCGTGTCTCGCGATACGGTTTTGTCCTTGCCGGCATTTTCAGCGCTATCTGGTTTCTTGTAGTGATAGCCCTTGGCATCTCAGCCAGGGGAATTATCCCCGATAGCACCAGCGGTGACTACGTTCTGCTTGGGCTCGTTAAGACGGTAATGCCAACATATGGCTATGCCCTTCTGCTTGCGGTGCTTGTCTCTGTTGTAATGTCCAGCCTGGATTCATTGCTCAATGCCGGCGCGGTCGCATTCACACAGGATATAATCAAACCGTTTACACAGGTAACGAACGGGACCGCTTTGATGATTGGCAGGTGTGCTACAATTGCTATCGCCGCCAGCGCTGCCGCGGCGGCTCTCGCTGTTCGTGACATCATAAGCGGACTGCTGATATGTTACACAATCTGGGCGCCGGCCATTTTGCCTGCCCTTATCATCGGCTTGTGGGTAAAGAAGCCCCGACCACTGGCTGGCATCGCCTCGATGGTGGTCGGCACTACTATAGCCATACTGCTCAAGTTCATTGTTCCTGTATTGGTCCAAAAGCAATTACTCCATCCTGATTTTAAAAAATTCCCCGCCATTATTCCCGCCCTTGCCGCCGCCCTGCTGGCATACGCTTTGGGACACTTGATATCGAAGGAGCTTGAAAGGCGTAAAGAATGCAGACTGTAGCACTAATGGCTGTAAAAATTGCCGCACTGTTGGTAATTGCCAGCGGTCTCTGGGTCGGTGCCTCACTGATACGCTCTCTGTTCGCACAGAAACCATCGTTCGACTGCAACGACACAAACCACGAGCAAACAAGCACCCCTCCAAACAAGCAGCCCGGCTCGTTCTAATACGAAACAATCACTAATGGCTTCTACCCCCGACCAATTTGTCAGGGTAGACTAACGAACGGTCGCCCGTTATATTTTCCAGCCATTCTGAAACTCAGGACGGATGTATTGGTCCGCTTCAGGGCAGTTAAGAGCCTTCATTTTTTCCCCGTCCCAGGCAAGCTTCTTGCCCGCTCGCAGGGCGACATTACCCAGCAGGATAACCTCGGTCATCGGGCCGGAATAATCAAAGTTGGCGCTGGCCGGTGTTGCTCCCTTGCACGCGTCGAGCCAATCGCGGTGGTGTCCCTTAGAGCGAGGCAGCGTCTTTGCAGGCAGCTTGTATTCTTTCATCTTCCTCTCGGGGATAATTCGCGGGCTCCCTCCCCAACCATCGGTCATGATCTTGCCCTTGCTCCCCACGAAAAGGATACCGTTGCCCCTTCCCGTCAAATCCCTGCCTGGCTCTAACTCGTCCGGACGCGGCGGCATCAGTCCACCACCGTACCACGTCAGCTTCACAGGTGGCATATCCCCTCTGGCCGGGAATTGATAGTTAACTATGGACCCGAACGGCGTCGTCTCGTCGTTGATGTTCGTCGCACTGCCCTCGACGCTGACAGGATGTACAAGCTTCAGAGCCCAGAACGCAGGGTCCATGTTATGGCAAGCCATATCACCGATAGCCCCCGTCCCGAAATCCCACCAGCCTCGCCAGTTATATGGGGCATACGCAGGATGATACGGCCGCTTTTTCACCGGCCCCAGCCACAAATCCCAATCCAGCTCAGCCGGAACTGGTGGAGTCTCCGTAGGCCTGCTCATCCTGTAGTCCGCCCAGTCAAGCCCCGTATTGCTCCACGAATGAACCTCGCGTATTTCACCGATAGCCCCATCCCATATCCACTCGCAGGTCATCCGAATCGTCTCGCTGCTGTGCCCCTGGTTGCCCATCTGAGTCGCAACCTTCGCCGCACGAGCTGCCTCAGTCACCTTTCGCACCTCATAGATCGAATGAGCCAAAGGCTTCTCGCAGTAAACATGCTTGCCGTGCCCGATCGCCCTAAGAGCGGCAATCGCATGAACGTGGTCCGGCGTCGCAATCAACACCGCGTCGATATCCTTTTCCTTATCCAGCATCTTGCGAAAGTCAATGTAAGTGGCGCACTTCGCGCCGCCTTTGCCCGCATAGTTCTCATCTATCATTTTCGCGACCGGCTCCCGCCCTGCCGTTCCGCCGTAATAGAACCTGCTGTAATCTGCATCCTTCATCACGTCACATACTGCCATCACACGCGCATCACTTTGCTGCAATAGGGCTCTTGTGTTATGCTTGCCCTGTCCCCCCGTCCCGATCACAGCAACGTTGACCCTCTCGCTCGGCGCCGCACGACTCGCCTGCCCAAGCACGTAACTTGGAACAATCGTAAACCCCGCCACCCCCGCCGCCGCCGCACTTAGAAACTCTCGCCTGGAAATACTATTCCTGCCCGATTGAAAATTCCGCATACCGTCTGCCATAGCCCTGTTCCTTCCTGCTTGCAAAAGCACAAAGACAAACCAATTCTTATAATAAGAGCGAATATTCATTATATCATATCATACTTTGTCTGCAACCAAGGCAAATCAACATAGCACACGATATGGCATCCCTTATTTCATTAGTCTTTGTTGTATTATAGTCGATAATTGGAACTTTCTTTTGACATGCAAACAATGTTCAGTTATAATTTTATTTGATTTCAGAAAAATACATCTGAATAAGGAGAGTAATATGGGAGCAGTGTGGAATTCTGGTAGATTTGCAATACTACTACTGATATCAGTATGTATTCCGATTATTTGCCAGGCAAAAACCTTTACTGTTGATGACGATGGTCCCGCCGATTTCAATAATATACAAGCTGCAATCAACGATACCAATGATGGTGATATAGTACTGGTAAAACCAGGAACATATATCGGCACTGGTAACAGAAATATAGATTTCCTTGGCAAGGCAATAACTGTCAAATCCGCCGAAGGCTGGCACAACTGCACTATTGATTGCAAACACCAAGGGCGTGCATTCTCCTTCACAAAAGCAGAACTGGATACATCAATTCTCGACGGCTTCAATATCAAGTTTGGCCATGCTGTAAGTGGTGGAGCTATCTACTGCAATTCAGCAACTCCGACCATTAGAAATTGCAGGTTTGTTGAAAACTATGCTGAAGAATTCGGCGGCGCAATCTACCATAGTTCACATAAAACACGGTTCTATGTGACAGATTGTTTGTTCGTCAGAAACACAGCACGTTATTCTGGGTCTGCAATTTGCAGTGGTATTAGCGTAGACGCTACCTACTCTAATTGCTCCTTTTATGAAAATGTCGCTCTTTGGGGATTTGGGGCGATCGTCGGAGCTAAAGATAGAAGTGTCATTGTGATTAATTGTACCGTCCTGACAAATAGAGGAGATATCTGTGGAGGAATTGTACTCTCTGGATCACAGACTAAAGTAATTAACTCAATTGTCTGGGGTAATTCCGTTTCTAAACCGATCTATGGAGTTGAGCGACACCAACTTAGTGGTCCTATCGGAGAAATAACGAACTGTTGCGTTCAAGGTTGGACGGGCGATTTGGGAGGAAACGGCAATTTTGGCGATCAACCAAGATTACTCAATGAAGATTATCATCTCCAGGCTACGTCACCATGTATAGACACCGGCATTTTCGTATCTGACCTTGCAACCCAAACGGACCTGGATGGTCAAACTCGAATCTATGGAACCAGCGTTGATATAGGAGCCGATGAATACAATCCTAATACACCGAAAGTTAATATCTCTCCATTGTCTGTCAGCTTCACAATGGATGAAGGTGGTCCTTTACCAGAATCAAAACCAATAGCCATTCAAAACGCTTTGTTTGGTATAATGGACTGGTATGTTGTAACTGATTCGAACTGGCTAACGGTTGCACCATCATCTGGCTCTTCCACAAGCGATCCAAATAATACACAAATATTCATTGTTGATGCTAATGATCTGCTCGGGGGGTACTATTATGGCACTATCGAAATCTGGGGACAGGATGCGCTGTTCAGCCCGCAGCGAGTTTCTGTAGAACTTATAGTACAGGGCCCATCGATTGAATTGGACAATCACGAACTTCACTTTCACTATCGCAAAAGTGGTTCACTACCTCCACCTCAAACTATCGAGATAAGTAATGGTCATGTAGGCACACTAAACTGGACTGCTATCGAGGATTGCAACTGGCTTGATATTTCAGCACTTTCAGGCGTCTCGGATGGTGAAAGTGACGAAATGACAGTTAGCGTTGATGTGAACGATCTGGGGGCTGGAACCTATCACTGTCGTATCGAAATTACTGCTGATCACACATTGAATTCTCCTCAATACATCGATATAGAATTGCTGGTCGAAGGACCGGTCATCGGTGTTACCCCTAATAATCTTTCATTTCGCTGTGGCACTGATGGTGTCAATCCTCCTGCACAGACATTCACATTGAGAAATCTCAATGGAGGTTTGCTCTCCTGGCAATTGAATTATGACTGCTCTTGGCTAAGCCTGACTCCAACTACCGGCCAATCGAGAGGTGAACCTAATGCCATTACATGTGAGATCGATTCCACAGGAATGAGTCCTGGAACTTATACCTGTGATGTTGTTTGCACCGATCCAAACGCCTTTAACTCACCCGTGACAATCCCTGTCACTCTCATAGTTGCAAAAGCCATTATCAAATGTACGCCTAATTACATAACGATAACAACTGCTGAGGGAATTGATCCCCAGGATACAAAGATAATTAAGGTATGTAATAAAGATCTGGGAATACTCAATTGGAGAGTTGTCGAAGATTGCAATTGGCTCACTGTCGAACCTAATACTGGTTCCTCGACCGGTGAATGGGATGAATTAACTGTCATGTTCCATACGTCCTACCTTGAGCCGGGATTCTATAATTATCCACTCGAAGTCGTGGATCCTAATGCCGCAAATACCCCACAAACTATTCAAGTTTACCTTACCATTACAGGTTCTGTCGGTCAAGTTCCCGAGCAATTTCCTACGATTCAGAATGCTGTCGACAACGTTACAGATGGAGGACTTGTAATTCTTTCTCCAGGACAATATACAGGCGAAGGCAATAGAAATATCCGTTGTAATGGGAAAGCAATCACCATTAGAAGTATTGATCCGAATGATCCCGATATCGTTGCTACTACAATTATCGATCTCGATATATCGACCACCTCAATTACCTTCCGTGGTTTTATCTTCGATTCTGATGAGGGTATAGGTACAATCTTGGATGGCCTGACGATTATTAATGGCACCGCAGCAAATGGTGCAGCGATTTATTGCTGCCAAAAAACATCCAGTGGTGGTGGAACACGCCCCCGAACGCTGGCTGTCGAATCGTCACAATATCAATTGGAGCCTCGCATCAATAACTGTGTATTCATCAATAACTATGCTCAGGATCTTGGCGGTGCTGTTTACATATATAAGGCTGCACCGGTTTTTCGAAAATGTACCTTTATCAACAATAGTGGAGGGCGTGGTGCTGCAGTGGCAAGCTCAATGTCTGAACCAACATTTATCGATTGTACATTTGTTAACAATACACCACACCGATTTATTGACGGAAATAGGATTGAGCGCCCAGGTATGGCTGGAGCAATATTTCATACCGGCCCAAATGATCTGATAGCGTATTCCTGTAGATTCACATCCAATTATGCTGATGCCGGCGGTGCGATATTTGCCGAAACAGTTTCTGGTGAACTTTACCTGGAGGCCTGCATATTTGAGAATAATCATGCAACCTCAGCGGGGGCAATCTATACCCGTAACAGCAGACTGTACATTGACAGATGTGTCTTCTTTGGAAATTCCAGCGATGCTGTTGATCGAGGTGGAGCCATCCATGGAGATCAAGGATGCATCACAACGATATTGAATAGTATTTTCAAAGATAACACTGGAAACGATGCGACCGGTATGGCTGCGCATATACTTTTCAGCGAGTGTCAATCTTTCGAAATGTACTATTGTTGTGTGACTAATACGAATGACGACATCGCCGGTATAGGTAATTTTGTTGATAATCCATATTTCGCTGCTGCAGGATATATTTCAGATTCGAACACACCAGAAGATGCCAACGATGATTTCTGGATAGATGGAGATTATCATCTGAAATCCCAAGCGGGAAGATGGGATCCGAAAAGTAGTAGCTGGATACAGGATGACGTAACCAGCCCATGTATTGATGCAGGCGATTTAGCCACTCCACTTGGCTATGAGCCATTCCCCAACGGAGGCATCATCAACATGGGCGCCTACGGCGGCACCCACGAAGCCAGCAAGTCATATTTCGACACCCCAATCTGCAACACCATCATAGCAGGCGATATCAATGGCGATTGTATAGTCGATTCCAAAGATTTCGCAATCATGGCCTTACACTGGCTTGATGAAAACTGACATGATGGTTAATCCAGTCTATGAATGCGTCAACGCCGCCCTATAAATGAAAAAGACAAAAATAAGCAAATACAGGAAACTACATTAACAAAATCCCCTTTCTTATAACGTACCCATCCCTCGTTTTTAACTTTTGCCTTTTTAGCCTCCTGACTTTATATTCTATGGCTGATTCGAGCAGGGTCGTGACGCAGAATCCGTCAAAATACAAAAGTTATAGAATCAGGAGCAAAGTTAGTGAAATTAAAACGCTACGAAGGCAATCCAATCCTGTCGGCGAATCCCGCCAACTGGTGGGAGGACCTGGCCGTATTCAACCCGGCTGCCTGGTACGACCGCGAGCAAAACAAAGTCCTTCTCCTATACCGAGCCGCCGAATCGCACCCCGAATACAAATGCTATTTCGGCCTCGCCACCAGCAACGATGGCTACCACTTCGAGCGAGTCTCCAATGAACCGGTCCTAAGCCCCAGTATCGATGGATTCGACGCCAGCACGATCCAGGACCCGCGCATGATAAAGATCGGCGACTGGTACTACATCACCTATGCCGCAAGGTTCTTCCCGTACGGCCAATTCTGGATGCCAGAAGACCAGCGATACAAATGGCCCGTATCCCCGCCCGATTTCCCTCGCTATCTACGAAACAACGCCACCAGCACAGGCCTGCTTTTAACTAAGGACTTCAAAAAATGGATTCGCGTAGGCCGCATTACCGATCCCGTCCTCGACGACCGCGATGTAATTCTCTTCCCAGAAAAAGTGGCTGGTAAGTACGTAATGATGCACAGACCCCTCGAATGGGTAGGCCCC